>JAZKFE010000096.1:0-4827 GCA_040386595.1 Planctomycetota bacterium | reverse complement strand
CCGGGTTCTTGAACGGCGCACCACACGCGGTTGTGGGGGCCTCGCGAGATCGCACGAAGATCGGACATCGCGTGCTGCAAGTTTACATGCAGCAGGGCCGGCCGGTGTATGCGGTCAATCCGTACGCCGACAAAGTCGCGGGACTGCCGGCTTATCCCGATCTCGCTTCGTTGCCGCAGCCCATCCACGGCGTGTCGATGATCGCGCCACCAGAAGTCGCGGAATCGGTCGTCGAACAGGCCGGAGTCTTGGGGATTAAGCACATCTGGTTTCAGCCCGGTGCAGAATCTCCCGCGGCGATCGCGCGGGCTCGGCAATTGGGAATCGACGTGATCTCAGGCGGCCCCTGCATCTTGGTGGTCTTAGGTTATCGCGACCGCTAGCAGTGACCGTTAACGCTGAGGAAAATTGCGGGGACAGAGTGTGGCATTGGTTTGCATACTGCGTGCAATAATGTGGTGGCACTGCTTCGCGACGGCATTCAGTCGTTAAGCAGTGGTTCCGTGAGAGCGCAAGTCTTCTGGAGTACTGCCAAGGCGCAAATGTCGACCTCAAGTTCACGCCGAACGGCGCCGCCCCGTGGCAGTAGCACAAGACAATCGATTGCGGAGTGACTTATTGCTGCGGGGTGTCCTAGGCCGCGCAACCAGGGTCTACAGGATGCAATCAGTCGCACTCGGTCGCATCACCTGCTGACAAAACATTCCCTTCAGGACATTCCATGCAGCGAATCGGGTCAATGAGGGTTTAAGATCAGGTTGTTGCGGCCGTATTCGACAACATCCGCGCGAACTTCGGTGTTTTTTGATGTGGCTTTCGACGTGGCATTGTGGCGAGCGCTGTTGTTGAGTCATTCAGGAGGACCTGAGACAGCGGTCTCGCCGCATTATTCAGCCGCTTTGGCTTCACGCTGAATACGATCCAACTCTGCGGTCTCGAAGAATTTTGGCCACTCCTTACGCGTCTGTTCTTCGTACGGCCAGCGCTTGATGTGCATGTATGTGACGCCGTCCAGTTTAATGTCGTCCATCCGTTGCCAGGTGCCGGGCATCTTCAAAGGATACCCTTTTTTGTCCTGAAACTCTGATTTCTCAAGACCAGAAACGACGACAGCTTCGTGTTCTCCCAAAATTGTCGTAACAGGCCGACCAACGAGCAATCCGCCCTGAAACCGCATGCCCCCGGTGGGGTACCAAACATTGGCAATGACGGTCTCGGCATCTACCACGGATAGCACGTACCGCTCTTTCAGCCCCTTCGTCTTGCGTTGAAGTGACGCGCACGAAAACACCTCTCCTTTTTTTGCCTGCACGGGGAATTCACTGTCAATGGATAGCGATTTGTCGGCAATGACACGTGCCAATTGGTCACGTAAAGGCTTTTCAATCTTCTGAATCGCCTGCTCTGACAACTTGCTGTAATCGTTGGAGTTTGGCAATTCTTCGATGTCGCGACGAATCCGATTGAGTTTATTCACCCGTTCCGCAAATTTTTGCTCGCAGGCTTCGCGAGGAGAGAGTATCTCGATTGGCTCTTCTGCATTTTGCGCAACGAACAATGAAACGAACAGAAAAATAAATTGCATCATTGGCCCCTCTTTTTCGACTTCTTCGGTTGCATTGACGGGGGCGGAGTGATTGCTGCGAACTTGCGTGGCATTCGAACCAGTTCCGTGTCCTTCTCCGCCAAATTGACATGATCAGGTGGTGACATCTCGATCCCCCTCGGTACCGGTGAGGGAGTATTCGGAATGAAAACAGTTGGCGAGGGCGATTGGATGTCAAATACTCATCCGCGACGCCCCCGGCCCTTCTGGCTAACATGTCGCTCATTCACACCAACGGCAACGCCGCAGGCTGGGCATTCGATCAACATCGGGTCGCCTTCTACTTAGGCTTGTCTGTTGCTTGGACCGCTTTGTCCGTCTGGTCTCGCAATACGCTCTGTTCTCGCGGACTGCTGGTTCCAGCCAATCTGGCTTTCACCACTAGATCAACGTCAGCTTTGGCCTGGCGTGCGGACCGGACCGCACTCAATGCCACCGCGTTTTGCACGTTGGCCAGGTCTAAATACGCGGCAGGGATTTGATGCAGTTCGAGCAATACGGCTGCCGCTTCGAGATTGTCCACGGCCTCTTGCAAGGACAACCCAATTGCTCGGATGTCCGCAGGCGTGAACTTCCTAGCCGCCGTCTGCTTTTCTTGACCTGTCGTCATTGGTTCCGCATTCTGGACGAACAAAAGAGTTTTCAAAATCGTCCAAAGTCTTGAACCCGCTGTCAATACATTCGTACCGTATTGTTGTTTACGTGCGGCTACGCCGTAACAGCACGTGCAATTTGAATTGCGAATGCCGCTAGGGGCAGGTCTGCTTCCGACCACCCCTTTTAACATTGCTTTAGTGTCTTGTCGCAAGCGATAAGTGGCGTAGTGATCTCGTTATTTGCCGCCGGTGCGTTAGGGGGCTTTTTGAGGGCGGATGTCGCTTGGGACCTCGGGACTGAGACGCACAAACGCCGCAGGCCGAATCATGTCACGCCCTGCAACCCCACCAGGGCCAGAAAGAGCTGGTAGAACGTGCCGTCAGGCAATCCCAATCTGCTGACCCCAAGAGCACACCCACCGCACAGCAGTTGCCAGCAATTTCGTCCGCCAGGTAATACTCGGAAAATCCGTCCGTGAAGTCATTTCCGTGGATCCCCCCGCGTCTGACGTTCTGACGCCCGACGACAAGGACCATTTCTATCTTGGTGCGTGCACCGACCATCTCCAGGCGACCGGTTTCCGCCTCATGCCGCCATCGGCGAAGCACTGCACCGGCTACAATCGGTCCCGCAGGCATTTCGGACACCGCAAGAATCCACAGGCAATTGGCGTCGCCCACATGACCCCACGCAGCAGAAATCTAATGCAGTGTCACAGCAACAAGTTTGGGGGCCACTGGCTCGGCCAGTGCTTTTCAGGACGGCCGAAAGACGACCGGCACTGGCAAAGCCGGTGGCCCCAATTCCAAGAGGATGTTATGACAGAGCGCTCACCTCGCGGGGGAAGCCAGGTTGCAAGCCCCTGCGTCAGCCAATACAAGGATTACGTGCTGGTCCTGTTATTCATCAAGTACGTCAGCGACAAGTACGCAGGTATCCCGTATAAACAAATAGAAGCCGAAGAACTTCCAAGACGTACTCAAGAGTTTCCGCGAGCACAAAGACTGATGTTTTTGACGGGATGGAATTGCGGTTCACGGGCCACGTACTGATAGAAATCATGTGATCACCATGAAAGCCACCGAAGCCAAGCTCCTTGATTTTCTCAAGAAATCACCTCAGTTTGTCATTCCGATTTACCAACGCACATACTCATGGACAGAAAAAGAATGCCGGCAACTTTGGGACGACATTGTGCGTACCGGTGCTGACGAGCGGATCACCGTGCATTTCGTTGGCTCAATTGTCTACATCGATAAAGCTGACTCAAACGTTACGACTTGGGAGCCGTTGCTGGTGATCGATGGGCAACAGCGTCTTACCACGGTTACGTTACTCATTGCAGCCCTCGCGAATGCCATCGGCGAAACCGAACCGATGGATGGCTTTTCTGCTGAGATGTTGCGCGGGTACTACTTGCTCAATCCGTTGGAGAAGGGCGAGCGCAAATTCAAACTCATCCTTTCGCAAACCGACAAAACCTCGCTGATCGCTATCGTCAGCAACGAGGACCAACCGAAGGAGCACTCCATTCGAGTTGAGCAGAACGTCAAGCTCTTCGAGGAGTTAATCGCCAGCGAAGGGGATGATATAGCGGCAGTGTGCAAAGGTCTTGCGAAGCTGATGATGATAGACATCAAGCTCAAACGTGGCGAGGACAACCCTCAGCTCATCTTCGAGAGTATGAATTCCACCGGCAAGAAATTGAGCCAAGCCGATCTCATCCGCAATTACATTCTCATGGGGTTAGAGCCCGAGCTCCAAACTCATCTTTACGAACAATTCTGGCGACCGATGGAAGTTGATTTCGGGCAGGAAGCGTACGGCACTCACTTCGACTCCTTCATGCGTCATTATCTCACCGTGAAAACTGGTGAGATTCCCCGTTTGGACGAAGTTTATGAGGCGTTCAAGGCGCATGCGACCTCGGCTGATGCCGCCACGTCTGGGGTGGAGGCATTGGTCAAAGACATCCGCGACTACGCTCGACACTTCTGCGCAATGGCGCTTGGTACCGAGCCGGACGCTGAACTTAAGCTCGCCTTCCACGATCTCCGCGAACTGAGAGTCGACGTTGCCTATCCGTTCTTACTGGAGTTGTATCACGACTACAAGACCGATTGCCTCCCCAAGGCAGAGCTGCTGGCCAGTGTGCGACTCATCGAGGCGTATGTGTTCCGTCGCGCAATCTGCACTATTCCCACGAACTCAATGAATAAGACGTTTGCAACGTTCACCAAGTCGCTGAAGAAAGACCACTATTTCGAGAGTATCCAAGCACAATTTCTGGGACTGCCCTCCTACCGCCGATTTCCGAATGATGGAGAGTTCCGCAAGGACCTGCACACGCGCGATCTCTACAACTTCCGTAGTCGCAGTTACTGGCTGCGGCGTTTGGAGAATCACGGCCGCAAAGAGCGAGTGGCAGTCGATGAATACACTATCGAGCACATTTTGCCGCAGAATGAAAATCTTTCCCCTAAATGGCGTGAAGTGTTAGGACCGGACTGGCAGCGCATTCAGCAAACATGGTTGCATACGCTCGGCAATCTGACGCTCACGGCATACAACGCTGACTTCAGTGACCGTCCATTTACCGACAAACGCGATATCCACCTGTGCTT
>JAZKFE010000095.1:0-20491 GCA_040386595.1 Planctomycetota bacterium | reverse complement strand
CCATCGGTGGGTTGAGTCCAGGTGTTGTTGATGGCTTCCTGTAGACCCAGGTTGCGAGCAACCTGGGCCACCCCGCGGTCGATTGCCTCCACTTGAATCCACAACGCGCGGGGCTGGTGCAACGGGCGGTCGACGGAGTTCCACGCGCTGGTATTGACAGCAAAGATCAGTCGGAGTGCCAATGAGCTGGATTGAATAACACACAAGCAGCTGATTGGATCCAGTGAGCTTGCTTGCCTCCCGTAGACCCAGGTTGCGAGCAACCTGGGCCACCCCGCGATAATTTCCGGGTAAGCAAATCGTGAGCAGAGGACTTCCAGTCCGTCGCTCAAGATTTTCCTCGAACTTACCGGCTTCCAGCCGGTAGTATTTCAGTTGACACCGTTTCTTATTCGCAGCTCCTTTTTCTTCCCTTGAAATGAACCCTACCGCCCTGCATTCGATCGCTTTTGTTTTGAGTATGCCGATTCCCAAAAATGCGGTCGCAGCATGTGCTTATCAACCCAATAAACGGGCCTGAATAGGCGATAATAAAATGGATCAAGATAACGATATCCTGGCAATAGGACCTCCACGCTTGGGCCCACGCTTGGTGTAAAAGACAATCTTTCCACCAGTATAAAATACAATGATATATACCCAGCCACTACAATCGCAGCGGGAATCACTATTCTTCCCAGGCAAGTTATTTGATGGCCAAGACTCACTCTCATCACAACCCTTTACACGCAATATCTGGTGAATCGACTTTTTTGCAGCGATTTAGGCTCGTTTTCTCTAGTTGTTTTAGTTTTGCAATTTGACGCTTATCTGCTTCACTTATCGTCGGATTTCCCGCAATACAATTGTCCAGGCAGGCTGTCAACCAGCCATATGATGCACAGTCAATTGACTGTGAGCAGTTGCCGTTCTTCCCAGGTGAATCTCCTTGGCTAGCCCCTTTGCAGGGATCTGTCACATAGTATTGTACTAGGGCTGCGGCAAAGTCTTCTTTCATTCCTAGGCAGCCCGAGATACAACCATTTGTAACTTGATGTTCTGGATCTTCAGACTCGCAAATGCGTTTCTCAATACCGCCCTTTCCATCGCAAACAATCTGAGCCCAAGGATTTTGCTCTTGGAAATCGCAGGGTGTCGGTTTCTTTGCCCAGTCTGGCCCAGATGCACCTCGCGTTCCCGGCGGCGTTGGATATGGTCTGCCATCTTTGCCTCTCCGAGGAGAGCAACCTTTTGCTAAGATTATAAGCCCTATCAATATCGCTGTACCCAGTGGGAAACTTATAATGCCACCATCTTCACCGAACGGATCGGTCGTCATTAACGGCATTGAGTTGACATAACGATACAAATTGATGTCAGGTGCAAGCCCCAGCGGATCTCGCTGGATCCAACTTCCGATGACCGGATTCAAAGCACGTCTTCGAACGTGATACAGTCCAGTTTTCAACTCGAACCGATAAGAGCCATAAAGGATCTCCCAAGCTAACACTTCGGACTGTTGCTCCCATTCCGCCGAAAGTGCGAGCGGAACGCCGTAGGCCGGATAGATGAATCGCTCTTGAACTGCCCCCTCGATATCAACCACGGCGTCGACGTTCCAGTTGGCATCCTGCAGGGCATAGAGCCGTTCGTCGAACTCATCGTCATTGTCTGTATCCCGGTCGCGTACCACGCAGTCGTTAACATACCTCAGGCCCCAGACGAACTGCTGTGCGGCGGATGCGCTGTCCGGAGTGGTGCCCAGTCGCTCCTCGATGTTTTGCCATTGACCAGAATGGGTGTAATAGAAGTGCCTGGTCTCATCCAGCACCCCCTCGTCATAGCTGGCCTGTACGATTTGGCGTTTTGCCCCATCATAGACATATTCTGAGACCGTGTCCGTACTCGCCGGATCGACAACCTTAACCAACCGATTCCAGGGGTCGTAGATGGATGTGTACGAGGCAGTCGGATTAGCAGGTTGAGGCATGAGGGTCATATTGCCAGCCGGACTATAAGCGGGTGAGATCCAGGCCGGCCCTACTGATTCGGAGATGTCGCTGATTTCGTTCACGAGATTGGCATTCCGTGCCTGAATCAAGTCCCAGGTTCCGTCTCCGTTATCATCTTCCCGGAACCCGCGCCAGTTGCCCGTTTCGTCCAAAGTCCAGCATTGCGCAAACGTCGTTGTCGATATTCCGGTATGCGCGCCGTTTAGCGTGCCCCGATTTATGTGTTTTAACCGATGGGTCTGGTCATGCTCATACAACTCATCGAACGCTTTGCTGGCTGCCGTTGCCACAACGTTCTCTCGCCACAACCGATTTCCTACTGGATCAAACCCAAATTTAATCCGATCGGTGTCACTGCTGTCCCCATAGTTGTACCAGTACGAGTCCTTGATCCGCCCGAACTGGTCCAGTCCGCGATAGATATCCCCTGTCTCTGGATCGTCACCACCCGCGGTGCCGATCAGAGTGTACTTCGTTTCAGGTTCCGTGTAATCCGTTACCACGAATGTGCCCACTCCCAAGTATGAGTAGTCCACCAAATGTGTCGTGCCGTCGTCGTCGATCAGGCTGGCCACCCGGCTGCTGGCATCATCGATCCCGTCAGCCACACCATGATCATACGTCAGCTCCCGGCCATTGGGATAGATGAGTTGTTCTTGGCGAATGGTGTTGGCCGAACCGTCCGCATAGGCGTACTGCACCTTGGGTGTCGTATCCGGATCGACCGCGCCATTATGGGACTGATATTCAGTCACGAGCTGACCGAAGTCGTTGTAGGCGAACTGGCAGTCATTGACGATGCTGCCCATCCCGACGGTCGCATTGTCGTGACTCGTCAGATGCTCCTTCATTCCCCGCACTTCATACGTGGTTTCAATGCGCAGAATCACGTTATCCACATCAGTTCCGACTGTCGTTACGCGGTCTTGAGTCCGGCGGCCCAATAGATCGAAGTCGAACTGATGGACGGTGCCTCCCTGGTCGGTGATCTGGACCACCTGCTGCTGCCGGTTGTAGGCGAAACGGATGACGTCGTCTGCGTCCACTGAATCGGGATAGATCTCGGTTCGCTTCAACAGACTACTGGCGACCTCAGAGTCCTCCAGTGTCGTCCCGTAGGCATAGGTCGTGACCTGGTTCCCGGTGGCCGCGTTGACTGCCGTAAGAGTTTCTATATTCCCATCGGGGTTGTACGACGTCAGCACCGTGACGTTGGTGTCGGCTGACGGATCGCAGTCTTCCTCATCTGGGGCGACAATTAGAGGGCTTACCTGGTAGTTCGTGATTTGCGATGTTTGTCGCCCTGCGGCATCATATCCGAGTCGCGTGACCATCCCGCTCGGATCGGTGGTTTGCAGCACTTGACCTGCCGAATCATAGTCTGTCGCAGTAACCAGGACGGTGTCGGAACGTGCTGGAATAGTGCTTGGACGTGAGAATGCCGTCCCGCCATTGGTCCCGTAATTCGCTGCCGCTTGATTGCGACCGCTGCTGTCGGGCCACATCGCCGAGTAACTCACCCTGGCCTGCGGATCGTGCGACGGATCTTTGAGAGGTCCTGTTTGCGTATCGGGGGCATTGTGATAGCGCTGGCGTTGGACGGACTTGATGTTGTTGGAGGCTTCGTCATAGGCGATTTCGGATTGCTCCAGAATGACGTCGTCGGTGGCATTCGAGGGATTGTTCGTTGTCCCAGTGGGCGTATAGCCGGAATAGATCGTTTTGGGTCGGTTCAGACCGTCATAAATCGTTTTGGTGAATAGTTTTGAACCCTCTGGAAGAGACTGAATGGTATTATTCGCTGCGTCGTACCAGGTGTTGCTGGTGAGGGCCTGGCCTACGACCCCGGTCGACGGATTGACGCCATGGCGAATGGTGCGGTAGACACGGCCGCGGTCGTCGAACAGTGCTTCGCTTCTCGCAATCAGAGGGCCTGCGGCGCCAGTGTCGTAACGTTCGACTTTGATCTTTCGATTCAGGTTGTCGTAGTCGTTCTTCTCAAAGTAGTCGAGTTCTCCGTCGGTCGTGACTAGTCGACTACGGAAGTCATAGGTGAACATGGTAACCCGCATATCAGTCGCATTGACGTATAGCGTCCGCTCTGTCAGGTTGCCATCGCCGCCGGCGGTTCCGTTGTCATAGACTTTGGCGGTGACGAGGACCATGTTGTTGTCGGGTTCGAACCCGGCGCCGGAAGGGTCGGCTTCGGTGCCGCCGTCGTCGTTGGTGCCGATCCAGATTTCCTCCGCCTGGCTGCGGGCGTCGAACACCGTGAACGTGATCGTGCCCCCCGGGGTGACAGTGCGATTGCTGCGGCCCATCGTGTCGTGGTCGAAGCTGGTCTGGTCGTAATTTGCGCTGGAGGTCCCGATTCCGGAAGCGGGGATCGTATGATAGCGGCGGTTGGAGATGAGCTGGCAGCAGTTGGCATATTGGTGCGTGGTCCAGCCGACGTAGCTCTCCTGCGGGAACTCGTTTTCGTTGGGCGAGACCGGACCGGGGACGGACACAGGGACCTCTTCCCCAATTCCGGAGGAGGAACTGCCCGAGGAACCCTGGGGCCAGCCCTGCAGGGCTTGGATCTCCTCGAGCAGACGCCCCTGCGGGGTCTGCTGGCGGATCGCGACCGGATTGATCAGCGTCTGGGTGGAATCGGACAGCTGGAGATAGCCTTGCCCCGTGCGGACTTCTCGTTTCCGCGCATCCTCCAGGTACGCCACCCACCGAGCCCGGCGAATCACCGTGGCCACTCCATCGACATCGATCGTGTGCTCGGGGCCCAGTTCCCGCGTGCGACGACCTAGCTCATCGTATTCGAAGTCAGTGATCAGGTTCAGGCCAAACCCCGGGACGGTGGTCCAACCCATGGGAGCGTCGGTTTCGATCGAGGTGTCCACGTCGTCGATCCGCTGCGTGACCATCCCCAGGACCGGATCGATTCGCTGTCCGATGATGACGCCACGCTCAGTGCGAGCCCAGATCAAGTTGCCGTAGAGGTCGAACTGCTCAGTGCGGGTGGCCGACGTGTCCGAACCGTTCTGGTCAGTGGGAATCTCCGGGAGCGTGACCGTCCACTGCTGGATGCGGTTGGTGCTCGGATGCCAGAGATAGTCATAACAGGTCTCGATGGCGCCCGTCTCGTCGTCGTTCTTGTAGACGGTCTGCTTGGAGACAGGATAAATAGTCGCCCCCTGGGCGGTGTGGGAAGTGTATTCGTATTCGCGGAGCGTGATCGGCGTACCGGCCGACCCGGCTTGAATTCGCTCGGCAATGAGCTGGTCCGGAATGGGATCGGTCGGGCCGGAGTAGGCGAAAAGTTCAATCAGCCCCTCGTGAGCCTGGAGCACGACTCCCAGATCGGCCTGCATCTCATCATAGGAAACGACCGCGGCCGGAGACGCCTTCAGCGTGCGATGCCCCGCGGTGTATGCGGCGTACTCACACCAGTCTCCCAGGGCAGTATGGTGAACGCTGAGCAGCGTCTGCCCGGCGGAATTCGCGTAAGTCAGGAGTTGTGTTCCGTCGGGGAAGGTCTCGGTGGTCTTCGTTTTCCAGTTCGCGGGAGCTTCCGGGTGAGAGCTGTTCGTATAGGCGTATTGATAGGAGAGCGTCCCCCCCTGGACGGTTTCCCGGGTCACTCGTTGCTGAGAATCGTACTCGAACGTATTGTCCGCGTAGGCTGCGAGATCAGCCGTGGCGGAGACGCGGAGCGTGCTGCGGACATAGTTTTCGCGAGAGTCCCCGTAATAGGCCGTGGGAAAATCCCCGAAAGCGGCCTGGCCGTCGGCGACCAGGCGGGCCACGGCATCGGGCCCCAGCACATGCTGGAGACCAAACACGAAACCATGCGGCTCAGCGAGCCTGTAGTAGGTGTAGTACGTCGTCCCGGTGTGGTTCCAGACAGTGCCGCTGCGTTCGAACGTTTCCGCCGAACGGAGATCGCCCCCCGAACCGCGGTCCGGTTCGCTCCAGTAAATCGGGTAGGTGGACCAGTAAGTGAAGATGACCCGTTGCAGATCCTTCCAGGGCCCGCTCCCCTCTTTCCGTCGCAGAATGATCTCCGAGATCCGGCCGAACCAGGCATGGACGTAAGTCAGCGACTCCCAAACGGTGGTCCCGTCGAGATCGGCGGAACGCCGGATCTCGCCGACTTCCCCCCCGGAGTAGGAGACGACCTCGGTCATCTGCCCGCCGGGACTGATCTGCCTTTTGAAGAGCCCCTGAGGGGCAGAGAACTGGTCGAAGTCGTGGAACTCGGTCACACTGCCGTCGGGGGAGGTCAGGCGGAACACATGCGCGGTGGCATCGTGTTCCAGAGTCTCAAGACCATGAAAGCGATTGACGTATTCGCTGGCGCCACTGCCGACGAAGTCGAACCACAGGGTGGCGCTGATGTTGCCCATCACGGCAATCGTTCCCTCAGCGGACCCCGATGCAACCTCGACGAGATGGGGGGCCGTCGAGACAAACCAGTTGCGGCCATTGACCCCGTCATAACTCTCCAGGGATCCATTCCGGAATAGCCGCTGGCCGTAGGTCCGTGTATGCCCCCAGGACTGCCCGAAACCCGGGCTCGAGAGGTCGTTTGCCGCCAACTCGAGCGCGCCGGTGGCATAGCGGATGGGATTGGGGGAACTTGGCGCGAAACACTTTCCCGGCCCGCAACCACTAGGGCCACCATTTCCTCCTCGACCAGGGCCGATCGGGGGCAGACAGCACGTTCCATCGGGGCAGGGGTCCACCGGCGGCGGCATACACGGGTCATTCGGCGAATAGTAGTCACTGGGATAATCGGGCATGGTCGCGTTCCTTGAGGGGGGGGAGAGCCGTTCAGAGATGTTGGAAAACAGAAACAGAGGAGGCTTTAGCGAACAGGACGAAAATGACGATCAATCGCCACCAACTGTGGCTGTCGGTCGGCGTGCAGACGCCAGGTCCGCTGAGCCTGACGTCGCTGTGTTTCGGCTGTCGCCGCAGCGCGGGATTTCGCCGCCATTCCCTTCCCGCTGGGAGAGTGGTCGCTGGCCGGGCGAGAAACTTCCTCGGGCAACAACAACAGGGCGCCGTACAGGGCCGGCTTGTAAGTCGGACGGCCATCAGCCAGGATCTCACCCGCGACGTAGTCCGCCTCCATGTCGTAAACGAATGTCCGCATCGGTGCGTCGAATTCCAAGGAATCGCTGCCGGTCACCATCAGATGGTGCAGAAAATCGGCTCGGTAGCTGATCCGCGCAATGCGTGCGAACCCGGTGTCAATCTGGCGTTCCTCGCCGCCCGCCAACGCGAGTTGGATCACGCCGTCGCCCGTACCGGTCGCCATGAGATCCGGCCGCCAGAAACCGCAATAGCAGTGGTTTTCGCTCACGAGCTGCGCCGGAGCGAGATGCGCGAGGTCGGTCCCGGACATGCGGTAGAGTCGATGCCGGAGCGGCCCGGTGCCATGCCCCAGCGTGCCAATGAAACTCAGATGGGCCTCGCTTTTGCCCAGGAACAGGCAGGGCGAACATTCGACTTCGTTTCGCTCCAGTCCGGTCTCGAGGGGAACCGATTCTTCGAGATCCAGTCCCTTCCGGGCAAGCTGCTCCGCGGAGACCTCGCTGTAGCGCAACTTCCAGAGCCGTCCGATCCGCGTCCGTCCGTAACCCGGAACGCGTGTATCGGAATCCTGTGATTGTCCGAAAACGACGATGGCCCGGTCCCCCCGACGGGCCAGAAACGGCATGTGTGCAAAAGGGGCAATCCCACTGACTGATCGATCCAGAACCGTTTTCATTGCGGCGTCTCCTTCAACTTTTCGAACAGGAAAATTGTAATTACTGATGCCTGACTCCCGGGCTGCGTCTGTGATTCCGTACCCGCCGTTACCATTTCCCTAAGGGGCAGACTTCCGAATGCCAGGCGAGCTTGTTCAGAAAGACCCGACGTTCGTTACAGTGGCAGCCACACTCTCCGCAGCGGTCTCCCGCAAACTCGGGGCAGTTCTGACAGATCGCCAGCCGCTCATTGACCTGTTCCTGGGAACATTTCCGCAGCCCGTCGGCGGCGTGCCGGGTCAGCGCGGCGATGAATCGCCAGGCTTGCCCTGAAAAACGGGAGGGGTCGTCTTGATCGCTGCTCTGTGGGTCGCCGATGTCGTTCGACGCGGTGGCTGCGGCGAGTGCTGCCGGATCGACCCGTTCTAAGAATCGGTCGGCATGACGCCGCTGGGCATTCCGTGCCCCGGTCCAAATGGTTGACGTGTCGCCGATGTGCTGGGCCAAGCTGGGAACATGTACGAGGTACGTTCTTCCCGTGTCCAGGCACCAGCGTCCCACGACCGAGTCGATGTTTCGCAGTCCGTCCGCCGGGCCGTTCAGGCGATGTTCCAAGACCTTCCCGTCGCCCAGCAGGGCCCGCGCCGAGGCCGCTGGCAGGACATACGCCAACGCGCCCCAACTCTGCCAGCCCCGGTTCTCGGCATGAAATCCCGGGTCTCGATCTGTGGCGTAATGGCTCGGACAATAGACCGAAATCACGCCGGCTTGGGGATTCAGCCAAAGTGACTCGTCCAGATACTTCCGCAGGCCCGCCGCAAAGAGGACGTCGTCCTGGCACATCAGATAGGCGTCGGCTTGCGGCTCGCGCATTACCAGTTCCGCCAATCCTAAATACCAGTTAGGAAAAGCGCCCAGCACCTGGTCGCGGCGGGCGATCGGCAGATGCTCGAACTCGACGGGGATCTCGGTACCAGGCTCGGCAAAGAGGCGCGGGGAACTCCAACCGGCGGCGACAAGACTGTTCAGCGACCGCTCCAGCGTCGGCACGTCGCGGGGGGCCGTTGTCATTCCGACTGCCCAGGTGACACGGCCACCTTTCAAAATTGGCGCCGGCTGCATGGTTTTTGAACCGCGTGGGGGAATCTGATTGTGGTCGGAATTCACCAGTTGCACCGGGACACTTTGCACCGAGGCACTTTGCGGCGTGGGGTGTGCTGGATGGCCCGAGGTGCGCTGGAACAGAGGTTGCCAGCCGGCATGGTGTTCTGCTTGCAGAATCCGCAGCCGTTCCTGAAACCAGCCGGCGCGACGAGAGCTGGCATTCTCATCGGCATTCAGGCGGTGATCGCGGCAGCCCCACCAGTCGGGACGGTCCGCAGGATGCGGCGGACAATAACTGCGAATCCCTCCCAGCCGCCAGGCGCGGGCTCCCAGTTCGATATCTTCCCCGTTCAGACCGGTTGCCTGCCGTTCTGCAAACAGATGGTGGATCCATTCAGGCTTCAAAAACCAGGACTGCCCGACATAGTCGACCTCCACGGTTTCGGCAGACGGCTGCAGCCACCCCAGCCGCTCCCTGTCGGTATAGACCTTCAGGCTGCGCAGTCGGGCGCCATGCGTTCCCAGAATGCCCGGCGTCTGTGCGAAAGTTTGCAGACAATTCTCAAACCACCCGGAGCCGGGAATGGCATCGTCATCGAAGACCGCGACAAAATCGGTCGGCATCGTCATCGCTGCGGCCAGGCGGAAGTGGTAGAAGCTATTGGGAGTACACTCAATCACCCGGTCGAACCCGGCGCAGTGAATCTCGTGCGAGAGCTCCAGTGATGGCTCCTGCACAAAACACCAGATCTGAGTTGGGGGAATGCTCTGGTTGCGGATGGCGGAAAGCTGCTCCGCCAACGCATAGGGACGCTTATAAACGGTCAGTAGTGCGCCGATGCTCGCCATGGACCTGCTGCTTTCATTGGGGAAGTTTTACTGCGGTCAGGATCTGCGCTGCCTGCGGCTCTGATGTGGATCGCAGATGCGGCTCCAGGTTTCGCAGTGTGGTTGTCAATTCAAAAGGTCTCGAGCGTCAAAGTATTCGCCCAGGAAGCGGTCGCTGATCTGGCCGACCCGCGCGGTTGGGTCTGGCCAGATGGAAGGGGTGTCTCCCATCGTCGCCGCCAGTGCCGGAGAGTAGTAATAGACCTTCCGGCCAGTCTGCTGGGCCCAGCGGCCAACGACCACGTCGATATTGCCCAGGCCCCGGCGAGGCCCTTGCAATCGATGTTCAATGACCTGTGGATCCTGCAGGAAGGCCCGGGCTGAAGCCGCCGGAAACAAATAAGTCGGAGCCCCCGCCAGACTGGACCCCGTCGCGACTTCGTGCGGCCCGTAGTCGTGCGGCCCGTAGCCGGGCAGCCGCGGCTGTCCCTGATCGATCGACGGACAGAACAGGGAGATCACGCCGGTCTCTCTGGCCGGCCACAGATCCTGCTCCAGAAATTCCCGCACATGCCGGCAAAAGACGACGTCGTCCTGCGACAGGAAGTAACAGTCCGCCAGAGGCTCCAGCATCACCAGTTCCGCCAGAGACAAATACCAGTTGGGCCAGGCCCCCATGCGCGAAGCCCGCCAGGTCACCGGCAACCCCGTTGGCACCGGAGCATCCGGCTCGGCAAAAATCCGCGGTTGTTCCCAGCCCGCCCGCGCCAGACTCCCCAGACATCGCTCCAGCGTCGGAGCGGCTCGGGGGGCCGTCGTGATACCGATCGACCACCGGAACGGCTCTGCAGGAGCTCGTGGTCCCAGGCTGGTCAGAACGGCAGTGTCTAAGACTGATTGCGGAACGGCATCTGAAGGCTGAATATCAGGAAACTCTGCAAACGAGCAGCCCTGACAAAATTCCGGCGAAACTTGCCGCTGCCAGACATCCACCCGAGGATCCTGGCATTGATGCAGACCCGGGCGGGCGGGAAATGCCGAGCGTGAACGACAGGGAACAAACTGCACAGTAAGAATCCTGACGAAATGGCCACCAGAACAATTTCAGACACAGGTCGTGCCGCAAGAAATGCGACATCACTTTCACTTAGTATCAAATCAACACTGAGATAACAACCTCTGGCGTAATAAAAAAACTCTATAACTTTTATGCTAATATATAGCTTATAGCCGGGTGGCTCTGGCAGGCTTTTTCGGTGCGGCGAGAACACAGATCGGCTCTTCCCCGAGGCCAGCCCAGTGGGGGTGCCGGAATGAAGAGTGCCTGCACGATTTTGAACGTCTATCACATGTTCGCTGGGACCGCAGATGCACCATGTTGTGTTCATTCCGAAATACCGGCGCCAGGTGATGTACGGCAAGTGACGCGGTCAAATTGGAAAACTCTGCGTGAGCCGTGCCAACAACGTCAGGTGCAGTGAGTTGAGGGGCCTGCGATACCGCACCCTCTTTACGGGTGTTTCAAAACTCCCTCGAAGGGCAGGGCGTCAAATACTGTGGGATTTTACAGGGAAAAGTGCGGTCAATAGCCACATCGCCTGACTCGGGGGACGCCGGATGATCGGCCGTCATTGGGGGGCGGCAGGATACTGGGCGAGTACGGTTGGCCGAGATGCAGAACGGGGCTGCAAATGCCTTTGCGAGCCAGATGGCCGGGATTCAGACCACGGTCAATTGCTGGAATCGGTCGCATGACAAGCATCGGCCCGACGGGCCTTCCTCACGCCAAACAGCCCTGCTCAGGGGCCTCCGAAATTCCTCCCCGATGAGGGGGCATCATGACTTGAATCTGACGTGTGCAATAGTGTGTACGAAGTTGTCGTCGCCACCGACAACGACAATCCGGAATGTCAGGCAAAAACAGGTAAGAATGTTGTCGATCTCGGCCGCCTCAGGAATGATTCGATTAGAGTGCGGCGATTTAGTAAAAAAATGCGAGCACAGGTCGCATTCACATGGACCGTCTCGAGGGATTTTAGATAAGATGTCGAGACCGAACTCGGCTCTATAATAAAAATTGAGGGATTACAACTAAGCGAATTCATGGAGAGTGGATAGAGTCTACAAAGCTCAGTGATTTCCCCCCTTATTCCTGCTAACGACGACAGCGAGATTCACGATGCAGCCTCTTCGCCAACGGGTTTCCACCAGGCAAATTGAAGAATGGGCCAGAGGCCAGAAGGGATCGATTTCCCCAGGTCCCATTTCGTCTGCAGGGAAGGACTCCTGGGGGGACACCCGAAAACGGACCACGCGACGGGAAGACGTCTGCGTGATTGTCACCTGCCACAACTACGGCAGATTCCTGAAGGAATGCCTGGATTCCATCTTGGCGCAAACGTATCCGCCCGCTGAAGTACTCGTGATCCTCGACGCCTGCACCGATGATAGCGGAATGATTGCCGGGCAGTATCGCGGACAGGGGGTGCGGACCGTGGCAATCGAGAGTCGGGATGTCTATCTGGCCCGCCGGGCCGGACTGGCACGTACTGCCAGCCCGCTGGTCATGTTCGTCGATGCCGATGACATCCTCCCCCCAACCTATGTGGCGGACCTGGTGCCGGGAATGGCCGACCCCAGGGTCGGCATCGTCACCGGCAAAGCAGAGAATTTCGGCTTAACCCAAGGGACGTGGGACCCGCGACCTGATCAAACAGACTTTGAGCAACGTAACGGTGCCACGGCGTCGAGCCTCGTCCGGCGTCGTGCTCTCGATGACGCTCATTGTTTTCAAGATTGGACGCTGATCGGCACGCTGTATGAGGACTGGGCCACTTGGCGCGAGATCGTGCGAGCAGGTTACCGAGTCGCGAAGGTCAACACTGGTTATAGAAGAAGGATACACGGAACGAACGCGACGATCCACGTCTACCGGCCTGACCTCGTACGTGTCGTGGCTGAGCGACCACGAGTTCTCCATGTTGGTCCTTGCCTTGGTGTCGGCGGTGCTGAGCACCACTTGCTGATGTTGCTGAGAGGGCAGCGGCGTGTCGAGTGGCACGCAGGCCTGGTACACGAGCGTGGGTATACGGACGACGTGGCCGTGGGGCATGTGTTAAAACACATGCCAGTCTTCGGTGGATCGGTCACGCATGACATCGCCAGCTCACGACTCGTCCTACGAGAGGGGACGGATGTCGCAACACTTCGTAGGCTGGAGGCCGAGGCAGATGTCATCTACGCATGGGGGGCCACGCAGGCGGTATTGGCGGACACCACGCTCCCCGTCGTCTATGGGGTACACTGCTCAGGGGACGCAGGGGTGTCATCCACGGCCGCCGTGGCCCCCCTCGCGACGGCGATCATCTCGCTTGGGGAATATGCGACCTCAATGGTCCCCGTCGAACACCGACACAAAGTTGTCGTGATTCCGAACGGGGTCGACCTCCATCGACTCGCCCCGACACGTGACCGCGAAAGCATGCTGAGTGAGTGGGGTGTCCCTGCGGGGCATCACGCGATCGGATTCGTCGGAAGGTGGTCGTCCGAGAAGTCTCCGATGGCCTTGGCCGAAGCCGTCCATGCGCTCGGAAGCAAGTTCCACGCTGTGTACTGTGGCCCACAGCAGGGAGGCATTGGACAAGCCGTCCCAGCGGCAGAGCGAGAGCGAGCCGAGCATCTGTGTGCAGGTCGAATTACGTGGACGTACACCGAGAATGTCGGTGACGTGTACGCCGCGCTGTCGGCCCTCCTGTTACCCTCTGCGAGCGAGGTCTGCTCACTCACGGCCATTGAGGCGATGGCATCCGGGTGTCCGCTGGTGGCGACGCCGGCCGGTCATTTGCCCGAACTCGAGAGACGCTTTCCGGGGATCGTGGAGTTCGTTCCGTTTGCCCCGACGGGCCTGCAACTCGCCAACGCAGTTCGCCAGATGTTGACGCCCGATGGTCAAGCGAGAGCACAGTTGGCTCAGCGCCAGATGCTGGAGAATTTCACCGCGCGTCGGATGGTCGAAGCCTGGGAGGATGTCCTGATCCGAGCCGCCCTAAAATAATGCCGTGCGCGTGCAAGGGGGCCGGACTCGTTGTTTGTGGTGGATTGGGGGCATCGAGCAGGATGCTGATCTGGGAGAAAAAAGCTGGGAAAACCCGTTCTTCCGTGGCTGGGTTTGAGCATCCGCTCGATTCCAGGCATGAAATGTCATTTCGCCATCACTCGCTCGTTTCCATGCTCCGATGATTCGCAGAAATCAACTCGCGACAGCATGTTTGCCAATAAATCGGTCCCTGGCACCTTTTATCGCGCCCGGGTCGTCCCAAGGGACGTACTCAACCAGACAACGCAGAACTCTGGTTATGGGGTTGTTGCTTCTCTTCAAGTAAGCGTCAACGCGCTTACGCTGTTCGGGGCTCAAATAAATGCTTGCTCTGCGGTCTGCCATGTGGTTATTTACGGCCCAACGCTGAGAAACCCCCAGAAATGGGGGTCTCAGGCTGGCTAGTCCTACGCCTGCGCTCTCTCAATACGCTTTTGAACAACATCAATCAGACGTTCAAAAGTTACCTTTAAGACGTCCAATTTCTGGTGTGGGCCGTAAACGAAGCTCTCTTGAATCTCTGCAAACAGTGCCTCATGGCTGGGGTCGATGTGAATTTCGTCTATGGCACGAAGAATCACGATTTCGTCGAATCCTTCGTTCAAATCTTCACGGCAACCCTCAAAACGCTGCTTTAGGTCAGCCAGAATTCGCAAGGTGTTCGCCTTGCGTTCATTCGGCTTCAGGTCTCCAGTCACCTCGTTCAGATGGCTGCCAATCCCTTTGTTACGCTGCGAAACCAGATAATCAACTCTCTCCAAATCAACTTTACTCACGTTTTTGCCCTTTCAATATCAGGCGGTGTTATTGCAGTCTGCGAAAGCGCTTCCTGCTATTAGTTAAATACGGTGATGACCCCATGCAAAACGTCGATTTCGAAAGGGAATCTGGGAAAAACCGAAAGATTTCTGAGGGAGCTTAGGTGTTTTCTCAAAAATGAGAATTTGCTGCTACCTCTGTACGCCAGACCCAACGAAGCCCCTGAAATAAGCACTGCCTGTCTGTTCCCTATGCATGTACTCGTGTATCGAATGTGGCCAACAGGTATAACCCACTAAGGGTTTCCTGTCTATCGCCATAACCCTATATATTGCAACATATTAGATGCTGCATATGGCTATTGGGTATACCCAACACTATACCGGGAGAAAAAAGGTGTCAGGAACCGTTCTTCCGTGGCTGGGTTTGAGCATCCGCTCGATTCCAGGCACGAAATACCATCCCACCATCACTCGCTCGTTTCCATGATCCGATGATTCGCAGAAATCAACTCGCGACAGCATGTTTGCCAATAAATAGGTTCCTGACACCTTTTATCGCGCCCTGGCGCAGGAAAAACATTCGATAGAATTATCGTTCGGTCACATAACAATTGTTGGATTACCGCAAGCCACACCGAGACCAGTCGCCCGGCTTGTTTGATGTTTTATTCCAACGCGGAAACGGTAGAAGATATCGCTTTGGGACAGTGTCCCGCAGATTCAAGAGCAGGATGTTCGTGCACAGAAGAACGAGGAGTAAATTGAGTGACGCAAATCCAGATTTCAATGCGCTTTTCTTTTCCTACTTCAACAACAGTAAACAGCAAAAGAAAAGAGTGAGGTTTCGTGTACGTCAAGGGGCGGACCTAAGACACGATCTGCAATTTATGAGCTCATTAATCCACGATGCATATCTGGATTTATGTACTGTCCGTACGCGCGCAGGTAATTTTATATTCGACATCGCGCGGGTCAGATGGGAGCTATTTGACCGCATGAGTGAAACGCCGTTGCTCTTAAACACTTCTTCTAGAATAATAATAGGGCCAGTCAGGAACACGTCGGTTTTATATTCAGATCCGTTGCCATGTAAAACTCTGCCGACGGCGTTTGAGATAACGGCCCTTGATTTTCATGGGTATTATGACATGACTGACGAGGACGAGTGGACTCTGTGCCTGATTGGGAATAAGGTAAAGGTACGACTTTCATTGCCCGTTTATGGATTTCGAATCGAAGTCACTGATAGATTGACTGTTGATCAACCACAATTAAATATCGAGTGAGGTCTCGGCAGGTCAATCGCAAATCAGGGATAGACTGTTCAAGATCGCATCGATTATGGCCTGGGGAGAAGAAAGGTGTCAGGAACCGTTCTTCCGTGGCGGGGTTTGAGCATCCGCTCGATTCCAGGCATGAAATGTCATTTCGTCATCGCTCGCTCGTTTCCATGATCCTATAGATTCGCAGAAATCAACTCGCGACAGCATGTTTGCCAATAAATAGGTTCCTGACACCTTTTATCGCGCCCCTTTTTGTTACGTGCTACAGAGTCGGATGTCACGAATGTTTTACATACATTTCGATGTCGTCGATCGCATCTTGAACTTTCCCTCTGAAGCGAGGATCGGCAGCGACCGCCTGAAGGGCGGGAACAATCACGTTTTTATCAATTGAGCGATTCACTCTGGCGGTATGGGCGAGAGAGAGGATTGCAGCCGAAATCACAATTTCACTGTCATGCGATAGGAAACGCAGAGCGTGTTGCTGAACCCATCGCCAATCTTCATCATAAAGCCCGATTACGATCAGAGTTCTTGCTATCAAGTATTGATCGCTGCTGGATAATCTGTTGTCGGCTTCGGCGTGGGAGACCGGTTCGAGTTCCACGTATTTGTTGGTAGACATTACAAAATCTTTCCTTTCAGTGTCACAATACCTGCTCGAATCAAAGCATTCTTCATGTCTTGGTGCAACTCTGAGAGAAAAAGGTGTCAGGAACCGTTCTTCCGTGGCTGAGTTTGAGCATCCGCTCGATTCCAGGCATGAAATGTCATTTCGCCATCACTCGCTCGTTGCGGTCGCCTCCTGATCACAGAAGTTAACACACAACATGTTTGCCAATAAATAGGTTCCTGACACCAATGGCTGTTCCGCCCGTGTGATTGACGTCTTTGCATGTCAATTGTCTGCCGATCCCGGGAAGTGCGCGATTACTGGTACAACACCATTGAAAGAGAAACAAAGAGAAGACACCAGCTTTAGCACATTTGCAAATCTGTCTGGCTGCACGATTAACGTTCCTGGAACAATACTTTGGATGGGGCAGGAGCATACCTGTATCCGCCGAGGCCGAACGACGAGTGATGACAATGATCTGACGTTCCCCCAAATGCGCCCTTACGAACCAGCTGTCCCTTTAACGGGTGGGTAATGATGTTGCATGTATTTTCGTGGTTCACACGCGGTGTATTTTTGACCAATCGAAAACTTGGCGTCCTGTTGTTACTAGTTCTTGGAATTATGCTTGTCGTCGGCTACTCGTTCACAAACAGCCGAGAATCATTGGTCCTCGCAACGACTGTCAAGTTCGACGGAACGGCTACTGCACTTGCCGTTTCTACCGATGGCGAGTATCTAGCAGCAACAAATGGCCGGCATGTGGTTGTGTACGATTTGAAATCATTGCGACCTATTTTTACCCGACGAGGAGATTCGGAATCGTTTATCTCATCCGACTTATGCTGGGCACTCGATTCAAAGTTTCTCTTCTTTGGCGTCGGCGGAGAGATTCACTCGCTGAAAATTGACAATCTGTCAGAAAAAATAGCGAGTGTAGCAAATTACGATAAGCTCACTTCAATTCGAATGATCGACAACAATACGATAATAACGGCCGGAGTCATGGTGGGGGATTTTAATCTGGTCGGTCAAATTGGAACGTGGCAATGGAATGAGACTCTTCGAAAGGCTATCTTGTTAGAGTACTTCCCACATCGCGCTGCTAATGCTGAATGTGTTGACGTAAGTTATCCCCGCCACGAATCGCCACAACAAGTGGTAGCAACATTCGACAACGGTGCTCCGTTATTAATTAATGTGTCAGATGACAAGGCGAGGCGTCTCAATTTAAACTCCCTGATCGCAACTCCTGTGTCTCAGGAGGCATGCTTCTCATCTGACGGTAAGTATTGTTTTTTTAGAAGTCGTGGTCACCTTTTGTGCTTCGAAGCAAACTCGATCTCAAAAATAAGATGGGACGTCGAGTTAGCGAGACTTACATTGCACCCTTTATCCACGTCTAGAGATCGAAATCGCTCGATGTCAACATCACCGAGCGGCATTCTTGCGCTGGGGTTGGATGATCGGCTTTTGCTATTCCACCACGACGGACGACTTTTTTCTTCAGTTGGTAAGCTCTCGGCTGGCACGACATTCTCGCCCAATGGCGAGGTGTTATACGTGGCCCACAAAAACTGCATAATAGGGTATAGAATGCCAATTTCACGGTAAAAATGGCATACGATAAAGGTGTCAGGGACGAATGGCACTGCCGTATGGTAGATAAGGACTTACGTCCTCCCGCATTTTCTCGATTGGAACGCGTCGTCTTCAGTTTAGTGCCTAAATGCTGGCTAACAACCACACCTTGAATTCAGGCCGAAAATTGCTCGTCATCCACGTCGCCATAACTCCTTACGCCGCAAGCGGCAGTGCCATTCGTTCCTGACACCTTTTATCGCGCCAAACAGGCTGGCAACCAAATAAATCTTCAAGATGGCTCCGCACCGGGTGCAGCCGTTAGATGGTGGGGCATGCGTGAAGCGGCTCATTCATCTCCCCTCGCCTCGGTATTTCCGGGGAGAGGGGGCGGGGGTGAGGGGCCTGGCATACCTCACGATTCCGTGGTATTTCGGACTTTTCAGCCAGGAGTCTCCCCACGCCAACTTGAACAGTGTGGGATCTCCAGGAAAACCCCCTCACCCCCAGCCCCTCTCCCCGGCCATACCGGGCGAGGGGAGATGAATCTGCCGGTTCGAGCGTGGCCCACCATTTCGCGACGGCACCCGTGCCACTGTGCTGGGGGCGTGTTACACTTGAACCCTCGTCGTGGTCTTTGATGAAACGACTGCGATTCTCAATTGGTGTCCAATGATAAGAGTCGTAACTGATCTCGTGGGATTGGTCGCCGCTTCGAGTTCACGATAAGGATGTTTCTATGGCCTGTAGACTGCTTTCGATTCTCGCTGTCATTGCCCTCGGAACTGTGGCTTGGGGAGCAGAGCCGCCTCCGGTTTCTGCGGAGCGGATCAAGGCTGCGGTGGCCGACTTGGCGAGCGATCGGATGGAAGGGCGGGGGCCTGGGACCAATGGCGAGGTCCTGGCGACGGAGTATCTTTCCGATGAGTTTGAGAAGGCGGGGCTGAAGCCGATTGGCGAACGTGGCTCGTACTTTCAGCCGGTGCCGCTGGTGCGCGTGGTGACCAGTTCGCTGGCGACGTTGCAGGCCGTGAAGGGTGAGACGACCTTTGAGATCCCGTGCGAGGATGGGTTTGCCGGCACGACTCAGACGCAGATGGAACTCGAAAAATTTGATGCCGATGCCATTTTTGTGGGGCACGGTATCACCGCGCCGGAGTTCGGGTGGGACGATTACCAAGGCCTCGACGTGACGGGGAAGGTTGTCGTGCTCTTCACGAATGAACCCCCTTCGGACGATCCAAAATTCTTCGGCGGTACGGCTCTCACTTACTATGGTCGCTGGTCTTATAAGTTCGAAGAGGCGGCTCGGCGTGGGGCGAAGGCCTGTTTGATCATTCATACCACCGAGACGGCAGGGTATTCCTATTCCGTCGTGCGGCCGCTTGATCGGGCTCAGCTGAAGCGCGAACCCGGCCAGCCGGTCCTGGCGTTTGCCGGTTGGCTGTCTCAGGCGATGGGTGAGAAACTCCTGGCGCTGTCGGGGCACACTGTTGAAGGGGCCTTGCAAGAGGCCAATACGAAAGGGTTCCAGCCGTATTCGCTGGGGGCCAACTTGAAGGGAAACATCCCGACTCGCATTGAGAATTTTGTGAGTCACAACGTGGTGGGTTTAGTCGAAGGGAGCGACCCGGAACTGAAGTCGGAAGCCATCGTCTTCACGGCCCATTGGGATCATCTCGGCGTCGGCCGAGCGGTGCAGGGCGATACGATCTACAACGGGGCTGCGGACAACGCCACCGGCTGTGCGTTGCTGCTGGAGCTGGCTCGTGCCTGGTCGGCCCAGTCGCCCAAACCGAAGCGGTCGGCCATTTTCTTAGCCGTCACCGCCGAGGAAAAAGGTTTGCTGGGCTCACGGTACTACTGCCGGAACCCACTGGTGCCTCTCCGCCAGACGGCGCTCAACCTGAATTTCGACATGATCTTGCCGCTGGGAGTTCCCGAGTCAGTCGTCGTCACGGGTGCGGATCGAACAACAGTCTGGCCCGCGGTGAAAGCCGCGGCGGCGAAGAACCATCTGGAGATTGAAACGGATCAACGCGCCCACCTGGGCATCTTCTATCGGTCGGACCATTTCTCGATGGCGCAGGCGGGCGTCCCGGCGTTCTCGGTCGCGACGGGGATGAAGATCGCTGGCAAATCGCAGGAGTTCGCACGCCAGGCGCTCAAGGATTTTAACGATAAAGCGTATCACTCGCCGCAGGACGCACTGCAGCCAGAATGGGATTTTTCCGGCTTCCCAGTCTTGGCCCGATTCGCGATTGACCTGGCTCTGGATGTCGCCAACAGGGACCAGCTACCAACCTGGAATCCCGGGGACGAGTTCCGCCCCGCCAGAGACAAGCAACAAGGCATGTAAGAAGTCGCGGCCTTTTTACGATGTTGAATCAAGGGGAGTGACGCACGAAATCGGTCTTCAGAACTAATGATGCAGGCGAGCCCGGCGGCGTCAGCCCCGGGATTTTTCTTCCGTAGCCT
>JAZKFE010000094.1:0-15994 GCA_040386595.1 Planctomycetota bacterium | reverse complement strand
ACTGGTCACTCGGCCAGCGTTGCCGGCACCGTGTTTGATGATGTGGAAGACTTCTGCGAAGTCGGCAACCAGGTTCCTGACCAGTTCCAACTGTGCACGGCCACCATCGATGGCGGCGTCGAGAATTAGTCGATTGCCTGGGCCTGTATTCTTGTAGATTTCTTATCTTCCCATCGCGAGTAATAAGTGCTCTATGCTCAATTTTTTTGGAACGAATGTCTTTGCGCGGAAGCGTAAAGTGAAGATGCTGCCGATCGATATCATGTCTCGCATCGAGACTTTGGAAGACCGCGTGGTCCTGGCATCGCAGATCGGTGTGGCCTTTTCAAACGGCAATCTGACACTGACCGGTAGTGCTGGCAATGACGATGTGATCGTGACGATCACCGGAACGAACTCGATCATGTTGTGGTCGACGGGAACGTTTACCGGTGCGGGGGCAGGGCCCTTCCTGGTGACGGGGAATGTCAACATCAGCATGGGCGGTGGCGACGACACCGTGTCCCTGGTGGGGGCCTCCTCGGGTAAGTTGGATAGCGGCGATTTTCTGGTTGATTTGGGGGCTGGTAACGACAGTTTCTTCACTCCGGATGGAGTGAACGCAGGGATCACTTTCACTGGAAATGTTTCAGTGCAGGGTGGGGCCGGTAACGATTCTATGCAGCTGGGCGGTTCGGACGCCGCCAACACTTTCGTCGTGAACAGTGTTACGGTCGATATGGGGACCGCCGGAACAAAAACGGCGACTTTAGACCGAGCGACAATCGGTACGAATGTCAGCATTAAGACTGGTGGATCTGGGGATCAGGCGGTGAACATTGGGGCTGCGGGTGGGAGCAGTACCGTCGGTGGTAGTGTGACGATTACGCAGGCCAATGGTGCGACCGGCTACACCGCAGGGATCACCAATTTCACCGTGACAGGGAATGTCTCGATTAGCAATGGGAATAGTGGAGCGAACGGCGCAAATGTGAATGTGATGACCTCGTCTGTGGGAGGGACGTTGTCAGTCGTGAATGGCAATTCCGCAGGGACCAATGGTGTCTTGGTCTTAACGACGACGGTTGCGGGTAATTCCACGGTGAAGAACGGTTCCGCCACGGGGACCAACGGAATTACCTTGCAAGGGGCGACGTTCAACGGGAAAAGTAACACGATCTCCAATGGCGCGTCGCTGACCTCCAGCACCATTAATCTGGGGCCGACCGCCGCCAGTACATTTGCTGGCGCGGTGTCGGCTACGAATAGCTCGGGGACCGGGAACAACTTTATCTTCGTTCAGCAGGGCACCTTCCTAGGCGGTTTGGCCCTCAGCAACAATGTTGCTGGAGCGGTGCAGAATCAGATTGCCCTCGGTTTTACGGGGACTGTCGCCGTCACCGGGAACCTCGTGATCACGAATGCCGCTTCCACCACCAGCAATACGGTTCAGGTCGAGCGGACCACGACCTCAGGGGTTAAGCTGGGGGATGTCACCATCAACAATGGTGCCTCCGGTACGACCAGCGTGGTTGCCGGTAGTGGTAACTCTAATTTTATTAGCGGCAACCTGACGATTCGCAATCAGGCGGCGAGTGTCAGCCGGAACATTGCTCTCAGTCAGACAACGGTGCTCGGTGGGAGTGGGGCTTATCTCTACAACGTGGGGCTCAGCCCGCTCAGCACGATCAGTGTTGGTGTGAATGGGGTGTCGACGATCTCGAATGCGTTGAAGATTGAAGACGGTTCAGGATCGAGTTCGTCAATCAATCTCCAGTCGGCCGTGTTGGGGAGCTTTAACTTCACGGATCTGGGTGGTGGTTCCGATGTGATTACGATCGCCACTGGCGGTGGTAGTAGCGTGACCGTGAACGGAGTGACGCGGATTGATACCGGCGGTGGCAGTGACACCGTCACGATCGGCACCGGGGCGACTGCTTACTTCGGTGACTTGGTCGTCATTGCGTTGGGGGCTGGTAATGATACGTTGACGATTGGCTCGAATGCCTCGTCGCCTGCGTTTAGTACCGCCGCGAAGTTCCAGTTCGATGGCGGAGCCGGAACGGATGTCTTCAATGGCTCGCCGATTTCTCTGGCGGACTTCATGCTTCCGTTGCCTGGGAAGCTCAAGTCGAAGATCACCGGCTTCGAAACGTTGAACGTGATCTAAAGCGTGTGGATGAGATTGCGATATCAGGGTGTGAGGACTGCGTTCCTCACACCCTTTTTTATGTACCTGAGGCAATCTTGCGAAGCATAGTCGTTGTTCGCTCCGCGAACATAATGTCTTCTTGTGTGCAGGATTTGTAGCCGCACTGAATCTCAGCGTGAACGCCACCTCGCTACTGCGAGCGCGTTGTGTTTGCGGGGCGAACAACGACTGTGCTTCGCCAAAACAAAAAGCCCCGAGCTGTATTGGCTCGAGGCTTTCGTTATGACTTAGTTTTTAAAGGTCGGCTGGCGATCAGCCACCGCCGCCACCCGAGGTCAATTCGCTGGAGCCGGTTGCTCCGTTGAAGCCCGTGGCGTTGTTGAAGTTCTGGGGGAACTCTGCAGCGATCGGCGTGTTGATCATGTCGCCGAAACGAGCTTTTTCTTCGACGGGCATGGCGGCTTCGTCAAAGTGGACTCGCTTCAACCGGCTGCCATGATAGATGTCGACTTGCGTCGCCCGGCGGTTGATGGGCAGTCCGAGGAGTTGTTCCAGAGTCATGGCGTCTGAGCCATTGCTGACGGGGAGCACCATGTTGTCTTCGTTGCGTCGCAGGGCCAGTGTCAAGTCGCCTTTGTCTTCTACGATCTTCAAGGCTTTCGCCTGGATCGGAGTCACCGCGACAGTGACCGAGCTCCCCTTTTCGCCCAAGACCTTGCTGACCTTGTGGCCTTCGTAGGAGATTTCTCCCACGGCGAGCAGCTCGACTCGTTCCAGCAACGTCATTGCCATTTCGGGGTTGCCGTTGTGGGGCTTGGAGCGGTAAATCACGTCGACGACTGAACCTGGGCGAGCGAATCCGGCGACGGCCTGGATGTTCTTAATCGGAATCGAGACCGCTCGGAATCCGGGGCGAAGGCTTTCGATGACGCTGGGGCCCATACCTTCGGGGTACAGGTTTTCGGGGAGGAAGGCCTCACCCTTTTTGTGTTCGGCTACCAGGGTGCGTCCCAGGATTTGCTGGACGTTCGGCATGAACGGCTTCTGGTAGAATTTGGTCTTCTTCAGGTCGGCGGGTTTCACCGAGGTGATGACGATATCGCTAAGAGTCAGCGTGCGTCCGGCGGGGAGATCATTGGACGCGGTGGGGATCATCAAGGGTCTCACGACCTCTGGTTTCTCCACAGCTGCGACCACGGGGGAGTTATGCAGGTATTGACGTACGGCAAAAGCGCCCGTCAAGCCAATGAGGATCGCGAAGATCGCCGCCGCCATGGTTCCAGGACTAAAACGGGCCACGCTTGATCTCCTTAAAACAATACCGGACTACCGACCGGCTCTGCATTGACTGTTGACTGAACTGATCATGTTGCGGGCAACCCTGCCCAGCGTCAGTTTCCATTTTTGTGTGTCCAATATTGGGTGTGGACCACGTCGTCTGGAATTCTCAAAGCGTGTCTTCTGTAGTCGAGAGCTCTGATGGCGACAAACTTCTGATTCAAATTTATTCGGGCGTTCCAGCGATACTGAGATCCATCCCTGCCGGCGGATTGAACTGAGTCGGGGCGTCCAAGGCCGGTGTATCTGCGTAGGTGCTGGTGACGTTGTTTACTGTATAGCTATAACTTTGGTCGAGCGCCTCAAGGGCTTGCGAGACATCTCCAAACTGCTGTGTGATTTCGTTCCGCAGGTTTGTCATGCCCACAATCATTCCCAGGGCCACCATCACCACCAGGGCAAACCAGGATGACAATTCGATGGTCCCGCGCTGATCCAGCCAGAAGATCCGCATCGAATGTCGCATGCCTTACTCCCGAAACGTTTTCAGCCAAGACTCTGAACGCGAAATGCTGGCGAAGAGCCCAATTGCTCTTCGCCAGCGAATTTCAGCCCCAATGGGCCATGTCAGCTAACATTAGTTCTCGACGCCGCCATCGATGGTGGCGGTGCACAACTGGAAGGTGTCGGGAACTTGGTTGCCGACTTCGCAGAAGTCTTCGACGTCATCAAACACGGTGCCGGCAACGCTGGCCGAGTGGCCGGTCAAACCGGAGTAGCTGTAGTCTTGGTTGATGTTACCGATCGCGTCGGCAACGTCGTTCAATTCGCTCGTGATCGAGTTGCGGAGGGTGTTCAGACCCACCAACAGACCCAGAACCAACATCGTCGCGATCAGAACCAATTCGGAAGAAACGATGAAACCGGCTTCGTCAGCCATGAACTTCTTCAACATCTTGGAACTCTCCTGTGAAATTACTGCAGTCTCAATTGAATGGAAGTTGAATCACGACCACGGTCCCTTCCAAAAACAAACCGGGTCTCGGGACACAACGGGTCCCCGCTTCCGCTTGGCCGGCGTTGAAGCATCGGCCTGTTATTGCAAACCGCATTCCAATATCTGTGTGAGCCGCGCAATGTTCTCTGGACTCTCAATTGCACCCAATACGTCTTCGTTTTGGGTGAGTTTGCCGGCCATTTGTGCCTCCATACAACCGGCAAAACAGACTTCCACGGATCTCCTCCACTGCGAGATTGACTGAACACGCCGGAATGTGCTAGCTAGACTTAAAGTCTAAGCAAATCCACAATCGAGTCTCTGCACCCCCATTGCGGTCAGAGCGCTGCCCATTGGATGTAAACTGCCCGGCGTGGTGTTAACTGTGGTTAACATTTGGAGGCTTGAGGCTCGTCATATCAAGAGAATTCAATACCTGCTGAATGCAGTCGTAAAGTCAGTTCAGACAATAGGAAATCGTCGAAATCAAGTTGCCGCCGCAGGTCGCGGCAATCACTGACTGGGCCGAGAATTTTCTTTAGGAAAACTGGAGAATTTATCGCATGTTAACGTTCGTTAGAACGCATGCGATCAGGTTGTTTCGTCCTGGAGAAGGGCTGAACAGAGGCGAGGATTTGGCGGCAAAATCCGGATGATCGGCGTGTCTGTACGACGTTGCCGTGTTCAGTGGGGGGCGCGCTGTTGGGCGGCTTTAACCAAGTCTTGCAAGTCAGGGCGTTTTAGGCTGAGAGCCCGCTGTTTCGCCCGTTTCCACGTTGCATCGGCGGCTGCGGTCTGACCGGCGGCCGTCTGAACTTCGGCCAAGGCAATCCAGACGCGCGGCGCGTCCGTTAACGCCGCCAGTTTTTGGAGCAACTGGATCGAACGTGACAGATCGCGTCCCTGATTTTCCGGGGCGCGACTCAGTGCCAGCGCCAACTCCAATCGGTTGGTCAGGCTCTGTGGAGACAGTTCGACGGCATGCTCAAACATGTCGATTGCGGCTTGATGTTGACCGGCAAGAACCAGAGTACGAGCGTGATCAAGGCATAGCACATCGTTTGTTGGTGCGTCGAGTTGTGCCCGGTTGAATTCGGTGAGCGCCGCTGCAAACTGTTCCTGCCGGGTGAGGGCATGGGCCAGGTTCCAGCGGAGCCGCAAATGCCGCGGGGCGGTTTGCAATCCCAGCCGAAACTGGGCCACGGCGGCGTCCAGTTCTCCGCGTTTCAGCAACATGGCTCCCAGGTCGTTGTGGGCGGCGGTGTACTGCGGATTGATCTCCAGGGCGCGACGATACTCGGCCAGGGCCAGGTCTTCCATGCCGGCGATACGGAGGGCTCGCGCATGTAAATCCAGGGCGATGTGGTTGTCAGGGGTGACTTCGAGGGCATGTTGTGACAAGAGCAGGGTGTTCCGCCAGTATCCCGTTTGCTGCCAGGTCATCACACACATCACGGCAACCAGCCCGACACCGGCCACACATTGATACTGCGAACGTCTGGGTGAAGCGGGCCAGCAGGCGCGCACTGCGCTCATCGCGGCCCACGTCAAACCGATCAGTGGGAAGTACATATAGCGATCAGCCAGAGCTTGGCCGCCGACTTGAATCAGGCCGATCATCGGCACCATCGTCCCCAGGAACCACAGCCAGCCCAGCAGAATGCTGCCGTCCCGCTGTCGCAGGCGCCAGGCGAGTCCCGTGATAATCAGCAACAGGATCGCGAACAGCACAACCCACAAGGGTTCCCAGTGATTCATCGAATACGGGTAGAACGCGGCCAGTCGCGTGGGCCAGAAGGACTTTTGCAGGTACGTCCCATAACTGACGCAGATATTCGCCAGCCGCTGCAGCAAGCTGATTTTCTCCAGCGACGCCACAGCGCCACCTTGATGCTGCGCGATGATCGTGACGATCGACGAGCCCAGCGTGAGGATCCAGAACAGCCATTTTTCCGCGACCAGACCGAGGAATCTCCAGGTGGTCGCTACGATCGTGTTTGAGCCAAAGTCTGATGACTTTGATGCATCTGAGGCAGGTGACCAACGACCCAAGGGCCAGTAGTCCAACAGCAACAACACGCAAGGCAATGTGACCAGTAGCGGCTTGGCCGTCAGGCTCAACGCGAACCAACCGCAACTGGCATAGCGACGCCAGGCTTCGCCGGTGTACACACCTTTGACATACGCCAACATGGACAAGAGCCCGAAGAGCGTCGCCAGGACATCCTTACGTTCTGTAATCCACGCCACTGATTCGACATGCAGCGGGTGCACGCCAAACACGGCGGCGACAAACAGGGAGGGGCCTCGCTCCAGACGCAGTCGTCGCAGGAATGTGTACAATAGTAGCGTGTTGGCCACATGCAGCAGCAAATTGGTGAGATGAAATCCCCATGGGTGAAGGCCGAATAGCTGGTAGTCCAGCATCAGCGAAATCCAGGTGCCGGGATGCCAGTTGGCACAGTCGAAGCTCGTCCAGGCACTCGCGAAGGAACTCCAGGAAAGCCCATTCAGCACCAACGGATTATTGGTCACATAGAAGGGATCGTCGTAGCTGAGAAAATCGGCCCACAACACGCGGATAAAGGTGAGCGCGGTCAGGCATCCCAGCAGCAGAAGAACGCCGGCATCAGAGCGTAGCAAGGCCCCCGGGGTGGGCCACGGCTGCGGCTGCGGTCGACGGAGGTCAAGCATCGTAATTCGTGGAAAATTATGAAATCGCCTGGCTTGTTGAGCCCGGCGCAGAAGGTCGGAAGAGCCTGACTGGGGGAGTCAGGTGACGCAGGAAAACATTCTCTCACCCGGGAAACCAGCGGTCTCGCAACTTGAGGGCAGGCCGTTCGATCAAGTACGAGGCCAGGATTCCCGCCATGATCGAAGTCATCAGCGACAACACCGTCCAGGAGACCAGATCGACCGACATTTTCGAGGCCTTCAAGATCATCAACAGCCAGGTATTGGAGACCAGGATATGCCACAGGTAGATCGAGTAGGAGTGCTCGCCAATCGTCGCCAGCAGGCCGGCTCCCATCGACGGTTTGCCTTGTGAACCCAACGCTCCCATCAACAACAAGGCGCCGCCAATGGCATTCACGGAAAAGAGCCACGTGCAGACGACGCGATCGGTTTCAATATGTCGGAAGAATGCAGGGACCAGGCAGGCGATCCCCAGCATCAGGCAGAGAGCAGACCAGCGGCGGCAAAACGTCAGAAATCTGCCGTCGGAGAAGTAAAAGGCATAGCCCACCAGTGTGCCAATCAGAAACGTATCACACCGTAGATGGGTTGCCCCCAATGTGGAAACCAAGTTTTTGGGAAGGATTTGTGGGACTGTCCAGAGCCGCAGGGCCAGAACCCCCACTGCAGCCGTGATGACAATTGCCGGCAGCGGGCGGAAGGGATTCGCGGAGCCTCGTCCCAGGCTGGCCAGCAGCGTGAACAGCAGGCAAATTCCAATGTAACAGTGTTCTTCCACCGCCAGGGACCACGTATGGTCGTACAGACCCCGCATGTAATTCTGCAGGAAGGCCAATTCGACAATGGTCTTTTTGAGGGGGAATCGGTGTGACGTTTCCCACAACCAGAGTAGCGTGACGGCAGTCAGAAACCAGAAGGCGGGATAAATCTTGAACCCGCGGCGGATCAGGAAGCGACCTGGTTGGATTTGGCCATCGCGCTGGTATTGTCGAAACAGGATGCCCGAGACCAGAAATCCGCTGAGAACGAAAAAGAGATCGACCCCCACCCAGCCACCCCTCTGCAGTGTCTGCAAGACAAGATAGAGTCCTGGATAGAGCTTGTCTGTTGTGTTAGATAGTGGTAAGTGGCGAATCAACACCAACAGCACGGCCACCCCACGTAATACGTCCAGCGATTGCCAACGGATGCCGTTGCCAATCAGTGGGGCCGGGGTGTTTGTCGAGGATGGCTCGGTCATACGTTAAACCAGCGTTGGGGAAAGACTTGCGGTGGCCCGGGATGTTGCAGTCTGCCTGTCGCGGTCCGACTTCTGAGGCCGACGAGATCTCACGAACAGCCTTCCAGGAACAGGCCTCACCAATCAGGCCGCTGGACTTTCCCCAGTTTCCTTTGCCGTGACGACCGCTGGCAACGGCAAACAATGGCGTCGAGCTAAGAAACATCGGTTTCGGCCGCTACAATCGGTAGTCGGAAAGTTATTCTGCAGACGGTGGTGTCGGCCTGGCGCGAGTTGCGAAATGCCGTCCCGACCAGCCCGAAACGCCAGCGAGTGCATTCCTTGTGATTTGCGGGGAGATGCACTCGCTGGCGCTTCGGGCTAGTATTGGCAATGATTAGGGGGCGTGCGTCAGATCAACTGAAACGCTCCCGCTGAATCCGCTCTCCGGATGAGTCTTTTTCCAGCGAATGCTGTGATCACAAGATCTCATGGGGAGTGGTGTTGGATCAGGAATGTCGCCGGTTCGCGGACACCAGCAGAGCTGCTGTCTGCTCGGAAATAGCATGGTGAGGTCAACTGTGATGCAAGTGCGCTGGTTTGCGGTGTGGTGTGTGTGTGTTGTATTGCTCGGAAGTGGCGCCTTGCGTGGCGTGGAGCCTGATGCCCAGGGGGACAAGTCGCATGCCAATGCCGAACGGCAGATGGCGGCGTTCCGGCTGCCGGCCGGGATGAAGGCAAGTGTCTTCGCGACCGATCCGCAATTGGGAAGTCCCGTCGCCATTGGTCTCGACGAACAGAACCGAGTTTATGTCGCGGAAGAATATCGCTTCAATCGCGGCACGGAAGAGAACCGGACTCGGCCATTTCTGCTGGAAGACGACTTGCAGATCAAAACTCTCGACGACCGCCTGAAGATGTTCGAGAAGTTTGCCAGCAAGTTCGAAGGGGGCATGGAGTGGTTTACCAAGCATGCCGATCAAGTGCGGCAACTGACCGATACCGACGGCGACGGCCGGGCGGACCGCTCGACCATTTTTGCCGGCGGCTTCAACGGTGTGCTGGACGGGTTGGCGGCTGGCGTGATGGCCAAGGACGGCAACGTCTACCTGACCTGTATTCCTAACCTCTGGCTGCTGCGCGATGCCGATGGTGACGGCGTTGCCGAAATTCGGAAACCGATCCACACCGGCTTTGGTGTCAACGCGGCGTTCCTGGGGCATGACCTTCACGGTTTGTGCTGGGGCCCGGATGGCAAACTGTATTTTTCCGTGGGTGACCGCGGCTTCCACGTGAAGACTCAAGAGGGGACCACGTTGTCGGGCCCGCGAACGGGGGCCGTCTTCCGGTGCTTCCCCGATGGCTCGCAACTCGAGGTCGTACATCGCGGATTGCGAAACCCTCAAGAGCTGGCTTTTGATGACTACGGCAATCTGTTTGCCGCCGACAACAATTGCGACAAGGGAGACCATTCGCGATTAGTGTATATCGTCGAGGGGGGCGAGAGCGGTTGGAACATGTCCTATCAGACAATTCCCGAACCGTATCTCACAGGGCCCTGGCATGCCGAGAAGCTGTGGCATTTAGGTCATGCGGGCCAGCCGGCGTATATTGTGCCTCCCGTTGGCAAACTCGGATCTGGGCCTTCCGGCTTCTGTTACTATCCCGGGACGGGGTTGCCCGAACGTTACGCACAGCACTTTTTTATGTGTAACTTTACGGGAAGTGACGGTATCGAAGCGATCGGGTTGAAGCCGCAAGGGGCAGGCTTTGAAATCACCGAAACGACCGATTTCCTCAAGCCAGTAATGGCCTCTGATGCCGAGTTTGGTTACGACGGTAAGATGTACGTCTCCGATTTTGTGGGGCTCGATTGGAATGGCCCGACCAAGGGGGGACGGATCTATACGGTCTACGATCCCGAGATCATCAAGTCTCCCGTAGTTCTGCAAACGAAGCAATTATTTCACGAAGGTTTTCACCAGCGTTCGACGGAGGAACTGTTGACGTTGCTGTCACACGCCGACCAACGTGTCCGCCAGCGGTCTCAATTTGCTTTGGTCGAACGTGGCCCACAAGTCATTCCGAAATTACTGGACATCGCCCTGAAAAGTCCTCAGGTGTTGGCTCGATTGCATGCGATCTGGGCGCTGGGGCAGTTTTCTGGCTCGCAGTCTCAGATAGAGACCGGGCTGGTGCCGCTGCTCGCGGATGCAGAACCTGAAGTGCGGGCGCAGACGGCGAAAGTCCTGGGCCAGCAACATTGGAATCAAGGGAATGAGAAGCTCGTCGAATTGTTGACTGATCCAGTGCCGCGTGTCCGCTTTTTCGCCGCCCAGACCCTGGGGCTGAATCACTTTCAACCAGCGTTCTCGGCCATTGTGAAGCTGGTGCGTGAGAATCAGGATGCCGACCCGTATCTGCGACATGCTGCCGTGATCGCCTTGAAAAATCTCGGTGATCGAACGCAGGTGTGGGAGTTGCGGAATGACGCGAGTCCGGCCGTGCGACTGGCTGCATTGCTGGTCTTGCGACGGTTGCAGGACGCTGGGGTGTCGTACTTCTTGAAAGACGCAGATCCTTGGGTCGCGACGGAAGCCGCCCGAGCAATCAATGACTTGCCGCTCGATACAGAAACGCCGCAACTGGCGGCATTGTTGACCACTGGTGACCCGGCCACGGCGACGGAACCTCTATTGCGCCGCATCCTGAACGCCAACTTCCGCTTGGGAGAGATCGATCAAGCGAAGGCGGTTGCCCGCGTGATTTTGAATCCTCAAGTGGTTCCCGCCATGCGTGCGGAAGCCTTGCAGATGCTGGCCGACTGGACCATCCCCAGCCAACGGGATCGCGTCAACGGTTTCTGGCGTCCGCTGTCACCGCGGGACCCGGCAATCGTGCAGCAAGTGCTGAACGAGTTCGCGATGCCGATCCTCACGCAGACCAATGGTGCGCTGCAGATTTCGGCCATTGAGCTGATTACGCGGCTGAATATCGCCATTGATGACCAGGAGTTTTTTGCTTGGGTCGGTCAGAAAGATCGAGACGTCACGCAACGCATCGCAGCCCTGAATTTGCTGGTGGCTCGCAAGGATGCCCGGTTGCCGCAGGTGTTGGACGGGGCCTTGCAGGACGGCCAGCCGTTGTTGCGAGCGGAAGCTCGTCGCATCATTGCTGGGCAGGATGTCCCACGCGGTGTTGAACTTCTGGCGGCTGTGTGGAAGCAATCCTCGGCCACGACCATTGAGAAACAACGAGCATTGAGCCAACTGGCGACATTAAAGAATGAGGCCGCTGACCAAGTTCTCTTGAACGCCACCGAGGAATTACAAGCGAATCGTTTGCCGCGTGAACTGCAGGTGGATGTGATTGAAGCGGCTCGGTCACGTGGGATTGCGAGCCTGAACGATGCCCTCAATAAGTATGAGTCGCAGTTGCCCAGCGACGACCCGTTGGCGCGCTTTCGAGTGGCTCTGGCCGGGGGCAATGCCGAGAACGGTCAACGCATTTTCCGTAGCCATGCGGTGGCGCAGTGTTTCCGTTGCCACAAGATTCGAGGGCAGGGGGGCGATGCGGGGCCCGATTTGTCGCAGCTGGCGGCTCGTGCTCCGCGCGAGCATTTTCTGGAATCGATGATCGATCCCAATGCCAAGTTGGCCCCAGGGTTTGGTTCGGTGGCCTATGTGCTGACCGATGGCCGGGTGGTGTCGGGCGTGGTGAAGGCCGAGGATTCGAATCAGGTGACCGTGGTCACGGCTGAAGGACAAACTGTGGTCATCCCGGTAGCCGATATTGATGAGCGGACGGCCGCCAAGTCCGCGATGCCGCCGGTCGGGCCGATTCTGAAGCTGAGCGAGATTCGTGATGTGATAGAATTCCTTTCCACGTTACGTTAATACCAATCTCGTTCGAGTTTTCCCGGTATTGTGGATGCCGTGTCGTGTGACTGGTCGAGAGGACCGTTCGCCGTGGCTCGTGAAGATTTACTTGCGTTTTGGACGATCGCCGCCGGGGTGCTGTGCAACTCGGCGTGTGCGATTCTTGGTTGCTACATGGTCTTGCGTCGCATGAGCCTGCTGGGCGATGCGATCAGTCATGCGGTGTTGCCGGGGACCGTCGTGGCCGTGCTGTGGTCGGGGCAGTTGGTGGGCTGGCAAGTCTTCGTCGGGGCCGTGTTTGTTGGCATTTTGACGGCGTTTTTGACGCAGGCGCTCTCCAACTTTGGCAATGTTCCCGAAGACTCCAGCATGGGGGTGGTCTTCACCTCATTGTTCGCGCTGGGGGTGATATTACTCAATCAATATGCCTCGCAGGTGGACCTGGACCCCGGCTGCGTGCTCTATGGACTGATCGAATTCGTGCCCCTGGATACCGTTCCCTGGCTGGGGATGGAAATTCCTCGAGCCATCTTTACGCTGAGTATCGTGGCCGGTGTGACGGTCTTGTTTGTCGCGCTGTTGTGGAAAGAATTGAAGATCGTCTCGTTCGACGCCGGACTAGCGACCGCGATGGGGATCTCGGCGATTACTGTCCATTATCTGTTGATGGCGATGGTCGCCGTGGTGACCGTGGCGAGCTTTGAAGCGGTGGGGTCAATCCTGGTGATTGCCATGCTGATTGTCCCCCCCGCGACGGCCCATTTGCTGACCGACCGGTTGTGGACGATGCAGGTTCTTTCGGTAATCAGTGCCTGCCTGTCGGCGATTCTGGGGTACTATCTCGCCGAGTACTGGAACACCAGCGTTGCGGGAATGATGTCGGTTGTGGCCGGGGGACTGTTCACGATCTCGGTGATTTTTGCTCCGCAACACGGGCTGCTGGTCAAAGCGTATCGCAAGCTGCGACTGACCGTGCGGATCATCAAAGAAGACATTCTGGCCGTCTTATACCGAGTTGACGAGCGGGGCCGTCGTGACGGTCGCCAGACGAGACTCTCACGCGGTGAATGTATTCGGTTTGCTGGTGGTGGGTTACTTGCCCGTTGGGCGATTCCGTTGATGACGGGACAAGGCCTGATTGTCGATGCCGGCGAGGGCTGCGTGGTGCTGACCGAAACCGGTCGTCGCCGAGCGGAGTCGCTGGTCCGTTCGCACCGGCTGTGGGAAGCGTATCTCGAAAAACATTTCGAACTGCCACGCGACCATTTGCACGAACCCGCCTCACGGATCGAGCATTACCTGGGGCCCAATCTGCAGCAGGAAATTTCCGAAGAACTGGCCGCCCCCACGCAGGACCCGCACGGACAGATCATCCCGCAACCCGAGCCTCCTGCGGAGCAATAGTCGTTGTTCGCTCCGCGAACAGAACGCGCTCGCAGTAGCGAGGTGGGACCTGCGCTGAAGTTGAATGCGAATTCCGGCCGGCTACTGCGATCGCGTTCAGTTCGCGGAGCGAACAACGACTATGGACGTTACCACGTCACGCTCTATAAAACATCAATGGCTGCTGATATGCTCTCGGAGCGTTGTTCAGGTCACGTGGAATATGTGACTTCGAATGCGGTCATCGCGATCGTCCGAGTCGCCGTGTGTTGCTCAATTCTACAACCAGGAGTGTCTCATGATTCGTTGCTGTACCACGCTGGTCGCATTGGTCGTCTGGGGGATTTTCTGTTTGGACGCTCACATTGATGCTGCGGAGCCGGTGAAGATCGGGATCCTGGGGATCGACAACTTCGGATCGGTGGCCTACACCGAATTCTTGAACCATCCGAAAGCCGAAGGTGACCTGGCTGGAGTGCGAGTCGTGGCCGCTTATCCGGTGGGCAGTGAGACCTATCCCGAGAGTGCCAAGCTGGCTGAGCAGTGGAAGGCGCAGCTGCTGACGATGTATCAAAATCCGAAAGACCCTAAAGACGCCGTTCCACCGATTGAATTCGTCAATTCGCAGGAAGAACTCTTTAAAAAGTGTGACGCGGTGATGATCTTCAGCTTGGACGGGACCTTGCACCTGCAGCAGGCGACGGCCGCATTAAAGGCAGGAAAACGCCTCTTCATCAGCCGTCCGCTGGCGTCATCGCCCGAAGATGCGGTCGCCATTCTGAAGTTGTCTGAAGAGTTGAAAGTCCCCTGCTGGAGCAGTTCACAACATCGCTTCAGTACGGGCTTCAGCGGGATGCGCAATCATCCGGAAGTGGGGCGTGTCATTGGTTGCGATGTGTATGGTGGCTGGACCGTGAATGCTGCTGACGCGGATAAGTTTACTCGTCCGTTGCATAGCATTGAAACGCTGTACTCGATCATGGGGCCTGGTGTGGTGAGCGTCTCGTGTGCCTCGACGCCGACCACGGAATCGATCACCGCAGTTTGGAATGACGGCCGCGTGGGGACTTACCGCGGTATTAAAGAAGGAGCGGTAAAATACAGCGCGACGGTGTTTGGCGACAAAGGGGTGTCGACCGCCGGAATCTACGGGCACGGTCTTCCGGTGAATGGTGTTGTCCCGACCAATGACAAGTACGTCGGGTATGAGGGGCTGGCGATCCAGATTGCCAAGTTCATGAAAGGGGGCCCGGCTCCCGTCACTCCCGCCGAGACCCTGGAAATATTCGCCGTGATGAAAGCCGCTGAGGATAGCAAAGCCCAAAACGGAGCCGTCGTGCGGTTGCCGAACCTGGCCGCTGGGCTCAGCAAATAGAGTGTGGAAATCGTGGCGACCGCAGGTGGTGCCATCGACTTCGGCTTACTGCGGAGCCAGTTCCTGCAGTGCGGGGTCCAGGGCGACACGTTCGTCAAAGACGAAGCAGTGGCCGTGGTAGTGGGCTCCGCCGCATTCTTCAAAGTATTTTAAGATGCCGCCGTCGAGCTGATAGACGTCTCGAAAGCCTTCGCGTTCGAGATAAGGGGTGGCTTTCTCGCAGCGGATGCCGCCGGTGCAGAACGTCACGATGGGGTGTTGTTTCAGCTCGTCGGGGAGAAGGCGGACGGCCTCGGGGAAATTGCGAAAATCTTCGATCCCGATGGCGATCGCGTTCTGAAAGGTTCCGGTTTCATACTCGAAATTGTTGCGTGTATCGAGCAGCGTGACCGGGCGGCCTTCATCAAGCCACTGCTTCAGTTCCTGGGCCGAGAGACGCCGCGAGGTGTATTGATGAGGGGCAATCCCGTCGACACCAAAAGCAATAATCTCGGGCTTGATCTTGATGCGCATCCGTTTGAACGGTCGCTTACGGCTGAAGCTTTCTTTGACTTCTAAATCCGCCATTCCGGGAAGTTGCCGCAGCCGCGTGAGTAGACGGTCGATGCCTTGTCGCCAGCCTGCCGCGAAGACATTGATCCCCTCCGGACTGAGCAGCACGGTGCCTCGTAGGTCCTCGTGCAGACACAATTCGAGCAGTTCGTCGCGGAGTTCTTTCAGATGACTCAGCTCCGCGAAGCGATACGCGGCAATATTCACAATCGGCAGCATATCGAAATTCACGCAACAATTGAGGACACAATGCAAGCAACTGCAAAAATCTTAACGCCCCGCCGGAGAGGGGTAAAGTGGCAACGACAATCGGTATGCTACGGACGGTTTCAAGAATCGTATCGCGAATCGGTCAGCAGGCGACGCAGGTATTCTCCGTATTCATTCTTGATTTTCGCGGCGATCGTGGCCAATTGGTTTCGCGAGATATAGCCCTGTTGCAGAGCGACTTCTTCCAGGCAGGCGACTTTCAGCCCCTGGCGTT
>JAZKFE010000093.1:36189-36450 GCA_040386595.1 Planctomycetota bacterium | reverse complement strand
CCTCACCCTCCCAGAATCTTTTCGGCGTGGCCTTCTTGCAACGGTTCCTCGGCCATAGTGGCACGTAACACTCCCCTTGGCTTATGATTTGAGGATCACTGAAAATGGTCTTCGCCGGGAAGTTGTGCCGTGTCTGAAATCAAAGTGCCGAACGATTCTGAAGCTTTTCCGAACGAATTCCGAATCCTGGGGTGTGGCACCAGCCACGGCGTCCCCATGATTGGCTGCCATTGTGCGGTGTGCGAATCGACCGATCCACGC
>JAZKFE010000093.1:17735-36179 GCA_040386595.1 Planctomycetota bacterium | reverse complement strand
CGTCCGCGTTATCTCTCGCACATTCTGCATTTTTCGCCCGATGTACCGCGCATGACTGCGTTTTGCAGCGAAGTGCTTGGCTTGCGCCTGTCGGACCAGAGCGCCGACATCATCGCCTTCATCCATACGCCGCACGGCAATATTCTGATCGATACCTCACCCGAGCTTCGCATTCAGTTGGTGCGGGAGAAGATCGATCTGATTCACGCGGTGCTTTACACCCACAGCCATGCCGATCATTTGTATGGTTTAGACGACTTGCGATTGTTCGGTTACTACCTGGGTAAGTCCGTCACTCTGTACTGCGAAGAGATCGTCGAAACGCAGATCCGGCGAGCTTTCGGTTATGCCTTCGGCGACCACAACGTCAACAACCATCCGGGCTCGGTCCCGATGCTGGACCTGGCACGAATTGGCACTGATCCAATTGAGGTCCTGGGGGTTCCCATCCAGCCGTTGCGCCTGATGCACGGTAACCTGCCCGTGTTGGGCTATCGCATTTCCAATCTCGCCTTCTGCACCGACGTCAGCGAAATTCCCGACGAAACCTGGCCGTTGCTGGAAGGGCTCGATGTGCTGTTCATTGATGCTTTACGAGACAAACCGCATCCCACCCATTTTTCGGTTCAGCAGGCGTTGGATGTGATTGAGCGAGTCAAACCACGTCAGGCGTATTTGACGCATCTCAGCCATGGCTTGGAGTACCATACGACCAATGCTCGGATGCCGCCGAATGTGGAACTGGCCTATGATGGGTTGTGTGTTCCGATTGTGTAAATGTGGCGTGAGGCTCACATTCTGGATCTCAGAAAGTCTGATCAGCCATGGCCGACCCCGATCTTGCGTTGAGTGCGTATCTGCAACTGGCGGCGATTTCTCACACCCGCGGCCAATGGTTGCCCCGCAATAAGTTCTTGATTCTGGCCGGTGCCTCTGCCTGCCTGGCCGGTTGGTTGACCGTCGCTGAACGCTGTCGAGAATTGGTCAAGACCCACAGCCCGAATCATCTGCTGGGGCGCTACGAATCATTCCCCGCGGCATTGAAGTCGGCCGAATTTCAAACCTATTACAAGCAGTTAGAAAAATTTTGTTCGCTGGAGCGGGCTGAGCATTTATTGCAGGGGCAAGGTCAACGATTGGAACCCGTAACGGAGGACGCCGTGAATCATTATTTGCAGGACATGGGAGAGAAAAGTTAGAGCGTTGGGCACCATCGACGCAGTCGATGGATGGGTAGCCCAGATTCTCGAATCTGGGTGAGCACGATTCCACTTAAGGTTTTAGTGGAGAAGGCAAGGAATTGTTGTTTGGTCTTCGACTATTAGACATTCGCAAATGTCTGTTCCCCGAAGGGGATACACAACATAGCCCAGGGTCGCCGAGTACTCGCGGCGCACCCTGGGTACACGCCCAAAAAGAAGAAAGAACCCTGTATGGGTTCCACATATTGCGAGCAATTCAGCAGGTGCAACCCATTCAGGGTTGGGGACTTGTGGGGCTCTGAACCCAGGGTGCGCTCGGCGTACCGAGCGACCCTGGGCTATGTTGTCCTTCCCTTTCAGGGAAGTTTTCTGCAAACCCGAATTCTCAGGCCAATCGCAACCCTGATGATCAGTAACTCCCAGCTTTAACGAAGACTTTAAGTAAAACCGCCCTAGCCAGGCCTTCATCGCCTCTAAAGACCGATACGACCATGAACAAAGCCTTTGTCCGGGAACCCGATCAGGGTATTGAGCGGTGTCCGCGATGCGATGCGTTGGGCGAACCCGTGGGGCTGGATACGGTGACGGCGTTTGTCCGGCCGGACTTTCAGGATCCGCTGCCGGACTCGGCTCATTTTTGTGCGTATCCCCCCTGCCCCGTGGTCTACTTCGATATGTTTGAGCGAGTCGTGTTGACCAGCGACATCATTCGACCGGTCTACCCCAAAGATCCCACCGCTCCCTTGTGTGGTTGCTTCGGGCTGACATGTGAAGACGTGGAAGATGACGTGGCCGAAGGGGGCATAACACGGGTCAAAGCTCTACTGGCCAAGGCCAAATCGCCGGAGGCCCGGTGCCGGACTCAGTCGGCCAATGGCAAGTCGTGCATCGAAGATGTGCAACGCTACTTTTTTAAACTTCGGGGTGGAATTTAACCGCTGAAATGCCGCCGCGGACCAGCGTGTTCTTTCTAAGAACACCTGGCAAGACTGAGAAATCGCCAGCAGTGAACCCGAGCTTGGTGTGGAAAAAGAGAGGTGAAACCACGAATGACACAAATCACACGAATGCAGAACTGTAACTGCAGCGATTGGGAAATCGTCTGGCGTTTGAAGCTTGCTCCGGATTTTAACAATGAATTAAGAATTGATCTCCCCGTGATTTATTCGTGTCATTTGTGTGATTCGTGGTAAAAATCTCCTGAATCAATTCATGTGTTCGTTCAACTGCAAAAGTGTTGTGAGGATCTCTAAATCTCGGTGTACGTGGAGTCTCGTGGTACAATTTCCGACAACCGTTCCGAAACCGTGTCGTAAGGTCGATTGATGCTGCGGCCAACCATTCCCTGGAAGACGTTTGCACTGGCTGTGCCTCGCGGCCTGGCCTTGTTTCTGGGTTTGTTTGCGCTGCTGAATCTGGTGGGGGAATTCCTGGTCGCGGGCTTCGACGCCAACCTGTGGTGGATCAATCTCCCAGGGGAATGGCAATTTCTTGATACCCTGTTGCTCGGCTGGTCGGCATCTTGCCTGCTGTGGTTTGCGGCTCATCAGCGATTGTCGTTGACCCAGCGTTACATTCTGACCGGGACGTTCGGCCTGTTGGTTGCGGCCAGTCTCTGGAATGCCGTGACGTTTTACGGCCTGGTATTTAGCGGCGGCATCAACACCCTGTTCCCGATTCCCTTCGCCGTATTTGTGGCGTGTTGTTTGCTAGTGGTCACAGCAGGTGTCTGGCGGCCCACCTTGCCGGCCGAGAAACCATCGCTCCGGCTCTACTATGGTGCGATTGCCGCGACGATTGTGGCTTGCGGAGGTTTGTTTCCCACGCTGCAAATGATGTGCTTCGGCATGACCGACTATCGTCGTCCCGCTGACGTGATCGTGGTGTTTGGAGCCAAGGTCTTCGCCGATGGCCGGCTCTCCAGCGCCTTGGAAGAACGAGTCCTCACCGGCTGTGAGCTCTATCGGACCGGTTTGGCCCCCCACATTGTCTTCTCGGGTGGTCCCGGAGTCGGTGAGATCCACGAGACGGCCGCCATGCGACAACGCGCGCTGGAACTGGGAGTCCCGTCCGAGGCCATCACGTTGGATTCCGACGGCTGGGATACTGATTCGACTGCGGAAAATGTGGTGGAGCTGATTCGTCGGAGAAAGTGGAAACGAGTCCTCGCAGTCAGTCAGTTCTTCCACTTGCCGCGGATCAAACTGGCATTCCATCGCCACGGCTCCGAGGTCTATACCGTCCCCTCCGTTCGCCGGTATCAGTTGCGGTACCTGCCCTATTTTATGCTGCGTGAGGTTGCCGCCTGGTGGGTCTATTATGTGCGGCCATTGTGGTCGGCCGGGATGTCATAACGGTCTTCTGATTTGTCTCGAACGGCATTTTCGCGGCATTTTTGTGAGAATCAGGTTGTTTGCCGACGTGATGTTTAGGCTATAAGATTTTGTTTAGTAATGAGTTGCGTTGCTTTAAGATATCGATATTGACTCGGTCGAACGTTGCAGGCTAGTATCACCCATGGTATCGGAGATTTTCGTAGGCGAGCTCTGGACTCGTGGCGAGGGTCAATTTCGAACCAAGGTTTCTGGTGGGACATTCGCTCACCACCAGGTGATCCTTTCAATACACTGACTGATTACAGTTGCGTTTGGCACAATTTGAGCAGTCATGAAACTGCATCAGAGCGTGACCAGCCAGCTGGGTTCCGTCGGTGACTGTCATTTGTCGTAGCCATCGCTCGTGCGAGAAATTTGTTGCGGCAACTTCAATTCAATCACAGCCTATCAGTCCCTGACAAGCGGCGAGGCTCGTTCACAGGATGTGACGACCATGCTGAAACAACTGCAATCCGATTGCTGCGAGGTTTCGACCCCGGCCAAGCTGAACTTGTTTCTTGAAGTCTCGGCCAAGCGGCCTGACGGCTATCACGAACTTGAAACGCTGATGGTGACCATCGGCTTGTTCGATACTTTGCGCTTTCAGGCAGCAGAACCCGGTCATCTGGGGTTAACCAATCACTGGTGCGTGGCCCGGCGACAGCACGCCATGACGACGCTCCTGCCGAATGGGCCTGACAATCTGGTACTCAAAGCGGCCAACTTGCTGCTCCGTGAGACCGGTGTGTCTCGCGGTGTCGACATTGATTTGTTCAAACGAATCCCGTTGGCGGCAGGTTTGGCGGGAGGTTCCAGTGACGCGGCGGCGACGCTGCAGGGGCTCAATCGCCTCTGGCAACTGGGGCTGTCGCTATCAGACCTTCGCGAACTCGGTGCCAGATTAGGCAGCGATGTGCCTTTTTTTCTGGCGGAAACCAACGCTGCCATCTGCCGGGGACGTGGCGAAATTATTGAACCCGTTCGCCTCGCCACCACCCTGCACTTCGTCATTGTGAAGCCTGCGGCTGGTTTATCGACGGCACAGGTTTTCCAAAATTGCCAACCCGCCCAGGCCCCGCAAACTGCTCGAGAATTGGTCCGATCGTTGCATAGTGGTCAAGTGGGGCGTGCGGGCACGCAATTATTCAATCGTCTCGGAGCCCCGGCGGAGATGCTGTGCGAGCAAGTCGCTCAGCTGCGGGATCGGTTTCGTTCTCTCCCCGTCTACGGTCATCTCATGTCAGGCAGTGGTACCAGTTATTTCGGTCTTTGTCACAACAGTCACCAAGCTCGCCAGTTAGCGGGCCGATTAAGGTCTGCCCATTCCGGGCAGATTTTTGCCGTGCAAAGTTGTTCCTGAAGGGGAGTTGTGAATTGGCACTCCCCGGATGCAGCAGACGGACGGCAGTGGAGAGATTTACCAACACCAGAGAAGAAGGGCTCAACCGGGCATGCCTGGCGGGGCCAAATGGACTGTTTTGAGCGTACTGCAGAGGTTCGTGGAATTGCCGATCTCAGCAGCCTGGGATTCCCGCATCAAGGAGAACGGTCGTGGAAATCACCGAAGTCCGCATCAAGCTTATGGAAGATCAACAAGAACGCCTGCAGGCCTTCTGTTCGATCACGTTTGACAGCTGTTTTGTCATTCGCGACCTGAAAATCATTGAAGGGTCGAAAGGGTCGTTTGTGGCGATGCCCAGCCGCAAACTGACCGACCGCTGTCACACCTGCCACTCCAAGAACCATCTCCGTTCCTTGTTCTGCAACCATTGCGGGGCTCGACTGCAGGAAGAACGAGCGATCAAAGCGGACGATGGCCGAGCCAAGCTCTATGCCGACATTGCTCACCCGATCAATTCCCGCTGCCGTGAAATGATTCAGACACGCGTGTTGCAGGCGTACGATGAAGAGCTCATCAAGGCGAAACAGCCCGGCTATATTTGCTCGTATGACGACTACGGCGAAGAAGGTTACGAGGATCTCTCGGACTACATTGTGATTCCGATGGAAGCCCGTCGAGAACCTCGCGAAATCGCAGCCACCACTGATACGACATTACGGCTGGACGTCCCGGCGACCATTCCGACCAACGGTGGTCCGCACCACAATGCGAACCCCAGTTGGATGCGCGAGAATTTTGTCGCGCAACGTTGCGCCACCGCAGACAGCGACGACGGTTTCGGCCTGGGAATTCTGTAATATAGTCGTTGTTCGCTCCGCGAACATAACGCCGCAAAGGATCCAGGCAGCCTCAAAATCCAGGTTACAACCAGATCCGAGCCCCACAAAGACGTCGTATTCGCAGTGCGAACAACGACTAAAAACAATAACGAAAAAAGAGGTTGGTTGTCCCCATCAATGACAACACAACCTCTTTTTCTATGCGCGGCGGGAAGCTGCTCTACCCCAGCAACTTCATCAACGGCTTGCCGTCATGAGCGACCTTAAACGGTCGGCCTGATTTCGAGAAGAACTCTTCCTCCAGCGGCAGGCCCATGGCGTAGGCAATGGTTGCATTAAAATCTGCCATGGCGACGCCATCTTTCTCCGGCCGGAAGCCCTCTTTATCGGAGGTGCCATAGAACTGGCCACCCTTAATCCCGCCTCCCGCGAAGAAGCCGGAAAACACACCGGGGTGATGGTCGCGTCCGCCGTTTTGATTGATCGCTGGCGACCGCCCGAATTCGGTGCCCAGGACGATCAGCGTCTTGTCGAGCAGGTTCTTTTCCTTCAAATCGGAGATCAGCGCCGCGACACCCTTATCGAGGATCCCAGCCCGCGTCGGCAGCTTGTCGTTCTGATACAGATCGACGTGCATATCCCAACCGTCCAGCATCACTTCGATAAACCGCACGTTGTGTTCGACCAACCGACGAGCCAGCAGGCAACCCTGGCCAAAACGTTCCCGGCCATAGCGATCTCGAACTTCGGGTTTCTCTTGGTTCAAATCGAATGCCTTCAGCTCTTCGCTGTGCATCAGTTGGTCTGCCTGGCGGTAAAATTCGCCATAGGCTTCCACTTGTTTCTGAGGGTATTTCTTGCGAAACGCTGAGTCAAATTTCCCGACGAGTTCCATTCGCTTCGTAAACGAATCCCCCGTCACATACTTGGGAGCCACTGTGTTTTGCAGGCCGGCATTGGGGTCGGCGACCGGAACGGGAGTAAATGCTGGCTCAAGGAACCCGGCACCCGGATGTCGCTGATCGCCATTCACCAGGACGTTGTCCGGCAAGGTCGCATTCTGGCGGCCGAGAACTTTTAAGCCCCAGGCACCCAGCGTGGGATGGCGAATCGAGGCGATCTCTTTGTAGCTGGTTCGCAGCAGATAGCGGCCCCCTTCATGATCGCCCGTCTGAGTCGTCAGGGTGCGGACGACGGCCATGTGATTGGCCAGTTTGGACAACTCTGGCAGTGACTCCCCAAACTGCATTCCGGGGATGCTTGTGGCAATCCCTTTGGTCTCACCTTGATTGGGGTGTCCAGGTTTCAGATCGAACGTATCGATATGAGTCATCCCGCCCGCCATGCACAAGAAGATCACGTGCTTGGCGGTCCCTTTCCCGGTGCTCTTGGCAGTCGGGGCGGGCTTCTTCTCATCCGCGCCCAATGCCGCCGTCAACGGCAGGACGCTGACGCCCAGCATCGCCTGAGCGGCATATTCCATCATCGAGCGGCGCGAGAGCGATTGATCGTAGAAGTTGGTCAGCATCAAATCACCTGTGGATATCTGAAGCTCGTGGCCCGAGCACTTCAATTGGATTGATCTTAGACTTTTGGAAAATTAGTCGAGCGACTTGCTGTGCTGCGTTCCTGGTTCGAGTGCAGCCACGCTGAATTCGAACCAAGCCGACGCTTGGAAAACGTCACTGAATAAACAAGTACTCGTGAGTATTCACCAACGCCCAGATCACGTTTCCATACCCTGCGTTGCTATGTTGTTTGATCTCGGCCACAGCAGCCTGACGCTCTTCCGAGGTTGCGCGGCGGCTGAGAATTGTCTGGAAAATCACGTCCACGCGCTCTTCAGGGCTCTTGGCTGCCATGACCGTTTCATACATCAGCGACTTCTCTTCGAGCAACATGTGGGTGATCGGCCCGTTGAACATCTGCAAGGCCTGAGGAACTGAGCCTTCCGTTGACGAGGTTTCAATCGATTCACGATCCGACTGCCCGAACTGGCGCAGGAAATGGCTCGGCGGGACAGGCTGCGGCAACTCTGAAGCACGCACTAATAACAAACCCTTGTAGGTGTAGTTCTTGTTCCGTGCCTCACGCACTTTGCCGCTGGTGACTTCACGCAATTGTTTGTCACGATCGAAGATTTCCTTCGCAGTCGTCTTTGCCAGGTCGACGTTCAACAGCGGGCCCTGCACTTTGGCCGGCTCCATCTGATATTCGTCCGGTTTATGGACGGCCAGGGTGATGAACGAGTCCCAAGCCTGTTCGGCCGTCATGCGACGCAGAATCGGTCCGGCAAAATGATACGGGTCGGCGAAGTTGATCTCGGCTGGGCTCGCCTGGCGTTGAAACGTCTTCGTATTCAGGACGATTCGCAGATACTCTTTCATGTCAAAATTGACACGAATCATCTCGGCCGTCAGAAAATCCATCAGCTCGGGATTCTCGGCGACGGTATCGTCCCGCATGCCATCCACGGGCTCAATTTGCCCGACGCCAAACGCCCGCTTCCAGAGGCGATTGGCGATGGTCTTGGCGAATCGGGGATTTTCCTTCGACGTCAGCCAGCGAGCAAATGCGACACGTGGCGACTCGCCCTTCTTGATCTCGGCGGGGGGATCAAAAATCGTCTGCGGTTTGACGACCGTTCCGGGCTTGGCATCGGTGTATTGATAGTCGTGAGGCAGTTTCAACGATTGCGGGGCATCGTGTACATCGAACAGATTGGCCTGGAGCAGGCGGTTGTACTTGCCGCCACCGTCAAATTTTTCGTCGATCAGTTTGAGCTCATCCCGTAGGCGTTTCACGACGTTTCCGCCGCCAAACTTCTTGTCGCCAGGATTGACTCGCGGCTGCACGCCGAACGTAAACGCGGCCATTTCGTAGAATTCGTGCTGCGTCCAGCGGTCATTCGGATGATCGTGGCACTGAGCACACCCGATCTGCGTGCCGAGGAAAATACGGACCGTATTGTTCATGGCATCCAGCGGCATCCCCGTGTCACGCAGGATGTAGCCGGTCTCGGGATGTTCCCAGACCTTGCCTTCCGCGGTCAGCATCTCGTAGACCCACTTGTCGTAGGGCTTGTTGGTCTCGAGGCACGTGCGGACGTATTCGTTAAACGGGCGACCCGGTACGTTGTTGGTCAGGCGTTCGTTAAGCCGCAGAATATCGGCCCAGTAGTTATAGAAGCTGCTGGCGTAGTCATCCGTATTCAACAGCGAGTCAATCAACCGGGCGTGACGTTCCGTATCTTTCTGAATCAGGAAGCCGCGCACCTGTTTGTAGGTGGGAATACGACCGGTAATGGTCAGGTACGCTCGGCGCACGAATTGTTCGTCGGTGAGCGGATCGTTGGGTTTGACTTTGAACTTGGTGTAGTTCTTTTCGATCAGAGAATCGATGTGTGCCGCCGACGACTGCACCTTGCGCCGCGTTTCGGGATCAACCTTGGCGATGACAATCTTCCGCTCCACCACCGGGACGGGTGGTTCAGCGGGCTTCATTGGCTTCTTTTTGCCTTTGGCTTGGCGATTCTGAGCCATCAGCTCAGATCGACTGCCGGCAGTCGGCAATGAGATGCTGATCAGCAACAACGACGCCACGCAGCTGAATCCGACGAGAACTCGGCGTGTAGAACAAGCCATCTGCATCATGAAAGCCTCAACTTTAAGCCCGCGAGACAGAGCTGGCCGTCGCGGAAAAATGTCTTCGCATCGAACGTCACGAAGTCCATTAAAATGCCATCAGAGTCCGTAAGTTATCACGTCGGTAGAAACGATTGTAAGTGTTCGCAGCCGTTAAAAGACATGTAAAATAGGTGAAATGTTTGTAATCCGTCGCGCGAGCATCGGGAAATATCTGGCTTGTGGCAGCGATGCTACATTGCTGCTGTTTATTGTTCTTGATGTTGCAGTACACATCAGCTGAGTGGTCTAGATGGCAGCGAAGCGGCCCTCGTGGCCCTTCCGAACATCCATCACCGAATTGAAATCGCGGCACCTCGCACGAACAGACACAAAACACAAAAGCCGACCAGATAGACCAGCCGGCTGCTCGCGGAGAATCGATCCCACGGCAGTCCTGCCTCGACACGATCTCGTCGATGTTGATGGCATATGAATGGGTGAGAAACCTCGGTCAGCGTGGGTGCGCTATAACTACGATGCTTATCCCTCCTCAATTTGCTTCCTGGAGTCAGAAAAGAAGTCCAGAATCTGGGATCTCGCCGCGCAATTTCGCGCCGCGGTAGACCGGAAGTCTTCTGGCGAAATTGCCCGAAGTCCGCTACTTGTGGTGCGTGTGATTTGTGTAACGTCAGTTGTGTAAATGCTTTATGCGATTGGAATGTGACGTGTTTATGTCGGCGGTATTTGATGTGATGGGGTGTGCGAAGTAAATTCATCAGAATTGCGATGGAACGAGTTTGAGCCGCTTGCCAACATTTAAGGCGTGTGCTATAACCTCTTTCACAGCAGCGACATCGCTCCTGTTGGGTTGTTCCCTGGGAACGATACGTTGCTTGTTTTTGGGACAGATAGCTCAGTTGGTAGAGCACAGGACTGAAAATCCTGGTGTCGGCGGTTCGATCCCGCCTCTGTCCACTGCAAAAAAAGGCGGCGATTCCGGATGGGATTGCCGCCTTTTTCATTTCTTGCTGCTACTTCCAGGCTGTAGGAGCTACGGCCGATTGTGTCGTGCATGCTTCATCAAGTCCGCGGCCTGATTCTGCCGCCATGTTGTCAATGCGGAGCGTGCTGAAACGCTTCGGTTTTCCGTGGTTGGTCAGGCCCGATTGATTTGGCCCGATTGGTCTGACTACTTGATGGGGGCTACGGCTCGAAAGCTTTGACCGATGCGGACTTCGTCGATGTCTGTTGAGTAGTTCGCATTGATGGTGATCCTGTCGAACCGGAAATCGGGGACAGACAGTCGCAATGTCGCTTCAGCAAGTCGGGGTTCGGCTGCCAGGCTGGGATTGATCCAGACGGCGGCGTCTTCGGGGCCCGGGCGAAATTCCAGTCGCGTTACCATAAAAGCCATTTCCCCAGACGGGACCGTGCTGGAGCGGAGATTGACCTGGCCGCCGGTCAATAGTCCCATGGCAGTCCAGTTCCCTGACGGCGCCGCGCCGACCTTGCCCAGGCGAAAGCCGGAGACTTCTCGGGAGCCGACCTGGAAATAGGTAAAGCGATTTTTTTCGGCAGTGCTGTTGAACGATTGTGCGAGGAAGCTGAACCAGACGACTGCCCCATCCTTTCCCAAGCCCGATTCGTCTCTGAAGGAGGTTGGAAACGTTGTGAGATCAAGTTTGCGCGAGGTTAAAGAACGGGGGCCCATTGCCGTTCTCATCTGCAATCCTGTCGATTGTAAGACGTTTCCCTTGGCATCCGAGTGCGCCAAGGGTTTGAACTTTCGCATGTCTTTGGGATCCCAGTTCAGTTCGCGAGCGTGATCGACAATCACGGCTACCTTGGGGCCGGATTCCTGCCAAGGTTCTGCCCATCCAGTCCCGCCTGCCAGACCATTTAGTCCCCCGGTTGTGGGCCAAGTCCGAGCGTCTGTCGCTGGCGCTGGAATCGACGTCGCCGGGTAATCGAATCCGTCGTAGGCATCAGCCATCGCCACGGGTGGGGCACTGGATAACATCAATGACAACCAAGTGACCGCCACCGCGACAATGATCCCACTAGCTAGCAGTATTCGCCTTCGCCGGTACGTTTTACGCGCAGGAACAAGACCTGCGGGAGCTTGCGGGATGAGTAGCTCGGTGGATGTCGGTGGGGCGACGTCGACTGGGCCTTGAGGGACGAGATCGGTGCGAGTGCTGAGGATGGGCAGTCGCTGGGCCTGCAACCGGCGACGCAAAAACGTATGGAGGAACAGGCGATGATACGCTCGCTCCGCATGCTGTGGATTTTCCTTCAACCAAGCGGAGAGCTCTTCGACCTGCTGATCTGTCAGGCAATCATCGTCCAGATGGGCATCGATCAGTTCCAGGGCTTCCTGCTCGCGCATCGATCTCACGCATTCTAGGCCGACCGCGGTTTAACTACGGCCTGAGCGCACTCTGTTAATGTCGTTCGAATTCGTGAGAGGGCTACTCGGACATAGCCAACGGACATTCCCAACTGGGCACCAATTTGCGAGCAACTCAGTCCGACAGAATATCTCAGATTGAGCATCTCACGCGAGCGGTCGGTCAGCCGGTCCAGGCATTTTTCGATCGCAAATTGCTCATCGGAAAGTGTTTCTTGAACATTGACGCAGGCTTCGGCTAGGGCATCCATCGACTCGCCCATCAGAATGACTTCGCGCCGCTGCCGACTCCGGTAAAACTCGGCCAGCTTAATTTTGGCAATCCACAGAGCCCAAGGCAAGAACGGCCGCGATGGATCGTAGTCATCAAATCGCACTGCCACTTCGACCGCGACTTCCTGCAGCAAGTCCTCGGCGTCCGAGAACTGTGGAGCCGACGCCGTGATGAATGCCAGCAACGACGCCTGAACGTTGCCCCAGTTTCTGGCGAGGAGTGCGCGCGACCGTGCGACGGTTAGCGCTTGATCGGGTATCGGGTCCATTCCGGACGACACTTTGAAAGTCCTCGCCGGCTATCCGTGAGATGCAGTCGGTCTACAGAGTCGCATCGTGCTTGTTTGCAGTCAACGACGTTTTCTAGTTTACGCCGGGCTCCAGCACAGGTACACGAAAAATCCGGCCGAATCAGCCAGAACGACCGTTACAAATTACCATTTTAATCGATTTTATGTATCAGTAACAAGGTAGTTGTTAATTTTGTGTGAAGACGCGGATTTGATGATAACGAATTCTCCCTCAATAACGACATTCCCCCGTCGAACCGGCAGCATCTGGCGGGAGGTTTCCCGAACAGAGGACCTCTGAATTGAGGATGAATCTGCTGTTCGACCTCTGGCATAAAGTCAGAGGAGATCAGTGAATAGGTTCTTTTGGCGGCCGCATCCAGCGATGAGCGAGCATGGTGCCGGGCGTTCGGCTTCAGATCTGACGTCTGCGCCCGTTCCGGAGGAACCGCATGGCCGCAAAACTGAGGAGAGGGAATAGTTCTATGGCATCCAAGTCTCGCCGAGAGAATGTTCCGGCTTACGATTCATCGTTGCACACAACGCTTCAGCATGTTGCAGAACGACGCTTGCGTCGTCCGGGTTTTACGCTCATTGAGCTGCTGGTGGTGATTGCGATCATTGCCGTTTTGATCTCCCTGTTGCTTCCGGCCGTCCAACAGGCGCGGGAGGCGGCGCGGCGCTCTCAATGTAAAAACAATCTGAAACAGATTGGCTTGGCATTCCACAACTATCACGACATCTACGAACGGGTCCCTTTCGGATACATTGACACGGCAGTCGCCACAAGTGCCGCAACACAAGACGGCGGCTGGAGTTGGACCGCCCAGATTCTGCCCCAGCTCGATCAAGCGACCCTCTTCAATCAATTCAATTTCCGAGCTCACCCGCATGGCGTTCTCGCCCCTGAGGTAGGGAATACCATTGCGGGAGCGACGTACCTGGCGGTCTTCTCTTGCCCCTCGGACGTCAAGCCGAACACGCGGAAGTCAGGAAGTTCGGACCCCGCTGCTACCAGCACCGCGAATGGGATCGTTCCCGCCGTCGCCACGAGTAGCTATATGGGCAACAGCGGGCCTTTCAGTGCGAACTTCTGCGATCAGGCTAGCCCCGGTTTTCAGAGCGTGCGCTCAGTCGGCGCGTTTCGCGTCAACTTGGGACTTCGCTTCCGCGACTTCACGGATGGGCTGTCGAATTGCATGCTCGTCGGTGAGACTCATTGGAATCAAACGCGGAACAATCTCCTGTATGGTTCCGTACAGAACGGTGGCGGCGCTGATTGCACAGATTTGTCAGAGTACAGGACGAATCCCTACAACCACCTGCGGACTACGAATGCGTTCATGAATGCAACGAAAGATGAATATCCCGTCAAGTATTTCACCGCTTTCGCCAGCATGCATGCTGGGGGCGCGCAATTTCTGATGGGAGATGGCAGCGTCCGCTTCATCACCGAGAGCATTGAGAACACCTCGACGAATATCAACGATCCCGGCGTCACTGCCAACGGCCCCTATGGACTCTATCAGCGGCTGTCAGCCATTGCTGATGGACAGGTTCTCGGGGAATACTAAACCAGATCCCGCGTGCGGCGACCTCCAGCCGACACAGACGGGCAGTGACCACAATTGAAGTACATCTGCAGAGCTAGTTTCATACGGAGTAGGTAATGATGCCGCGTTTCTTTTCTGGCCTGTTGGCGTTGGCCGTGTGTCTGGTCGGCTTGACGTCGATTGATTTGAATGCCGCGGAGAAAAAGCCCAATGTTCTGCTGATTCTCTGTGATGATGTCGGGTGGGGCGAATTCGGCTTTCAAGGTGGAAAGGATATCCCGACTCCACATATCGATTCCATCGCCGCCAATGGGGTGAAGTTTACCCAAGGGTACGTTTCCTGCCCGGTCTGCAGCCCGTCGCGCGCTGGCCTCATGACCGGACGCTATCAAACGCGATTTGGTCACGAATCCAATAGCGGGTTGAAAAAGCTCGGACTGGACGTCAAGGAAAAGACGATTGCCGATCGACTGAAGCCGTTGGGCTATTCCACCTGTGCGGTGGGCAAATGGCACTTGGGAGAAGTTCCGAAATATCACCCGCTCAAACGTGGGTTTGACGAGTTCTACGGGACGCTGGCGAATACGTCTTACTTCCACCCTTCGCTGTTTGTCGATTCTCGGAAATCACCGGACGTGATGGCGATCGAGGACGATCAATTCTACACGACCGAGCAGTACGGACTTCGCGTCGCCGATTGGATTGAGAAACAACAAGAGAAGCCTTGGTTTGTGTACCTGCCTTTTAATGCACAGCACAATCCGCTGGAGGCTCCGAAAGCGTACCTGGATCGCTTCTCACACATCAGCGACAAAAAGAGACGCACCTTTGCCGCCATGATGTCGGCAATGGATGACAGCGTCGGCCGTATTCTCGATAAAGTTCGTGCGCTCGGTCAAGAAGAGAACACGCTGGTCGTTTTTCTCTCTGATAACGGGGGGCCATCCAAGTCCACCACGTCCAGCAATCTACCGCTGCGAGGTACGAAACATACCACTTGGGAAGGTGGTATTCGCATCCCCTTCTGCATCCAGTGGAAAGGACATCTGCCTGCTGGGAAGGTTTATTCGGAACCTGTAATTCAGTTGGATTTGCTGCCGACGATCATCACTGCTGCGGGAGGTAAGGTTGATCCTCAGTGGAAGTTGGATGGCGTGGATCTGGTGCCGTATCTGACAGGCAAGAACGCAGCGCAGCCGCATAGATCGCTCTTCTGGAGATATGGCGAGCAATGGGTGGTGCGGAACGGTAACCACAAACTTGTCGTCGCAGACGAGGGGAGCGGACAGCCTGAGCTTTACGATCTGTCCAAGGACATTGGTGAGAAGCAGGATCTGGCGGCTCAACAGCCGGAGAAGGTCAAAGAACTGCGAAAACTCTACGATGCCTGGAATGCCGAGCAGGCCGCACCGACCGCAGCGATGGGAACCAAGAAAGAGGCCAAAAAGGGGAAGAAAAAGTCCGCTCCCGATGACGATACGGACTAAACTGGCCTGCTGTGTCTGACTGACTATTCCACGCCTCGCTGACGAACATCAAAACATGAAGCTCTCTGTTCTGATCCTGACCGGGCTGCTGTTCACTTTCTCGGCCGATCTTCGGGCTGCCGAGAAGCCGAATGCGGCCGGGAAGCCCAACATCTTGTTCATTGTTGTTGACGATCAGTCGCCGTTTGAACTGCAGGTCTACAACCCGCACTCAGCGGCGCAAACTCCCAACATTGACCGTTTGGCGGCCGAGGGGATGGTTCTGGACCGAGCCTATCAGATGGGTTCCTTTTCCGGCGCGGTCTGCACTCCTTCGCGACATATGATCATGAGTGGCCGCACTGTCTGGCACTTGCCCATCGGTCCGACAGGAAAGGAGAATTGCCCTGCCAATCTGGATGAAAACACTATCCCCGCCGTCTTCAATCGCGCGGGCTATGAGACGATGCGAACTTGTAAAAAAGGCAACAGCTACGAGGCTGCCAACAAGCACTTCAAAATTCGTCATGACGCCACCAAACGGGGTGACACTCCCAAAACGGGCAGCGCCTGGCATGCAGAACATGTGCTGGACTATCTCAACCAACGCCAGGCGGCGGCCGATCACACGCCCTTCCTGATCCACTTTGGATTTTCACACCCGCACGATGTTCGCAACGGCACGCCCGAGTTGCTGGCTAAATATGGGGCCACGAATCACACCGATGAACGCACCCTGCCCCCTTCCAATCCCAAGCAGCCAGCGCTGCCACCGAACTACCTGCCGGCCCATCCTTTTGAAAATGGTCATAGCGTGGTCCGCGATGAAGTCGCTGCCAGCGGTGTGTGGGGGAACCGCGACGCCCAAACAATTCGCAATGAGCGCGGGCGTCTATTTGCGTGCAGTGAGAACATTGACATTCAAATCGGCCGGGTGTTGCAGAAGCTCGAAGAGATGCATGAGCTGGATAACACCTTCATCATCTATACTTCGGACCATGGCATCGCCGTGGGCCGTCACGGTCTGCAGGGCAAGCAAAATCTGTATGAGCACAGCTGGCGCGTGCCCTACATCGTGAAGGGCCCCGGCATTCGTCCAGGCTCGCGTGCTTTGGGGAACATCTATCTGCTAGACACCCTCGCGACCTTATGTGATCTTGCCGGGACTCCGGTGCCAGACAGCAATCAGGGCCTCAGCTTTAAACCGGTGTTGGAAGGAAAAATTCCGACGGTGCGCGATGTGCTCTACGGAGTGTATTCCGGCGGAGACAAGCCGGGCATGCGCTGCGTCCGGCAAGGCGACTGGAAACTGATTAAATACGATGTGAACAATGGGAGCGTGCGTGAGACGCAACTGTTTAATCTCGCTGAAAACCCTGATGAATTGCTGCAACAGCACCATGATCCAGCGGTAATCCGCCTGACCGGCGTGACGCCCGCAGCCCATCAGATCAATCTTGCCGGCAAGCCCGAGTATGCTCCGAAGCTGGCGGAAATGGAGGCACTGTTGCTCGCGGAAATGCGTCGCCTACGCGACCCGTATCGGTTGTGGAATCAGCCGGATGACGGATTGCCCGCGCTGTCCCAGCGAGGCCCCCGTGCAAAGCCTGCTGGTAGCTCAGATTGATGTTCGCGTCAGCGAATGCGAAGGATGTCGCCGCGGCGGTTCCATTCGCGCGAGTCGCTTTTAGAGAATGCACAGCTCGGACAATGTTATTTCGGGTCAGAAATGAACACCGTGGCTTTGTCTTTCTTGTAGTTGTATTCCGGCTTGAATGAGACGAAGTACCGGGCAGTGTTCGAAATGCGGAACTTGCATGCCTTGACGGCGATGGGCGCGTGGCCACAGCAGGTCCCTAATTTCCAGGGGCTCTTTGAGATCAGCTGGTCTCGAACTTGGAGAGTTGCCACCAATTTTCCGTCGAAGAAGAACGCGGCATTTTTTCCCGCTTTCACAATCGCGACGTGATGCCAATTTCCATCGTTGATGGTCAACTCGGTGCGAGACTCGCGGTAATGATAAGAGGCATTTTCCATCAGACAGGCTTGGCCTTGGTACAGTCTTATCCCGAGTGATCCTTCTGGTTCTACCCCGCGCTTACTGAAGAGGACACCTTCAGTGACGCGTGTTTGTACCCAGCATTCCACGGTCCCGGCCGAGCTGAAATTCAACGCGGCATCAGCCAGCAGTGTTCCCTGTGGATCGCCGTTTGAAGCAAATATCTCCGAATCTCCGAATAGTCGGCTCAGTTTGCCTTCGGTCAATGAAAGATTCAGTCCGGTCAACCCGGGTAATCCTCGATTGTAGGCTTCTGTTGCGTGGAGGCAGATGTTGGTTCGCGCCGGTTCCTTTTCTAATTCACCAATCGTGCACCATTCATCGCCCAGGAGGACATTGGCGTCAGGGTCTGTGGGCCGCTCAAGATCTCGTTTGGCGAGCGCGGCGAGTGGAGCGCTTTGTGATTTCATCAAGAACGGCAAACCGTTGGTCCAATCGCCTTTGATAAAGCACAGATACTTGCCCCAGGCTAGATTGGCTGTTCGGTCATCCGGTTTTGTACGCAGTGTTTGGCGTGCGTCGTCTACCGTTTGAAAGGCGGCTTTGATCGAGGAAAATTCTTTGGTCACGACATTCATCTGATCCTTCAAAATCGCCATGCCCGGTTTGCGTGAAAGTGTCTGTGCGACTTGTAGGCTCCTTTCGGCGAGTTCAATTTCGTCCTGACTCAACGCTTCGCGAAAGATCGTCAGTTCCAGTTCGATCACGTGCAAAATCTGCTCGGGGGACTTAGCGAGTGGAATCAAGATCTTGCCCACTTTTTCTTTGAGCTCAAATGCTGGCGTTCCAAAGTACTGATCGACCTCAGCCACGGCTTTGAGTGCTAACGGCAAATCCCCCGCCGCTGCCGCAATCTCCGCCGCTTCAGCCAAGAGGGCATAGAGCCCGGTTTTGTCATCCTGGAGTTCCGCAGCGCGGCTCAGCAGCGTCTCGGCTAATGCCACCCTGCCCTTGGCAAATTTGGCCAGCTCGAATTCCTTTTTAAACAACTCGCGAATCGTCTTGCGAG
>JAZKFE010000093.1:0-17725 GCA_040386595.1 Planctomycetota bacterium | reverse complement strand
CTGGGAAATGCGATCTTGGCAACTGCTAGACTGCCTGCGATTGGCGTTGGGGACGCGACCGCGGTCTGATCTGGAGTTGTCGGGGCGACCGGTGTCAGTTCCAAGCGACTGATTTCGAATGGGGTCGTGCAACTGCCGATCATGAGGGCCTTGGCATTCGGAATGGCCCAGAACTTGGGAATCGAAGTCCGTGAGTTCTTCCCTTCCCAGTTCAGAATAGTCTTGGCTCCTACTTGGATCTTGAGTTTGGGACCGCGAATCTCAAAACGCACCTGAGTTTTTTCACCCACTGGCAGCACCGGCTGGCGATACGCGGTCTCATTCGCTTTGGCATCCAGATCAAGGTTATCGAGCAACGTGACGCCAGACGCCTTCATCCAGAATGCGTCCAGCATGACCAGGACTTGCTTGCCATCCAGGACCAGAATTAACGCGAGTGATCCGTCCTTTTCTGGACGTTTTACATCGACCACCAAGTCGTAATTCAGAGGAGGTTCGTACTGCAATGTCAGGCGGGCATTCAAGGATGTGGGGGCAATGAGCATCCCTTTTTCCAGGCGAAACTCTCCTAAGACAACATCCCGTTTCAGATCGATCCGACGCAGAAGATCTATCTGATCCGCTGCAACATTCGTCTCAACCTTGGCTTCCTGGGCTAATGTCCAACTCGGCAGGCATGTGAACCAAACGAAGAGTAATCCGACGACAATGCGTGTCCGGACCGCAAAGTGATTTGCGGCTTGCGGGGCGTAAGCAGTCATGGTCATTTTCCACGGAGAAAGACGTACCCTGCTTGCGCATTGCGCCGACGAAGCCAGGACAACAATTTTCAAGTCGCGATTCTCATTAAACCCGGAACGATACACCAGCAAACGCTAGCACCAATGATACAACGGTATATGCGTAGGTGGCAATCGAATCCCAACGTCCCAATTACGCCGCATTCCCGGATTGGTTTAGGCGTGATGCGGACATTGCTAGTCGCTCAGACAAAGAATGCGGTGCGAATTAGGATTGTGGCCCAGCAGATGAGTGAGGTCGCAGTGCACACCAGGAGGTGCGCATAGTGGATGGGGAAGTACGTGTCGCTGTGAAGCCTGAAGTATCTGAAGCCACAATAGAGAATGGCTCCGAAACCAAAGGATAGTAAAAATGCGATGCTCCGGCACGCGATGGACGCGCCGAAGCATCGATTAATAGAAACGAACAACATCAAGTAAGCAAACAGGCTCATCGAAAACAGGGTGAAGTCATTTCGATCGTGCATCGCTTGCTGGGTGTTGTTTGAGTCCGCTGAGTACTGGAAAAACCTGTGCGGGGATTCGACACAGCAATGATTTTACCGTGCCGAATCGCCTTGCAACTGGTTTTGCCTGGAGCTCTCAACCTGCTCCATTCTTACTGGCTGATCAGCTGGATCGGTTCGCTGAATTCGGAGGTATTGTTCTTCGGGTCGGTCGCCGTGGCGGTGAAGAAGCTGGCACCTACTGGCGGGAGATCGCTGGCAAAAGTCAGCGTCGCCACTCCAAACTTGTCAGTCTTCACCGTTTGCGATCCGAGGAAGTGTTGGCCGGAAGCTCCGTTGACGTCGCTGGCGAAGTACTCGACGGTGTAGGTCGTGTTCTTCTTGCCGGTCAGCGTGCCGGTGATCGAGATGCCGCCGATGGAGACGTCGATTGTGCTCAAGACCGGAGCTGGCTGGTCGAGGTTGGCGCCGGGGGCGAGGTTGATCCCCAGTGCTCCGTTTTCACCATTGCTATAGATCGTGTTCTGGTGGATTCCGTTGGATGAACCCGATTCGATAAACACGCCGTCGAGATCGTTATAGGCAATGTAGTTGCCTTGGCCGGGCAATGTGCCACCAATCACGTTTTTCGAACCATTCTGGATGTAAATTCCGTAGCCGCCGTTCCCCATGGGCTGTAGGTCTTCATGATCGGCGCCAATTTGCGTACCGATCACCGTAACCCCCATCGCATTGAGAATCTCAATGCCATTGCCCTCGTTGCCAGCGATGATCGTCAGGAGCTCCGGGGCGGCCGAACCGATTTGGACTGTGCAAGTGCGAGAATCGATACTGATGCCGGCGTTGGCATTGCCCAGCGCCGTGATTCCTTTCACATCGGTGCCGATGAATCCGGAGTTCACGACGATATTCTTGACCTTACCGGAGATCGCAATACCGTTATTTCCGTTAGCCGAAATGACATTATGCGGGATGACACTGAAGACGGGAGAAGGGCCGCCGATGGTGATGTCGCGGGCCTTGCCGCCGATCTCGATTCCGTTGTCACCGTTCCCCATGGCCTGTGAGCCGTTGGTGTTCAACCCGACGATGTTTTCCGTGAAGATCACTCCCTTGGCTGATCCGGAAATTTCGATGCCGTCGTCGTGGTTGCTGGAGATGACGTTGGTTCGGAAGAGGTTATTACCCCCCCTCGAAGTCACCAAAATCCCGTCCTTACCATTGCCTAACGTGGGGTTGGTCGTGAAGGCGGCCAAGCCGACGAACGAGTTGAACGAGACGAAGTCGCTGACGCGATCCTTCAACACAATTCCGTTTTCGGCATTCGCCGCTACGACGTTGCCGAGCGGAATTGGTCCACCCATCTTGGTGCGAGTGGACGTCCCTTCGATGACCACGCCGTTCAGGCCGTTGCCCACCGGGGTGTCATTGTCCGCCCCCAGGCCGAAGAAGTTTGCCTGGATCGTGGTGTCGTTCGAATTGTTGACTCGCAGACCGTTGCCGCCGTTCCCGCCAATGACGTTGTAGTAGATGAACGGATCTTGAACCTGTGTGCAACCGATGAGCGAATTGTTGTTGGCGTTGACGATGGCGACGCCGTCGAGTGCATTACCCAACGCGGCGTTCCCTGAAGCGGTGGTCCCGATAAAGTTGCCGCTCAGTTGATTGAACGTCGACTTGCCGGTGATCAGCACGCCGTTGGCCTGATTGCCCGAGATCAGATTTCCCTGTGGCGGGCGAACAAAAATGCCGGCGGTAGGATCGTTACCCGAGACCGCTTCACCACCGATCAGATTGCCTGTCGATTTGGACGTGACCAGAATCCCGTTCGCGCCGTTACCCAGATCGACGGTACCTGTGACGTCGGTGCCAATGTTATTCATGGCAATCTGGTTGTTGTCGGCACCATACAGGCCGATACCGTTGCCGCCATTTCCGCTGATCACATTGGACAACTGGAACGCCGAGTTGATCGTGGCCTGATAGGAGAACGGACTGCCGTCGTTGATCACCACGCCCACGACTTGATTGCCATAGACCGAGTTTGAGCTCGTGACATTCGTCGTGGGGTCAACTCCCGTGTAGTTCAGATCGACCCATTCCGCGGGACCAAATGTGCCGTCGACATTGCGGCGAACGGTGACAAACGAACCTTGGACGGGGTTGTCGGAGCCGGTCTGAACCGAGTCGGCATTCAGGGTGTAGATGCCCTTCTCGACACTACTGATGCCCTCGAAGTGAGTGACGAAGTTGGTGCCTTCGGGATAAGAGAACGAAGTCCAGTTCGAGAACTCACCGGTCAGAGAATCGTAGTCGACCATATAGGCCTGGCCGATGGGGTGGCCTGGATTCTCCAGGTTATTTGCCGGATCCAGGCTGTACCCGCCCACGATCGTGTAGGACGTTTCGCCGTTGTGCCAAATGCCGTAAGCGGTGTTGCTGAGCGCACCGGGATAAGTGATGTCGGTCAGGATGGAGTCGTCTGCGACCCGGTAGATGAAAGCATGTCCGGGGCCGAGCGGCAACCCGCCAGTACCATGATCGACCGGGTTATCGTAGTTGCCGACGATCAGGCCGTTCATGGTGCTATGCAGATAGTTGTAAGCGGCACCCGGATAATTGATCGTCGTGTATTTTGTCGGGTCGCTCAGTTCGGCAACGGTTCCCTCGAACATAAATCCGTTGACTTTGACTGCTGCCGATTCGAAGTCGGCATTCTTATAAACTCCGACCAGCCGCACTACGCCGTTGCCGAGATTGTCGACCCCGTAAACACTGGTGTTGAAGGCGTTGGGGTAGTTGACGAGGTAGCTGGTTCCAGTGCCATCGATGCCACCTTCATACAGCAGGCCGTTCGAGCCTGAGGTTCCGACGATGAAGTATTCGTCGGCCGAATCACCTCCGCGGATCCCTTGCCAGGCGGAGACTGGGACGTCGACTTCAGCGGTGTTGTTGTAAGTGATCCCTGTGAGGGGATTCGAGTTACCGATTTCGTTGTTGTCCGAGTTGGTCAGGCTGATGCCGTCGAGGCTGTTGCCGCGAGCAAGCGTGCCGCTGACGTCGGTCCCGATGTAATTTCCGCTGACCACGTTATTGGACGAGTTCGTGAGGCGGACGCCATCTTTGAGATTGGCAGAGATAACATTGCGATCGGCGCTGGTGAGGCCGCCGATGGTATTGACGGTGCCATTGATGATCTCGATTCCGCTACCGCGATTGGGCTCGGCGGTGGCTCCATCCAGATCTAAGCCAATATAGTTGCCCGCCACGACGATCTGCGTGACGCCGTTGATGGTGATACCGTTGTTCGAACTGTCGACCAGCCCCAGACCACGGACCGTTGATTGGCTTGATCCGGCGTTAAACTGCAAGCCGGCTGTGCGGTTGTAGTCGATCTCGACCACGGGAGTACCGGCGTAGCCGGGGGCGGTTGTGCCGTTGATGTCGATTTGGCCGGTAATACTCGGCAGTGAGCTGGCGAGCGCGATTGTGCCGGCCACACTGAAGGCGACCGAGTCAGCACCCGGGGTGCTGTTGGCATCCAGGAGTGCCTGGCGGAACGAGCCGACACCACTGTCGTTCAGGTTCGTCACCGTGAAGGTCGTCAGTAGTGCGCGGTTTTCCAGATGCTCGATCGAGTATGACCCCAGGCCCAGCTTGTCACGCGTCTTCCGAGTTTTAGAACGATCGCGGAAGAATGAGAACATATTTGTGTTTTCCTGTGTAGGGGCTGTGCTGGCGTGGGGGGCACAACGGAACTGATAAGGCGTTTACAATGGGTCGGCACCTACATGGCGAAACCCGATTCCAATCTCACTCAAACTTAGTTTTGAGTTGACTCCCCGGTCTGAAAATTCTGATTTTTTCACGAAATTCGTCTTGGTCGTGACGGGTGAGTGGGATCAGGACAGGGACTCGTTGGAATGTGTCAGTTGTTGATCGATCACTGGTGAATTCGACAGAGTAAGGATCGTGCGTTCTGAGTCGATTGGGGGGACAGATTATTAAGGCTGTCGGAGCTTAGCGATCCCTTCAAATTGGGAGCTCGATGGAGCCGCAACCTGCTTCGCCGCGCTCATCGGGGCTCCAGAATCAGCGTTCTACGCGCTACTGACAGCCTTGATTCAACTGCGGCTTGACATGCAACTGTTTGGTTGCATAATTGGGCGATGGAGAACGAGATGGACAAGGTGTTCAAGGCGTTGGCGGATGCTAGTCGCCGGCAGTTGCTGGACCGTTTGCACGTGGAGAACGGGCAGACGCTGGGGCAGCTCTGCGAGAACTTGGCGATGACTCGGCAGGCGGTCACGAAGCATCTCAAGCTGCTGGAAGAGGCCAATCTTGTCGCCACGATCAAACGCGGACGTGAGAAGTTGCATTTTCTGAACCCGGTACCGATCCATGAGATCGCCGAGCGTTGGATCGGGAAATATGAGCGAGGCCGGTTGCGGGTCCTCGCCGAACTCAAACAGAACCTGGAAGGGGAACACGATGAGTGATTCACGATTTGTCTACGTGACTTACATTCGCACAACGCCAGAGAAGCTGTGGCAAGCACTGATCGAGCCCGAGTTTACTCGTCAATTCTGGGCTGAGACCTGGCAGGACTGCGACTGGAAGGTCGGTTCGACCTGGAAACTGATGATTCCCGATGGTCGAGTGGGTGACAGTGGCGAAGTTCTGGAGATCGATTCCCCGCGTCGGCTGGTGTTGTCCTGGCGGAATGAGTTCATGTCTGACCTTCATGTGGAAGGTTACTCGCGTTTGACCTATGAGCTCGAGCAACAGGGAGACATGGTGAAATTCACCCTCGTCCATGAGATGGAACAGCCGGGCTCCAAGCTCATCGAAGGAGTCTCCAGTGGCTGGCCGATGATTTTGGCCAGTGTGAAGAGTTTGCTGGAAACGGGCGAATCGCTAGAGGCCACACGCCGCTGGCCGGAAGGGATGTGATGCGGAGTTTTCTTGAGAATGGCTTCGTTTTGGTGATCTAAGATGGCCCGCTGGGTTTGGCTTGCGGCAGGTAGGCGGGTTGAATGAGTTTCCAGACTAAGGCTGCGAGTTGATTGTGTCCGGCTTGGGACAGGTGGATGGAATCGAGTGTGTGTCCCGGCGTTGCCAGGATTTGCATGAGCAGCCGTTTGGGGATCAAGGGGACGCCGTGTCGGGCGGCGACACGGCGTTGGATACGGCCAAACTCGTTGCAAAGTGGTGGCAAGGGGATCTCGAACATGATCACCGTGCGGTCGTGAGTGGCAACGCGGGTGAGCAGACGATCGAGGCCTTGTTCGTATGTCGCGAGGGAGGTTGTGCCGAGTAAGTCATTTCCACCGATCTCGAGCAGCACAATTCCTCCGCTGGCATCGGGTAGACGCTCGGCTTGGGCGTAGGCCGAGACCACTCCGGCACCCATTCGGGAATAGTCGTGGACCTGCACGGGATGGGCTCGCTCAAGCAGTACGGGCCACGTCACGGCTTCACGTTCACCAACGCCTGCAGTGACGGAATCGGCGATGATGAACAAAGGCGGGTTGCCTGTAGCGTTGACCGTGGGCGACAGTTGATAGGGAAGCTCCCAGGTGACTCCGGCGAGCCACGTCAGCCCGACGAGAATGCGTAGTCGCGCCTTCCAGCGCTGAAGGCCGACGCGCGAGGTTTGTTCGACAATTAACCAGCCGAATGTCAGGCTGCCGGCGATGGCGTAAAACCAACTCGGAAATGGTGCCGCTGACAGGCCAATGAAGATCAAACCGAGCACACAAATTACTACTGCGAGGCGGTTGATCCAGCGTCGTGCAGGGATCGCAAATAACGCCATCGACGACCAGACACAGCCAACCCCCAGGAAGAACGCCAAACCACTACCAAAGAGATAGACTGTCAGACCGAGGATTGCGGAATTCGATGTCACGATGTCGTTCTAGAGAGTTTTCTTCGCGTATGGGGTCGCTTCTGGCCGCTAATTTAGTTGGAGGCCTTTCCGGAGCTCTTGGTGGTTTTAGACTTTGTACTGGTCGGATTTGCCTCAAGTGATTTGAGTTTTTCTGAGGCTGTCTCGCGGGCCTCTTGCAGTTCACCAAGTTGTGACTTGGGGGCTAAGGTTGAGACAATTTCCCAGGTGCGGTCCGCATCTTCCTTCCGATCGGCGGCGTCGTAGGCTAAGACCAGGCCGTGGGCCAAACGCCACGATTGTTTGGTGGATCTTTCCCACAGTTCTTCAAGTGTTTTGGTGCCTGTGGCGACATCACGTACGGAGGCCGTCGCGGCGGTGGTTTGCAAGTGCGCATACCAGTACTTGACGCAGGTGGCATCGGAGTTGATCTTGAGGGCCTTGTCGAAGTTGGTGCGGGCTTTGACTGCGAGTTTGTCGTTCTCAACGGCAGCTCGGCCCAGCAGGAAGAATACTTCCCAGTTAGAGTTCTTCTCCTTGTTGACGTACAGCTGGGCCGACTGCAGATGGCCGGCAGATTTGCCGCGTCGTTCGGGAATGTGTGAGGCAATCATGCCCCGCAGAGCTTCTCCTTGGGCCCACGCTTTGGGGAATCCTAGTTTGCGGCGCAGCTCCGTGGCGCGATCGACATATTCCCAGGCCGATTCGTAGTTGCCCAGTTCGTAGTTTGTCAGTGCGGCCCAGCTGAAAGCTTCAGGCCATAGGCCGTCAATCAGCAGCCAGTCGTCGATAACTCGCTTAAGTGCTTCGAAGTTCCCGTGGGCATATTTGACCTGAGGTTGGCGGATTTCCAACCATTGTTTGCGGAAGTCGTTCAGTTCCAGCCAGAGTTTAGTCAGTTGTTGCTCTAAGGGCTGAATTTGCAGGTTGAGGGCGGTGATTTCGGGCCCTCGTTCGGCGATTTCTTTCTGGTTGACAGTGACGACATTATTGGCCGCCATGAGCTGTCTTTCGGTATTCGCGATTTGCAGGTTGAGGTTGGCACCGTCGTTGTTGCCCCCCTCATTCGCCTGGCGTTGCAGGTTGCGAAGTCGGGTTTGGCCTTGAACGATGGCCTGCTGTGCTGCGACCAGCGCCTGGTTGAGCAGCGTGACTTCGCCGACCAACCGATCGCGTGGCACAACCAGCGGGCGGAGTTGGAGGTCAATCTCGTCCCGTTCCTGGAAGATCTCCCGGGCTCGGGCTTCTAGTTTCGCCAGGCGTTCACGGCCTTCGGGGGTCGCGTCGAGTTCAATGGGAGTGTCGCCGTTGGCTTGCTTGAACGGAGCGGATCCGAAATCGATCACCTGCAGCGGATTTTCGGACGGTTCTTCTTCATCGCGAGCCTTCGTTTTCTTGGTTGTGGCTTTCGACTTTTTTGCCGTTTTCCCTTGGCCGAAGGCGGAGGTGGGCAAGGTTCCTGTCAGAATGGTGGACGCCAAGACGAGGCAGATGAAATGTCCGATTCGACGGAGGCACGAATTGCTGCGATGGCCGTATGAAATTGAGGTATTCCAGATGTCGAGGTGAGAGGGCTGGAGCCGTGTTGAAGGTGATGAGTGCATTGCCTGAGACTCCCTGCGCTTCGCGAACGGTGATTCGATCCGAGAGGCCCGATTACTACTGTCAGTCTATGTGAACGAACACTATCGTTAAAGACAGTTTATCCAGGTTGGGGGACAACGTGAAGTGCGAACGCTTCGTGAGGACCTTCTCTGATTTCTCCACGATGACGTGTGCTGGAGCATGGGAGATTGTCGAGGTTTTCCCCTGCCGCATTTTTTGCATCATGGAGGGCATTGATTGGGGAGATACATCCAGAGCATGGTAATTCGGCCAGAAGTCCTGCTTTACACTGTGCCTATCCGAGCTCGTATTTGACGTCTTGGTGTTGATTACGTTTTGATCATAACTCGGATTGCTAACTCGACCTCCAGTGGAGGTGATTTCCGTTTGGGCTCGATCTTCACGTGTTTATTTGTGCCAGAGGTCGATTCATGGCCGAATAAACTTGCTGCAATCGAACGCTATATCAGATCGTGTCTTAACGCGTTGGGGGGCGAATTTCTTCCCGATGTGAGTGGTTTTCGCGAACCGGTCGGGGTGACGTCGTCTCTGTTATCTTAAGTAAGACAAAAGCACGACATCACTGCCAAAGAGCATACAGACACCGCTTGACGTGTGTGGTGGCTCGTATTGGGGATTGTTTGGCTGCCAGCAAATGACGAAATTCGCGGAATTCTTCTGGGATTTCACGAAGTTATTGCTGAATGCTGAGGTAAATCTAAAATCTTGATGATGTTGGCCAATGTCGCCTCGAAGGGGAGTAACCTGAGGGTGGTTTGAAGCAACTTTGAATGATAGAGCATGGTGTTCGGTCTCTGCCGAAAGCATTCCAGTAACACGCCATTTGGCCTATCCAAGTGAGATGCTGCTGTGAATGGGCTGCGGACTCTGAATGCTGCTTCGGGTACAGAGAATCGCTGTAGTCGTTAAGAAGTACTGCGATTCCGGAGGCAAAGTCCGCTTCGGGAAACTTCGATCTGGATCTCAAGTCCCGATTGATGGTATGTTCCCGAGTGCATACCGAAGATGCCCACCCGCCTGCATACCCGCCCGCCGAAATCAGTTCCTACCTGAAGTCGCTGTCTTAAAATCACCCCGCACTGTGCTGCTGGGGGTGAGACGACTTCCATTTTTTGTAGAGTTTAACCTAGTCATGACCACTTCAACTCGAAAACTACGCCCAGCCGAGATCGTTGAGTGTTTGATCGAGATGTATCTTGCCACCGGAGTCGATCTGAAAGACGTGACGTTGGACGAGTTCAAAAAGCGATTTCGCGAACTCGCCGGCCGTATGGGGCAGCAGTGCGCCTGACGCCGTCATGTTGGTTCCAGAGAGCGGGCCGCTTTCGACAATCCGACCCCGCCACTCCTCGTCCGTCGTCTCCGCGAGTGTATTCCCTCCAAGGTGCTCGCTGCTTGGTAAATCTGCGCGGACGGTCTGGCGGGTCGTGAAAGCTCGCGCATCCTTGCTGCTGCCGAGACTTGCGGCCCCCTGCCCTGACCGGTTGTCAAAATTGCCACTGTTTCCGCCTGAATGTTGAATTTTGCAGGCAATTGGGAACTCATGTGCGATCGTTGATCTCCTGAAGTTGGGGCACTCATGAGGTTTCCGGGGAAATGCGACAAGATTTTCTGGATGTAGAGTTGAATCCGACCGATTGAACCGTTATTTTCTTTGACTTCCCCGGCCCTAATACGCGGCCGCGATGATCTATTGACTTTGTGTCGTGCGCCTTACGGAATGAGGAAGTTCGACCCAACAGTCGCTCGCTGAATGAGTTCCATTCCGTGAGACAACAGATTGAGAGCAGGTAGTTGCCGTGAGCACCGATACAATCACCCAGACCGAAGGTTCCAAGCCGAAGCTACAGAGCATCGGAAAGGAAGTCTTCAAAAACGTCAAGTCGTACTGCGCCAAGCCAGCTGATGTGAAGCCAGTTTGGTACATCGTTGACGGAACCGATCAAATTGTTGGTCGTTTGGCGGTCAAGATCGCCAATATCCTGATGGGCAAGCACCGCCCCACTTACACTCCGCACGTTGCTTGTGGCGACTTCGTCGTCGTGATCAATGCCGAGAAGGTGCGGTTTTCAGGTAAGCTGATGGCCCACGATACTCACACCAGCTTCACCAAGAAGATGGCTGTGAAGGAATACCAGCACTACACCGGTTACCCCAGCGGCCGTAAGGTCGTGAAGGGTGCCATTATGCTGCAACGCAAGCCGACCTTCATCCTGCATGAGGCCATTCGCCGCATGCTGCCGAAGAACAAGCTGCAAGCTGTCATGTTGGGTAAGCTGAAGCTGTATGCCGGTGACCAGCACCCGCACCAAGCCCAGCAACCTCAGGAACTGACCTTCTCCAACTAAGTTGGATGAAGAGTTTTCAAAGGACTGCTCGGTGCTGTCGGGAGCTTCCCGACACCGCGATTCGCCTGAAATGGTGAGTGTGTCTGAGTGAGTTCTGAGTTAATGGGATAACGACGACACGTGGGAAGTGACTCCCATGGTGATTGAAGCGAAACGCCAGATTTCACTGAGCACGGCGAACACCGGGCCCTCGATTTTAGGATTGCGAGTATGTCGGAAGAAGAAGTCGTAGAAGCTGTTGAGACCCCCGCCCCCGTTGAGACTCCGGAAGCCAGTGCTCCCGAAGCTGCGACTTTGGAAGCCGGCAGCACCGAGAACCTGTTCTCGGGCGCCCCGTCCGAAGCTGCTGCCGCTGAGCCGGTGTTCGAACCTGTGCTGCGTGGTAAGCTCGACAAGTTTGGCGTCGCGATGGGAACCGGTCGTCGTAAGACGTCGGTTGCTCGCGTTCGCATTAAGCCGGGTTCCGGCCAGTTTTCGATCAATGGCCGCACGTTGGAAGACTTCTGCTGCGTTGAGAAGCACCGCGAAACGGTGATGGCTCCGCTGAAGGCTGCTGATGTTGTCGGCAAGTATGACATTTGGGTTCGCGTTGAAGGTGGCGGAATCACCGGTCAAGCTGGTGCCATGCTCCTCGGTATCTCGCGTGCTCTGGAAGTCTTGAACCCGTCGCTGCACCATATGCTCAGCGATGGCGGCTTCCTGACTCGTGACGGTCGTAAAGTGGAACGCAAGAAGTACGGCTTCAAGAAAGCCCGCCGAAGCTTCCAGTTCTCGAAGCGCTAATCGGGTCTGTACGACGTCGATCTGAACAATCAGTCCTTCGGCAGTGTCTTACTGCCGGAGGACTTTTGTTTTTATTCTCCACACACCACTCGCCCACGAACGAGACTCGCTCGATAATACTCTCGCGATCAACATGTCATATTGATGGCCGTGTCTTACGGCATAAGGTAGCTTGATGTACGGCCAGTTGCTGCTTCCCGAGTTGCAGGAGATGCTGCACCAGCAGGACACGGCCGGGTTGCGCGAATTCTGTGAGGCGTTGCATCCCGCGGTGACTGCTCAGGTTCTGGAAAGCCTGACCAACGAGCAGATCTGCCAGGTGCTGGAGTACTGCAGACTCCACCGGCGTGTCGAGATCGTGGAGTTTCTCCCGCCGAACCGCCAATTGGATCTCGTCCGGAGCATGGATCGCGTGCAGCTACTGCCGCTGGTGCAGGAGATGTCGCCTGACAATTGCGTCGATCTGCTGGAGCAGATGGATAAAGGCGAGGTCGAGAAAGTTCTGCAGCTATTGGCCCAGTCTCAGCGGATTGATATCCGCCGCTTGCTCTCCTATCCGGAGCACAGTGCCGGGTCGATCATGACCACGGAATATGCTTCCCTGCCCGGGGGCATTACGGTCGGCGAGGCCATCAATCAGCTGCGTTTACAGGCTCCTAACAGTGAGACGATTTACTACGTCTACATTGTGGACGCGGATCGTCGGCTGCGGGGTTTTGTCACATTGCGGCGGCTGATCCTGGCCAAGACTTCGGCAGTGATCGATTCCATCATGGATCGCGATGTGATCTCGGTGCGGGTCACTGAAGATCAAGAAAAAGTCGCGCAGCTGATGGCTCGTTACGACTTCCTGGCAGTCCCCGTTGTGGACCAGCAGGAACAGCTTGTCGGGATCATCACGCACGACGACGTGCTGGACGTGTTGCAGGAAGAAGCGACCGAGGATGCTCAGTTGCAGGCCGCCGTGCAGCCACTGGATGACAGCTATCTCGCGACTCCGCTGCTGACGATTGCCTGGAAACGTGGGGGCTGGCTGCTCTTTTTGTTTGCGGCCGGTTTTATGTCAGCTCACGTGCTGCAGTCGTATCAGAAGCTGTCGAAAGTCTACGAGTGGCTGGCTCTGTTCGTACCGCTGGTTATTGCAACCGGTGGTAACGCCGCCTCGCAGACGGCGACGCTGGTGATCCGCACGATGGCTTTGGGCGAATTAACCAAAGAGTCGGTGCCGCGTTTGATCAAACGCGAACTGGCTGTCGGGTTGATCCTGGGAGCGTCGTTGGCCCTGTGCGGTTTCATTCTGAGCCAGGGGCTGATTACTGCCTATCAATCGCTGGTTGTCGTCGCCACGATTCCCTTGGTGGTGGTGACGGGCACCATGATCGGGGCGGTGTTGCCGATCAGCTTGAAATCCTTCGGTATGGATCCGGCATTGATGTCGACCCCGCTGATTGCGTCGATGCTGGACGTCTTCGGGATCGTGCTCTACTTCAATGTTGCCATCTGGGTGTTGAGGTAACGGCCATCGCCTGGCTTCCGGCCGTCTGCCTCAGTCCGTTGCGCTGCACCGTTAAGCGGTGTGCGCTCCGGGATGGCCGGCCTCCACGATGAATGAGGCGCGATTCACTGCGGGGGCGCCAGGTTTGGTAACATCTTCGACGACAACGAAATCGCTGCGCCAATCCTTGGCATTGAGCGTGCATCGCACGTACCCCCGTTGCCGATTGAGGAATTTTGTACCGGGGTTTTCGGACAGCAGTTTGGCCAACTTTTCTGAGTCTGCCGTGCCGTTTCCGCCGCTGGAGATTGAGGTCCCGACGAATTCGGTCGCGATCACGGGCGTTTCATTCTGGCGGTCGTCGACTCGGAGATCGTTGACCCAGTTCGAATGAATGTCGCCGGTCAGGACGACTGGGTTGGAAATCTTGCGATCTGCCAGGAACCTGACCAGTTCGATACGCTCACCGGCACACCCTGACCATTGATCCATCGCGTACTTCGTGGCTTCGCCTGGGGCCAGATCGACCATGCCCATCATCACTTGTTGGGCGAGCACGTTCCATGTTCCTTGCGAGCCTTGCAGCGATGTCTTCAACCAATCGGATTGCGTTTTGCCCAGCAGTGATTGCTCTGGGGCGAGTGTCGCCTCATTGATTTCTTTTACGCCATCCCCATTGGGTTGATCAGATCGATACTGGCGAGTGTCGAGGATCATGAATTCAGCCAGACGGCCGAACGTCGCCTTGCGATACAGCTGCATGTGCGGGCCCTGGGGCAGCGACGCACCGCGCAGGGGCATCATTTCGTAATAGGCCTGATAGGCTGCCGCGCGCTGCGTGAGGAAGTCGGCCGTGGTCACCCCTTCTTTTTGAGGGATGTCCCCGGCGTAATTGTTCTCTACTTCGTGATCGTCCCACGTGACGAACCACGGGCAACGGGTATGCATATTCTGCAGTAAGGGATCCATCCGATACTGATTGTGGCGGGTGCGGTAGTCGTCCAACGACTTACACTTGCCCCCCACATGCTGGCGAACCAGATTGTCCTTGGCCTCGTATTCATAGATGTAGTCCCCCAAGTGGAAGACCAGATCGAGATCGTCTTTCGCCATGTGCTCATAGGCGGTATACAGGCCGTACTCGTAGTGCTGGCAGGAAGCGAAAGCGAACTTCAGCTGTTCCGGCAGCACTGCTGGAGCCGGCAAGGTGCGGGTCCGGCCGATGGGGCTGGTGGCGTCTCCGGCGTGAAAGCGAAACCAGTACCAGCGGTCTGGTTGCAAGCCGGTGACTTCGACGTGCACCGCGTGCCCCAGTTCTGGGGCGGCGAGTGTCGTTCCGTGTTGTACGACATCCTTCAACGCTTCGTCTCGGGCAATCTCCCATTGGACTTCAATGGCTTCCGGGGGAACTCCGTTTTGCGGCTCCAGCGGCTTCGGGGCCAGCTTCGTCCACAGCACGACTCCGTCATGGACGGGATCTCCCGAGGCGACACCCAGGCTAAACGGATTGCTGCTGAAGGAGATTTTCCGACGACGTGCTGCCTGCGTCTGACTTGCCAACAATGGCAGCGACGAGAGCGCCGCCCCATAGGCCAGAAAGAGTCTGCGGCTGAGGCCATTTTCGTGTCGAATGGCCGAGTGCAGTTGTGTCAGGTCGAGCATCGTGTTGATCTCTGTCGAAAGCCGAAGGCGAGTTGCGGCGCCTGTAGATGCGAAATGTGAGAGTCCAGAACAGACTTCTCTCAAGAGATTTTAGCGCCGTGCGGCAGTCTCAGCTAGGATCGGACGCCGTCCTTCACCCAACATTCATCCCCGTTGAACGTCGAATCACAGGAGATCATCAGGCCGGTGAAGGCGAATTCGCAGCCTTACGGAACGATTTGAACGGCAGGTTTCGGACCCCGGGATACAAGATCAAACGCTGATGGGCAGTCCTTTGGGCTGTTGAACTTTGCTGATTAGGCTGTCTGTGGTGGCCTGCTTTCGGTCGTGTTTTGCCACTTGCGTCTCTTCATCATCACGCATTCTTCTGATGTTACGCAATTTGCCTACGTGGAATTCCTCACGTGTTTGCTGCAACTCGTACAGCAGGGAAAACCGTAAGTTTGTGCTTTACCGCTACCCGATACATAGAGCGGATTATCGGTTTAAAGCCGATCTTACGTATTCGCGACCAGTTCGGAGCTGTCAGAGGACTTGAACGAGCATCCTGGGGGCAGGATGTGGGAGATGCCGTCAATGACTGTGAATGAGATGTTCAAATCGCTGCAGTGTGATCGAGAACGTTTCATTTGCGGCCGAACTGAGAATCAGTTGCCCCCCTTCGTGGGCTGGGGCCGAGGACGTCTGGTGATGGTGAAATGGGACCGGCGAGCTGCCCTGCAGACTCTGCTGACTTGAAGCACGGCGACCTCGGTAGACTTGAGAACACGACGAGTTGGCGGGAATAAAATGGATTTGACCCAACACTTGCAGATCTTCTGGCCTCGTGAGACCGGCGTATCGTCGGCCGTCCAGGTTCGGCCACCAGAAGTGTCTGCGCCCGACTTGCCGCTGCTGGCGAAGAGTGGAAAACCGACTGTCAACGTCGGGCCGCTCGGTACAGGCGGAGATCTGTCGGATGAGCACACACTCAGCTTCGTGCAGCGTCAGATGCTCTTGATGAGTTGTCTGCTGTGCGTGCTGTGGTTGTCGGGTTGTTCGGCCTTCCGCCCGTTGAAGGGCATTCCCGTGCAGGCGATGCCTTGGGATGCGCGGGGGGAAAGTCGGGCGAATATGGAAACCATCGACCTGTCTCGTCTGGGGCAGGCACCGCTGCCGGCGCATTTTGTGGATAGTGGCGATGTTCTGGCCATCTATATTGAAGGTGTCCTGGGGCGTATCGAAGAGGTTCCGCCCGTCTACATTCCTCAGAATTCCGACAGCCAGCCGTCATTGGGTTACCCGATCCCCGTACGTGAAGACGGGGCGATCTCGTTGCCAATGATTCGGCCCATGATGGTTCGCGGGCTGACAATCGCGCAAGTGGAAGATCTGGTTCGCCGGACTTACACGGTGGATAAGCAGATCCTGGAACCTGGGCGCGAGCGAATTCTGGTCAGTCTGCAGAAGGCTCGAACCTTTAAAGTCACCGTGCTGCGTCAGGAAACTTCGAACTCGCCAATCATGGCGACCTCGTCGGGGGGATCGATTCAGCTGGGGCAATCGAAACAGGGGACCGGACAAGTCGTCGTACTCCCAGTTGGAGAAAACGATGTCTTACGGGCGTTGACGTTGTCCGGCGGTTTGCCTGGCTTGGATGCACAGAACGCGATCTTCGTTCTGCGGCGCGCACGGGCCGAGAATCGTCCGTTTGCTTATGGAACCCCGGTCAGCCAGAAATCCAAATCGAAGCCGTCCGTTAACGTTAAGAAGACGCCCATTCAACTAACGAGTGGTGAAGGCGCCTACGGTGGCCGTTACAGAGCGGCTATTGGTAACGGGAATGCCGGGTGGGGACATAGTGCCCCGCAGGCCAATCCAGACCGCGCCGTTCAATTGGAAGGGGCAACTCCCACGGGCTCGTGGGGACCAGGTCCAGGGATGCCAGTCGGGCCGGGTTACGGTCCGGCGTCTGGCGCTGGTCCGTATTCAGTACCGCCCGGGGGGGACCTAGCGCCCGCAGAACCCATTCCCATGATGGCGAACGGGGTGATCCTTCCGCCAGAACTGCAGCCATACATGGCCGGCGGAGCACGGGTGCTGCGGATTCCCATTCGCTTACGTCCGGGTGAGCAAGCGGATTTTCGGGAAGCCGACATCATTTTGCACGACGGAGACATCCTGTTTATCGAGTCTCGAGAAACGGAAATTTTTTATACCGACGGCTTGTTGGGGGGCGGCCAATACGTGTTGCCTCGTGATTATGACCTGGATGTCCTGGATGCCATTTCGATTGCTCAGGGACGGCAGGGACAATCTGGCGGCACCGGTATCGGCAATCGTGTTGGTGGCATCGCTGCGAGTAATCAGGACATCACCGTCAGCGCCAGCGACCTCGTCATTATCCGGCATATGCCTGATGGGCACCGGATGAATATTAAGGTCAATCTGAATCGAGCATTGCGAGATCCGAACGAGAATCTGTTGATTCAGCCGGGTGACCATCTGGTGCTGCGATATACGCCGATTGAAGCCGTCGGTGCGTTTATCGAGCGCAACTTGCTGGCGGGATCATTGCTCGGACTGGCCGCACAGCAAGGGCTAAGCGGCGGCAAGTAGGCCCGCTTGATTGCGTTGTGATGGAATATGGCTCTTGGGAGGGTGAGGCTCCTGCCGAACCGCTAAGTCTGCTGGGG
>JAZKFE010000092.1:0-40495 GCA_040386595.1 Planctomycetota bacterium | reverse complement strand
GACCTGCCACATCGTAGACAGAGGTCGTGATCTGGCTGAGTGGGTCGGTGGTGCGAATCGGTCGGCTGGCCGCGTCGTAAACCGTTGTCACGCGTTCGTTCAACGGGTTGATGGTGGCAATCGCTTGACCGCTCGCATCGTAGACCGTCGTGGCTGCATAGCCCAACGCATCGATAGTGGCGATGGACCGTCCGTCGGCGTCGTAAACGGTCGTCGTTCGCCGTGCAAGGGGATCAATCGTGGCCACCGCTCGGCCAGCAGCGTCATAAACTGTCTGTGTGGTTTCATTCTCCGGATTGGTTTCGGCAATAAGTCGCCCAGCTGCGTCGTAGGTCGAAGTGGAGCGACGATTGAGGGGATCGATGGTCGCAATCACCAGGCCGCGTCCGTCATATACTGACGTCGTTCTGGCTAGCAGCGGATTGATAGTTACTACGGCTTGACTAGCCGCATTATAGATAGTCGTTGTGCGTTCGTTTAAGGGGGTAATGCTGGCAATCGCGCGCCCCATCGCATCGTAGACAGTGGTTGTGACATAACCCAGCGGGTTGATTGTGGCAATGGCCCTGTTGTCCGCGTCATAAACTGTCGTCGTGCGTTGAGCAAGGGGATCAATCGAGGCAATTGGTCGACCGGCCGGATCATAGACTGTCTGTGTGGTTTCGTTCTCCGGGTTGGTTTCGGCGACCAGACGACGTGCGGCATCGTACGTGGACGTGGAGCGACGGTTGAGGGGATCGACGGTCGCAATGACCAGGCCGCGGGCGTCATAGACCGCTGTCGTTCTGGCCAGCAGCGGATCAATGGTTACTACCGCTTGCCCCGCCGCGTTATAGATCGTCGTCGTGCGTTCGTTTAATGGGTTGATACTGGCAATCGCTTGGCCGCTTGCATCATAGATAGTCGTCGTGGCGTAGCCTAGCGGATCGACAGTGGCCACAGTCCGACCAGCAGAGTCGTAGATTGTGGTGCTCACTTCGCCGAGGGGATTGATGCTGGCAATCGTCCGGCTGGCGTCATCATAGACGGTCGTAGTAATTTGCCCCAGCGGATTGGCGTTGGCAATGACTAAGTTTCGCCGATTGTAGACGGTCGTGCTCGTTTGCCCCAGGGGATTGATCTGAGCGACCGCGCGACCAGCGTCATCGTATACGGTCGTGGTGATCTGGTTCAGAGGATTAATACTGCGGATTGACCGGCCATCGGCGTCATAGACGGTCGTACTGCGCTGACCGAGCGGGTCGATCTCGGTTATCAGTCGGCTGGCGTCGTCGTACAAGCTCGTCGTAATATGGCCCAACGGATCGATAACGCGTACCACTTGCCCCAAGAGGTTGTAGACGGTTGCAGTGGTATTACCGAGGGCGTCGATCTGTTCTATCGCCCGACCGGCGAGGTCGTAGACCGTGGTCGTCCGATACCCGAGTGGATCGATGACCGAGATGGGCTGGCTGGCGTTATCGTAGATAGTCGTCGTGCGATTACCCAGCGGGTCGATGGTGGCAATGGATCGACCATCGTCATCGTAAACTGTCGTGGTGATCCGACCTAGCGGATCAATAGTGCGAATCGGCTGATCGTCGATGTCGTATGCGGTAGTAGTGATCTGATTCAGCGGATTGACCGAGCGGATCTGATTCCCGGCCAAGTCATATGCGAATGTTGTTCGCTCGCCCAGCGGGTTGATGCTGGCAGTGACCTGATCGAGGGAATCGAAACGGGAAGCGTTGATTTCTCCAAGGGGATTCATGGTAGCGGTGACGTTGCCGTCAGCATCATAGGTGGTCGTCGTGGTGAGGCCATCACCATCGATTCTGGCGATGACACGGCCGGCCCCGTCGTACACTCTGGTGGTACGGATCGTAAGTGGGTCGACTGTTGCGATGTCACGACCGCCAGCGTCGTAAACAGTGGTAGTCCTGTGCCCAAGAGGTGTCGTACTGGCAGTCGGCAGATCAAAGGCGTTGTAACGTGTGTTTGTGACTTGGCCTAGTGGGTTAATTGTCTGTACCCGATTGCCAACATTGTCATAGACGTATGTCGTCTGCTGGCCGAGTGGATTGATGATTCCGGTGGGGTACTGATCGGGATCATAAAGATTGGTAGTAATGCCGCCGACTGGGTTTGTGGTACGGATCAGCAGGCCGTTGGCGTCGTAGGCATAGGCGGTGGTGGCTCCGACGGGGTCGGTCTTCGACAGTAACCGATTGGCAGCGTCGCGGTCGTAGGACGTCATCAGCCCCAGCGGCGTGGTCGTCGTTTGAAGTTGGTTGTAGGTGTTGTAAGTATAATCGGTGGTCTTCCCAGAGGGCTTCACGAAGGCTGAGCGGTTGCCCAGGCCATTGAAAGTGTTCGCCGACTGCTGGCCCTGTTTGTTATTGATATCGGTGATCTGGCTTTGGGAATTGTAGACATAGGTCACTCTGTGGCCCGCGGGATCGATCAGTTCCTTACGGTTGCCGGAGCCATCCCAAGTAAATGACGTTCGGCTTCCGGAGTAGTCTGCGATCTCGGAGACGTACCCCGCGGCGTTGTATTTGTAGATCGCCGTCTGCCCCACACCATTCGTAACAGTCTTCAGACGCAAGGCTCCGCCGCCGACGTCTTCATATACTTTGGCGATCGAATTGCCGTTGGGGTCTGTGTAACCCGTCGGCAGCCCGTTCTGATAGCCATAAGACCACGTCTGTCCTCCCTGCTGAATCGACGTAATGTGGTCTTGAGAATCGTAAGTGATTGTCTTCCGGCGGCCTTGGGCGTCAATTTCGACCCGCGTGGAGGCATTGGGATAGACGTAACTGGTCGTGCGCCCGGCTGGGGATATCTTGGATGCAACACGTTGCTCAATATCATAAGTGAAGGAGAAACGCTGGCCCCCAGCGAGTTCTTTGGACAGCAGGTTTTCTGGAAATTCTTCGTCATAGACGAACTTTGTCGTGCCTTGATCGGGCATGGTGAGTTCAGTGAGCTGGCGATCTTTGTAACCGTAGGATGTTGTGCGACCAGTGCCGTCTGTGATCGAGGTGAGCCGGGGAGGAATCTCGTCGGCGTAAGACAAGCTCAACGTCTGACCATTCGGATCTGTCACAACACCAGGCAGTGGAAAGCCTCGCACGACCGTCGGCGTTACCGTCCACTGCGCAGCTCCTCTAGACTGTCCAGACAGCGTGCCGAAATCATCGAAAGTCCAGCTTTGATTGTCGATCACACTGGTCAAAACCCATCCGCTTGGAGTCCGCTGCAAATTGGCCGTTGATCCCGCTGGAGTCACATACTGCCCGGTGGCTGGATTTTTGTCAGTGAACTCCAGTCGCGCCCCGTCGGCTGCAAAGAAAATCACCGCTGCATCATTGTCACGGTTCACTTCATAGATGGACTGATTAAACGAACTGGTCCAACCATAACCGCCTGATGTATCGAATTGCGAGAAGCGACTACTGCGGCCTGACGGGTTCAGATTGAGCGAATTACCGAAAGGGTAACGGATTTGTGGCTCTAGCGATCCCGCCGATCCCCAATCGAGTCCCTCACGGCCAGACATCGCCCCCGGCCGAGGATCGAGGCCACCAGTTGTTCCTGTTGGTTCCGGATACGCACCAGGTGTGGTTGCTCCTGGGGTGCCTTCTCCGGCGGTCGGCGAACCATCGTTCGGTTGGGGAGGGCATGAGCATGAACAGGGCTGATTCAAAATGGAGTAGAACTCGACTTTACCTTCCCAAAGCGACTCATCGCAGCAGCGAATGGTCACGCAATATGTCGCATTTTTTCCCAAATATTCAATCACTGCTGTGCAGCCATCTGCGGAAATGCTACCCCCCACGCATTGCTCACCATTTTCGCTGACCCATTCAATCGCATCGCACCAGTTCTCTGGCACCCACTGATCTTCGGGCACTTCGTCCGGCCGCGCCAGTGTCGCTTTGAGCGTAGCGAATTCGGCCGCTGCTGGAACCAGAAAATAGTGATGGCTGTCGGCTTCCAAATCACCGGGCCGCGTGGCCGGATCGACGGACTCGTCCACGTCAACTCGCGCGACAAGGGGGCACATGACCTTGACGATTCCTTGCCAGATGACACTGTCGTCACAGGTACAAATTGCCCGACAACAGACTTCTCCGCAATGAAGGGTGGCAATGGCGGCCGAACATCCACTACCCGATAAGGCTCCTGAGGGGCCTCCACATTGTTCCCAAGTTATGTTGTCACAAGTATCGCCCGGCGCGAGAACAAGGGTAATGGTCGCGGCTTCACCGGTCGCCGGTGCAATAAATTCGCCGTCGACTTTGATTGTGTGACCGTCTGTGGCGATTACATCCACGACAAGGGGGCATTCACAACCCGAACTTCCCGATCCTGAACCCGAGGACCCAACAAGCATTGAAAACGCTCGTCCCAACGTTCCGGACCAAGGACCCGTCGCTGGAATTGCGACGAGGCCCAGGCTGTCAGGCCATTGAATGCCCGCTACGGTTGCTCCAGGGGAAGCGGCACTCTGCAACTGCAGCGAATCTGACTTCGTCGAGGTCTGAATCACAGACCAGAGAGGTCCGCGATCAAGACCTTCAAATCGTGCCTGCCATTCAAATCGGCCTTCAGTTGGGCGACATTCAACGAGCGCACGGTAGAATCCTGAAATCGCAGGAAAGGCAATTTCCCAAATGCAAACACGCTCGTCCTGCAAGACTAAATCGGCAATGTAATCTCCATCGAGCTTCTCTGCTTCGGCGAATCCCGCTGGCCGGCACCCACGGAGCATGAGTTTCAGCCGGGGAGCCGCGGTCCGACTCCAACCTTCAGGTATCTCCGACAAATTGGAAGGCGAAACGTTAGCACTTTCCGAAATCCTGCCTGTGGTCGCAATCGGGATGCGTTCGACTTCTTCGTGCTGAGATTCGAGCCGTGATGCCCCCTTCTCAATAACTTCGCGATGAATGACCCTGCGCTCATACGTTTCCGATTCGACAATCCGTCTTTCAGACGGGCCATCGACCGAGGCGTGAGTTTCAATGGTTTCCGACGAGGTCGTCTTTTCTTCCGAGGTGGTCTTGGTCACCGTGCGGATTTCTTTAAAAAGCGGATCCATCGAATCAGACTCCTTCATCGCTATGTTTTTATCAGCGGACACTCCCCGCGGAAGTCCACTATACTTTCGATCTGGGACCTTCTCTCAAGAACTCAACTCAATATTTTTTGGAGTTACTAACTGTTTGCTGTCTCATCTTTCAGCAACTATTTGGTGGGTGCCTGTAAACTGCGGCGCTTGGGACAGCGGATCGTTTGCCCGTCGTCGACCTGATGCGTTCGCTCGGGTATAAAGCGTCGAGGCGCTACCGGTATGCTGCAACAGGCTCGGGACGTGGACGTAATAAGGACGGCCAGTCCGCAAGCACCATTCCCCAGCCACGGAGTCAATATTTTTGAGCCCATTCGCCCGCCCGTATCGACGGTGGCATTGAACCCGATAATCGCTCAATAGGCCCAATAAAGATTCGGGCGTGAAGACATAGGCCAAAGCTCCCCAAGCTCCCCAACCAGGGTCTAGTCGATGAAAACCTGCATCAGCCGCGTTGCCATGATGTGACGGACAATACAGTGAGACGATTCCAGCTTCGGGATTCGGCCACAGCGCATATTCCAGATAACGTCGCGTGTCGGCCGCCATCAGCAGATCATCTTGAAACATCAGGTAGGCATCGGCATGGGGCTGCCGCAGATAAAGCTCCTGCAATCCCATCAGCCAGTTGGGATAAGCTCCCAACACTTGGTCCCGCCATGAAACGGGAAGATGGCTCCACTCCTTTGGAATCAAACTGCCTGGTTCAGCAAACAGCCGCAGGCTGGACCAACCGGCGGCGGCCACACTTGCTAGACTTTCCGCAAGTGTGGGAATACGCCGGGGGGCCGTGGTCATGCCCACCGACCAGTCCCATTGTTTGGAGAATCCAGCTGATGAACTATTAATCGATGACTGTGCCGTAAAATATTGACAGGTGCGGCAGAGAAGGTGATCGCGATCCAGAGCGGATAATCGCACCTGTGGGTGTCGGCAACAATCAGCAGACACTTGTTCGACGAGATAATCGCAGGGGCCTACTCGGTTGGACAGGACGGGCAGTGTCGAGGAAATCGTACCATCATCACGCATGGGTAAACTCCAATCGGGCAATCCTCAAGAGGGTATCCGCGTTTGTCAAATCCTCGGGTACATCGAGCTCAAGAAAATCGTCAATCCCAATAGCTTGCGGACAACGCCACAAGACTGCGAACTGTCGTTCTGATCGAAAAAGACATGCAGGAAAGGGTTGCATGGTTGCCCTTCGTGCATTCACAGTTGCTATGTTATTCGCCATGAATGTCACCATTATCGATTGCGGCTTTTACCTTGACCTGAGCAATCTCACTGCCCCTTGCGTCAAGTCGGATTGATCCTAGAAATTATTGTAAAAAAGAGATCAGCAATTCCCGATCCCCCATATCAGATCCTTCCCGATCAACTCGAATTTGTTGGCAATTACGAAATTGAAGCATTTGTTCCGCTGCATATTCCTGAATGACGCTCTCGACTAAGTCAGTGAACAACTTACGCACAATGCGTCCACCTTCTTGGCCGTCTGAGCGTTGATTCAAGGCTTGAGCTCGATCAGCGACAAATTGCAGTGCCGATGAGGTGATGATCATTTCCTTACTCGTACGTCGCTTCCATAATTGGCAGAGTTGTTGCGAGACACGGTCCGTAATGCCACGCATCGCCTCGGCGTCCAGAGGCTGGAACACTAGAATACGCTTGATTCTGGCCAGAAATGGTGGAGGAAATAGAACCTGACTGGAACGCTCATGGCGGACTTTGGCCAGCGTCTTACGGATTTGTTCCGCGAGTTCTGCCTGCGATTTTCCCGCGGTGATCAGCTGCCCAATTTGTCGATCACCGACATTTGTCGTCAGAATGAAAATCGCTCGATCGGCAAAGGCTTTAACTCCCCGCAAGTCAGTTATCCAGCCCTCGTCAAATAGATGTAAAAATGGCTTCCAGACATTGGGGTGGCACTTTTCGGCTTCATCAAGCAGAAAGACCGCGTAAGGGTCGGCATTTAAATCATTAATCAACCGCCCCCCTTGTTCATGGCCGACATAGCCTGGGGGAACGCCTACTAGTCCAGACACACTATGGGACTCGGTGAAACTACCCATCGAGTAAACATTGACCCTTCGGGATGAGGAATACAACTCCGCAATCCGTTTTGCCAGTTCGGTTTTGCCAACTCCGGTCATCCCCGCAAACATCATCACTGACGCTGGTTTATTTGGTTCAGTCAATCCAGACGTAATCAAACGGAGTTCTGTGGCAACTTCACGCACGACAATTTCTTGCCCGACAACGGATTGCCGCAGTGCACTGGAAAAATCGCAGTTAGCTCCCTGCCCGCTGATCGTCTCACAAGGCAAAGAAGTCAACTCCGCAACTGCGGTCACGAGATCGTCTTCCGTTAAACAGGGACGCGATTGATTTAATCCGAGGGTTGCATAGGCTCGATTTTCACACGCCTGCCATAGAACATTCAGGCTTTTAGACGGATGGCGCTGATTCAGTAGGAATGTGGAAGCCAAAGTCACCGCGCGACCCACTACTTCACGCGAAATCGAGAGATTGAATTGAGATTCATATTGGTACGCTGTATTCAGAGCAATTTCCCTCGCTTCTTCTTCAAGTGGTTCTGCAAGTCGTACTCTGGAGATCAAGGGCAGAGTCTGGGCATCCCCCCCAATCAGTTCCGAATATTCCCAATCCGTCATGATGCCAATAATTCGAAGCGAAAGCCGGCTCAATAAAGTCCTTAATAGAGGCTTGTTAGAGCCACCGTTGGTACGAGGAAACAAAGCGGCGAATCCGTCCAGGCAGATCACGCAATCGTGGACTAGAGCGAGAGTAGTAATCAGAGCTTCCAAACATGCTCGGCTGTCTTCTGGTCCGACGTTAGAGACATCGATTCGCAGCATCGGTCGACCAGCTAGATGTGGAAACCGACCGCTAATCACCGCTAACGCCAGACGCCGCACCAGCACCGTGCGGCCAACACCCCGATCTCCCGTCAGAATCACATGCCCCTTACGCTGGCGGCTCAATCCACGAGCCACTTCTTCCAGACTCGCGGCACCATGTGAGGAATCCTCGATCGCTTCGACATGAGCAGTACGGCCATCTGTTAAGAACTCCAGAGGCAACAACGACTGCAATCGCTGAACGATCGTTTGCCAGTCGGGCGTCCCGTGCAATTCGCTGTCGTCATGTCCAGAACCCAACGGATGATTCAATGTCGAAGTCGTCATTTATGTATTCTTGTGGTTCGAGAAAAAATGACTGTCGGTGACTTCAGCGCCTGATGGTGATTCATAGCGATCGTGAAAACCAGGGTCTCGAAAGACGACGGTCAACACGAACGAGTGTCTTTTTTGAGCGCGATACTATCGGACCAATTGCATCTTTTCATGCACACTCCGTTGCCTGCTTAGTTCCTCAGTGACAATCGCTAGATTGTGTTTTGCCTTCCATCCGGCGATTCCGGAGTCGACGCTGGTGAAGTGGCGACTCTGGAGGGGAACGAGGACCGCCTGGTAGCTCTGTACGGCCTCTTCTAGAAGCCCCAGTTGGTGCTGGAGCATCGCCTGACGGAAGAGGAGTTCCTGGTCGTCGGGGTAATGCTGGCGAGCTTGGCGGCAGAGTTCATAGCCTTCCGTGAACTTTTGCTGCTGGTAATGAGCACTCACCAGCAGGGCATATGCTTTGCGGACGTGCGATTCTTCGACGCGCGAGACTAACAGGCAGCGTTGCAACCAGTGGACCGCTGCGGAGAAATCCTGAATGTCAGCGTAGGTCATACCTAGGTTGAACAGCACGAAGGGATGATCAGGACGCTCTGCCAGGTCGAGATGCAGGAGCTTAAAATCCCGCTCAAGTTTCCGTATCCGGCCCTCTGGAGAATGATCACTTCCGGAGTGCACGACATAGATATCCGTAAATTTTACTTCGCCGCGGACTCGCCGAATGGCGGGAAGAATCTGTTCGTGAATTCGATGCTCGAACTTAAGTTCAGGGCGATTGCGGAAGAGTTTGATGTGGTCGACGATGGTCACGTCTCGCGGCCCGGTCGAAGTCGGCCCCGGACAGTGAACCTGCAACACATAGCCCAGAACTTCTCCATCGTGCGGGCCATCTACCAGTGCTCTTAGTTTTCGGCCGCATTCGGGGGGAATCGTATCGTCGGAGTCCATCCAAAAGATCCAGTCACCGGTCGCCTCTTTGAGCGATTCATTGCGAGCTGCCGAGAAATCATCGCACCAGGGCCAGTGCCGAACTTGGGCTCCCATGGTTCGGCAGATATCTGGTGTGCCATCGGTCGAGCCGGTATCAACCACCCACATTTCGTCAACCCACGGCTGAATACTCATCAGGCAGGGACCGATGGTCTCCGCATTGTTGCGGACGATCATGCAGAGTGAGACACGGGAGCGGACGTTGGGAGGAGGGGAGTCGGCGGCGGGCGTTATTACGGAGCTCTCCCACTTCTCGCGATATTTACGCTCGTTCTCAATCATCAGAGTCGCAAAATCGACACCGCTGCCAACGAACGTCCGGCCGCCGAAGTGATGCACGAAGCTATCGACGGCGATAGCGAGCCGCCATCCTGCTTCCGAAGCCCGACGACAATAGTCATCGTCCTCGAAGTTACCAATCCCAAAACGCTCATCTAAGCCCCCGATCTGCTCCAGCACCTCGCGTCGTATCAGCAGGCAGAAGCCGACCAGCCGTTCGCAATCCAGGGTTTGTCCATAGTGTTGCTGACCCCATTCCCAGGCGAAGCCATCCAGGCTGGCCAAGTCGCGATAGTCGGTGGCGATCTGTTGCGGGCCGCTGACCTGATTTGAAACTGGGCCCACCAGCCCGTTCTGCCGATGCTGATAGAGGGCCGTCAGTAGGCGGCGCAGCCAACCAGTGGTCAGTAAGGTGTCATTATTAAGCAGGAGAACTTGCCGTCCCCTCGCCACGGCCAGTCCCTGATTGACGGCCGCCGGGAAGCCGCGATTGTCGGGGTTTGAAATCAGCGTGATGTCATTGAGCGACCGTAGAAATGCGGGGGTCCCATCTGTGGATCCGTTATCGACGACGATCAATTCATAGGGGTCATTTGTCCGGAACCGCAGACTTTCTAGACAATGCCTGGTATAGTCCCATTGGTTGTGCGTGACCAAAATAATCGACGTCAGCCCAAAATTGGGCCGCGGCGCAGGGGTCACTCGCAACAGGTACTGGTAAGTGAAGAAATCGGCGGCTCTCTCGGGCGTCAAGCCGGAGATCGATAATCCCCCGATTTGTACCGCCTTCCCCGCTTTCATTCCCGCATCTCCAGGAACACGTTGCAAAGCTTCAATCTCCCAGTCGGTTCGAAAGCAAAGTTTTTCAATCTCACGGCGAGTGAAGCAGCGGACGTGGTCCTCATCTAAGAGTCCCGCGGGTTCGTAAGTAAAATTACCGTCCAGGAGGCTAGTCAGTACCGAGTGGTGCTGAACGTTGGGGAGACTGAGAACCAAGACCCCGTCGGAGCGGAGCCATTCTCGACAACGAACTAGAAGTGCATCCGGCTGCCGGAGATGTTCCAGTACGTCGGCACAGACAATGGCATCGAAGGTCTGAGCTGGGAAACTTAGATCTGGATCGCTGAGATCTGCCTGAAGGACTTGGTCCAGCCGAGTTTGGGCTCGGGCCGCGGCGGCGGCGTCACGTTCGACGCCCCAAACTGTGCAAGTTTGTCGGGCTTTAAGACTGCCCCCTAAGCGTCCGCCCCCGCAGCCTAGATCAAGCACGTGTCGAGCCGTAGTGGGAATGAGGGCCAGCACATCTGGCCGCTCCCACTCGAAATAGCAATCTTCTTTCGGTGGTAGCGCTTTGTTGGAAAGTTTCTTCACGACGGAAACTGTGGTGTGCGACGCGGAAAGTGCCATCAACAGCGTCTCCATTCGGTGACGATAGGTATGACGCTCTAGCACGGCCATCCGGCCAGCCGAGGCAATTCGTTTCCGCGACTCATCGTGAGCCAAGTAAAACGCCATCCGGTCGTAGAGTTCTGCGGCATCCCTGTATGTCACTAGCTGTTTATCGCCAGAAAACAAATCGGCCAGTCCCTGTTCGTCGAGGCGGTTCGTCATCAGCAGCGCGCCACTGCAAAGGCCCTCAAAGACCCGCATGTTGACGTCGTCGGTCACACTCCGATTGAAGACAATCCGCGAACCGCTATAGATGCTTGCCAGGTCCCGGAAATAGGCCTGTCCGACCCAGTGCGATGGAAATTGCCTCTGCAAGGCCTGTAGTAGCTCGGTGCGAGCTCCAGCCAAGACATGACCAACAAAACTCCAGTCCCAGGTTGTGGGTACTTCCTGGTGGCCATGCAGCACCGGATCACAGGCCAACGGCAGCCAAGTGGCGGAGTTGATTCCGTCTGCCTGCAGTCGCTCGGCGCCTGGCTTCTGCGCGGCAAATACGAGATCACACTGGCGTGCCCGTTGCAACGAGCGTCCGTAATCGAGGTGCGTATCGATGGCCCAGTAAACTAAAGGGCGGACGGACATTGGCAACGGTTCAGGGAGACCATCGTCAATGGCGATGACGGCGTCATACTCACTAGGCCGAATCCGTTCGACTTGAGAGGGGAGTAAATGCTCAACAGAGATCAGTCCCGCCAAGGCTCGGCGGCAGTAGAGTCCCGTTGTTTCCGGCCGCTGAGTATTGTCGAATATTAAAGCGACACGCTGCAGTGTCTTCATAAGCCACCCCCTATCGCCAACGGCCGCAAGGGATTTCCAAGGAGCGGGCGGTAGTGTCGCTCGAGGATCACCGGCCAGGTGTAGTGATCCTCAAATCGCTGCCGTCCGGCAACTCCTAACTGAATCCGCAATTTGGAATCATCCAGGAGTCTGGCAATTTGTCGGGCTAAATCTGCAGGATTCCCCGGTTCGCAGAGCAACCCGGTTTCTTCGTCAATCAGCGTATACGGTAGTCCGCCAATCCGGCTGGCAATGACCGGTCGCCCCGCTGCCATTCCTTCGACCGCGGTTCGCCCCAACGCTTCTTCGGCCACGGTAGGACAAACAACAACATCAGAGCGACGTATGAGTTCTGCGAGTTTCATTTGGCCGTGCCAGCCGACTGATTCGGTGAAGTCATCGACCGCGCCCGGCGGGTCAGCCGTTGCCAGTAAGCGAAAATCTTGACGTATGGCCCAGAGCTTTCGACACGCGTCGTGCAGGACCGCAAAACCTTTCATGGGTTCGTTGACCAAACCGGCAAACAGTAGTCGCAAGCGTCCGTCAGCGGGAAGGACTGGCAGGTCCGGATGTGGGAACCGCTCGGGATCGAACCCGCTCGGAATCACATGTACCTGCCGAGCATACGGCTGAACCTGCGTGCCGATCGCAGGATTGACGACCAGCACGCCCGCGGCGGCGGCAAAGCTTTCTCGCAGACAAGCTGCATAATCGTCGTCGAAGAAGCCCGCAAGTTCCCGCTCAGCCACGTGCAAGCCCCCCGATTGACTGCCCCGTTGCTGGACACAACTCCGGCAAGTCTCGGGTGCTGCTAGCTGCTGCTGCGGGCAGGATGTGAACCCCGCCGCCTGGTCCCACAGGAGCCGTACATTATTAAGGGGACAGAGGCATTCCTGCGCCGCCAGACGCAAGTAACAGGGCCACTCGCGAAGCGCGGCGGCGAGGCGAGGTTTTAAGTTCCAGCTGTCAGTGATAATGATGGCATCAGGTTGAAATAGGGCAACTTGCTCACGTGTGCGTCGTGCAATTGCTTCTCCGCACCAGTCGGAGTCTGAAAATTTTAAATACTCCAATTGCCAGTCGACGGACTCGGTCACCCGGCCCACTTTCCATCCGTCATATTGCAATACAAAATGTCGCACATCGTACCCGGCCCGTGTCAAAAAACGGGCCGTCTCAGCCGTGTGCACTGTCCCCCCACCCGTCGATGGCCAATTAAACAGCGCGCTGACAATCGCCACCCGTGTGCGCCGCTGGGGGGCCGTTTGAACCGTAACACGGATCGGGATACCTGTAGAGACCACCACCCGGCGCTGTCGCCGAGAGCCAGCGATCTTCCCGAGCACTTCCTGCCACTGCTTAGTCAATCGCGTGGACGAAAACTCGCGGGAAATCCGAAGTCCGAACGTCCGAGTCTGTGCCGCATACTCGGCAGACAGCCAACGTTCGGGATCGTCAGGACTCGCAATCTCAAAGCCCAGTTTCCGTACTGCTTCTGAACTGCTCGACTCAATGTTCATGGCCAGAGGTACGCCAGAAGCAAGGAAGTCTAACGCCTTCGCGGCAGGCTTATGGCGAGCACGGAAATCATCACCTTTAATGTCCAACGCCGCCCGGCACTGGCCCAACCAGTAAAGGTGCGTCTCGGGACTCCAGTTTGCAATTTGAATTTCATTTAAAGAATTCAGTCCGTAGCTGCCTGGATCCTGGGATTCCGAAGGCTGTTCGGAATTCGTGAGAATCATGAGCGGAGCCGGAAGTGTGTGACAATTGACGTAATTTACCAGTGGACCAAGATTCGAACGAACGCCAACCCATAGAAGTGGTCCGTCATTAATAACCTCTTGACGAGTGGGCAGAGTATATTTTAAGTGATGATCTAAATACGTCGTGGTCGCATAGCTTTGAAAATAAGGGATGAGTCGCGGTGCGTGCACAACGATCGATTCGCAGAGGCACAGTCGGTCGGCGTCGTGCTCGATGTCGATCACATTTCCATAGAAATCAATAGGACAATAAACGATTTTTGACTGGATCGCGATTTCCTGAAGTTGTAACAGCGGCGGCAGAAACTTAACAAAGAGTACAACATCGGCCGCGGCGGGCAGATCGCGGAACAAGGAGATCTCAAAACCAGCGCGGAGACTCTGCGCTAGCCCGGCCCCAAGCCAGTCCCACGATCCAACCCCCACCCTCTGGGGGCCAATGGCCACCTGGAGTCGAGGCCTTAAATTTGATTGCGTAATCCGATTCATCGCCATCCCCCAGGGAAATTGGGGACATTGTTCACAAGATTGTCAATATAGCGATCTCTTGATCTGACTGACTTCGAGCGAAGGCAGTGGACTCAGTGAGTTCAGTGCACTTTGTACGCCGAGGAAAACGCCATATCGCGCCGGTGCGCAACTGCCAAGGCACTATCAATAGAAGATGTGAAGATAGGTAGCGATCGCGCACCTGCACGCGATTGAACTTTTTGAACACTACAAATGCCTAGCAGGCACACTGCATGGATAATGCGACGCGAGGCCAAGAAGAAATGCACATCCACAAGCATTGTGTTCACAAGAGCAGGATACCTGCAAATAACTGCTCGTCAAGAACATCTTGGCCAGATTTCACTATAAATAATAAATGCTGGCTATTCTCCACGTTCACAATCTCAGTGAAAACCCTCCGGGAATCTCGAATTAGAAGCCAATACTTCAGGCAATCGCCTTGCTGTATAGTCTGAGCATATTGGCGTACACTTCCGTACTGCAATCGGATTCCGCGTGAATATCTCACATATTTGCGACGACGAGCTCCGACCCAAGTTGCTTGAAAGTAGGGCGACTGTGCCTTGTCTGCAGGCTCGGCACAGTTGCGTGGAGCACACGCTAACGCGAGTTTTTTATACGCGACGGACCGAAGTCACCAATTCTTGTTCGTATTTCAGACGTTTCGATTGACCGCCTGCACGCTATAGCATAGTATCACTACGCGCTGTGATTCTCTTCACATTTCATTGCTTCAGTTGCGGTTCGCTACTTGCATCGAAGTTGACGGATATTAGGTTCACGTCCGGGTTGTTGCATTCGTGTTGCGACTTCTTCATACATGGATTGCCTATGTCTATGCGAGCATTGAATAGTCGACGTTGGCCGATGGTGGGGGGGGTGGAAACGATTTCTGATCGTCAAACTTTTCTCGCAAATTTTACGGCCAGCATTGGTGACGAGCTGGATTCCCTGTGTGTTTACAGGAGCTTGCAGGCAGATTTTGCTGTTTCCATAGGGAGTCGCTGCTTTCCTCGCATATCTCGTCAGGCTGGGGGTGGAGTTACCGGCAAGTTTCGTCGCGATGCAAGCCAGTCGGGCCGTCGTTTTGTGCTGCATGGCTCTTGTTTATGTGCAGGCCCGCCTTGGATAGTACCTAAGCGGTCTGCATTGCCAGTGCTTTCGTGCTCTGGAGAAGTTGTCGCTTTTAGAGAAGATGTTCTATTACTGAGATCCGATGGCATTTCATTGGAATCGTAATGTGGCGAGGGTACCCGGTTGCACGTGCAGCGTGGCGTTGCCTTGAAGACCTGCAGCTCAAGGTGTCGCACTAGACTTGGTTGCAGAATACGGCGGATTCACGAAGTGGCGTTCTAGCTTCGTGATAGTGATTGAGTCTGGGGTTTCTGGTGAATCGGTTGGCGCTGCGCCCAGAGGGGCGACTGTGTATCGACGGGCTACCTATTTTTGAGGCTCGCTCCGCGAATTGCGGGCGGTCGTGCGACCATAACCTTGGGCGGATGCCCGGTCTTTCGGAGATGCCAGATTGTTTTGCGTCGTTGGACGCAATGGAGTCTGTTGTTGCAAAAACTTCACAGACTAAGCACAGGACGGAGTCGTGGAACTGGAGAGCGTCGATTCCTCTGGCGATCGGTTGTCATATCCATCCGTGGAATGTTGTATTTCGTCGTGAGAGTAGCGCATTTGAGGTCCACAAGCCCAGTAATATGATTGAACTTTATGCGGACGGTATTAGTGCTCGGAGCAACCGGTCTTCTTGGGCATCAGGTGATGCGGGTGCTAGCTCGCCGTTTCCGGGTGATCGGCACAACACAGCGTGATGAGATTCCTCGCCGAGAATTCCTGAGTCTGGATCGCAGATCATTTCGCTATAGAATTCGAGCTGAAGAGTTTGAAACGATTCGCCAGGTCGTGAGCGAGGTGGAGCCAGTTGTTGTCGTCAATTGTATTGGGGTTGTTAAAAACAGATTCGACGAAATCCCCATTTCGCTTGCAGAGGTGGTAAATGGGGTGTTTCCACTGCAGCTGTCTGAACTGTGCGAACAATGCCGAATTCGATTGATACACATTAGTACTGATTGCGTTTATTCCGGTCAACGAGGGAACTATTCGGAGACGGATCAGCCTGATCCCATAGATGCCTATGGCCGAACAAAACTCCGTGGAGAGCCGAACGCTTCGGGATGTCTCATATTACGCACGTCTTTTATAGGACGGGAACTCGATACGAGAAATGGATTGGTCGAGTGGTTGCGTTCTCAGCAGGGTGGCCGGGTACCTGGCTATACACAAGCCAGATTTTCGGGGCTAACAACGGCTGTACTCGCACGATTGATCGACGAGCTGATCGAACAGTATCCCAATTTGCGCGGTATCTGGCATGTTGCAGGTGATTCGATCGACAAGTGTAGTTTGTTGCGTTTGGTCAATAAGGAATTGCGATTAAATGTGACTATAGTCCCAGTAGATACCGTCGTTTGCGACCGCAGTCTGGATGGGGCGGCGTTCCGCATTCAAACCGGATTTCTAGCCCCATCTTGGCCAGAGATGGTGGCGGAGCTGGCGATTGATTCAAAACTCTATGATTAGGATATAGATCGTTCATGGGGAATCTTAACGGCAAGCGTGTAGTGGTGACTGGAGGAACCGGTTCCTTAGGGACTGCGCTCATTCATCGCTTGCTTAGCGGCGTGATGGGCGAACCCCAAAAAATCATTGTATTTTCTCGTGATGAAGCAAAGCAACACGCGCTGCGTGTTCGTTATTTGTCCGCCACGAAAGCGACTGACGAAGTCATCTACCGGAACTTCCAGCGATCTCTGGAGTTTCGAATCGGTGACGTTAGAGACTTTCACAGTGTTAGTTCCGTGTTAGCCGATGCTGATGTTGTCTTCCACGCGGCAGCTTTGAAGCAAGTCCCAACTTGCGAGTATTTCCCATACGAAGCGGTTCAGACAAACATTTATGGTCCAGAGAATATCGTACGAGCCATTCGCGAACTCAGGCTGCCGGTGGAGACCGTTATCGGGCTTTCAACAGACAAGGCTTGCAAGCCCGTTAATGTGATGGGAATGACTAAAGCACTCCAGGAAAGGATCCTTGTTCGCGCGAATCTTGATTGCCCTCAAACTCGATTCGTGTGCGTCAGATACGGAAATGTGCTCGCATCTCGGGGGTCTGTCATCCCGTTGTTCAAAGAGCAAATCAACACGGGCGGTCCCGTGACGATTACTGTGCCTGAGATGACGCGATTTCTGCTGACCTTGGATCAAGCGGTTAATACCGTATTGGACGCGTACCGCACGGCAGTCGCGGGGCAGATTTATGTGCCGCAAATTCAGTCGGCTGCCATTCGGGATATCGTCGATACCCTGATCGGCGGGCGGAACATCCCCGTGATCTCTACAGGGATCCGTCCAGGGGAGAAATTGCATGAGATATTGGTTTCCGAAGAAGAAGTGCCACGCACCGTGCAACGCGGTGAGTATCTGATTATTCGCCCCGTGTTGCCGGAACTGCAGAAGGAAGAAATCGATAGCCGGCCGTGCACAGGGGAATACAGTTCCGCCGAGCATCTCATGACCGCGGCCGAGATCAGGAAATTACTACAGACGGTCTAACCGAAGTTGATTTTGCTCAGGTGAATTAGGGATTTCCTGAACCATGAAGATCATGACAGTGCTCGGGACGCGGCCGGAAATCATTCGGTTGTCGCGAATCATGGTGCGGCTCGATCAATTGTGTTCGCATGTTATCGTACATACGGGACAGAACTACGATTTTCGACTGAATGGCTTATTTTTTGAGGAACTTGGATTGCGGGCCCCGGATCACGTTCTCGAGATCAAAGGTTCACTCGCTGCCCAGTGGGCGGCCCTCTTTACAGAGTGTGAGCGGCTGTTGTTAGATGAACAACCTGATCGCGTCCTCATTTTAGGAGATACCAATAGCGGCCTAGTTGCCATTCTGGCCAAGCGTATGGGAATCCCCGTCATTCATTTGGAAGCGGGAAATCGTTGCTTCAACGATCAGGTTCCAGAAGAGGTCAACCGTCGACTGATTGATCATGCGAGCGACATTTTGCTGCCGTACACCGAAGGGGGGCGCCGCAATCTGTTAAGCGAGGGCATCCCTGGAAATCGCATTTATGTGATCGGTAACCCGATATTTGAAGTGATCACTCATTACGAAAGAGCAATCAGTGCCTCGCAAATTCTTTTTCAATTGGGCATCGCACCACGGGAGTATTTTCTGGTGACCTTACATCGCGCCGAAAATGTGGACGATGTCTCACGACTGGGCAACTTCATCTCGGCGCTCGACCGTTTGCAACAACGTTATCAGCTGCCTGTGATCGTCAGTACTCACCCTCGTACGCGCGATAAGATGAGGAACTTTGGCATTGAGCCGCGTAGCGTACAGGTCCAGTTCCATCCCCCCTTCGGATTTTTTGACTTTGTGTTCCTGGAGCGGCACGCACGTTGCGTACTCAGCGATAGTGGCACCGTCCAAGAGGAGTGTGCTTTAGCGAACGTCCCCAGCGTCACCCTGCGACGAGAGACAGAGCGTCCAGAGACCTTGGAATGCGGCTGCAATACTCTGACGGGCGACGATCCGGAATCTATTCTGAATGGGATCGAGCGTTGCCTTCACGAGCGTTGCCAAAATCGTATACCCATGGAATATCTCTATCCGCAAGTCAGTCATTCGGTCGCTCAGATTGCACTGGGATACTATAGCCAGCGAGTCGTCTAGCTCGATTGATCCCCATGGAGTCAGTGTGGTTTATCTGCAAGCAAGCCAAATGATTGATTAGTTACGAGTGAATTCGAAACCGAGGAAAAGAATGCTCTGTTGCTTTGTCCGCGTTGACAGTGAATTGGTCCGCTGTGTGCATTGCGGCCAGTCCCTTGTATCGCCAGATGTGGCAGATCGGATTCGAGCGCGATGTCGAATCGCTGGCAGTCACCAGACAGAAGGTGTTCCGAAGAATTTACCGGAATCTCGCATGCCAGGCACGGGCTCCTGGCGTGTCGTGATGTTTACGCCAGGTTTGCAGTTGGGGGGAGCGGAACTCTGGGTGCGCACGATGATTACTGAAATGGATTCCGCACGCATCAAATGGCAAGCGGTCGTGCTGGCTCACTCTCACACACTAATCAATGAAAAGCTACTTCGTCCGATCGCAGCTAGAACTCGAGTTACAGCTCCATATGCCACTCATGGGCAACCAGAATTTGCAGGATTAATCGAGCGTTTCCCGACTCGCCGGGATGCGGCTGCAGCAGCTCTCGCCGGCGCCGATATCGTCGTTTGCTGGGCGATCGGCGGAGTGCTAGAAGAGTTGCTCCAGGATTTCAAGGGGCCTGTCGTCGCGGTGTCGCATGGCGTCTGTCGTTGGACGAAAGCCGACATGTTGCGCCAAATGGAGGGCGGCGCGACACATACCGTTGCTGTTGGAGCTCGCGCAGCGAGTGTCTGCCCTAACCCTGCAACTACGAAAGTAATTTTCAACGGAGTCAACCCTTTGAGATGCGAGCCGAAACGCAGTCGGGAAACCATGCGAGCAGAATGGGGGTACGGCCAAGATGAAACAATCATTGTGGGCTATGTTGGTCGTTTCGGGGTCGAAAAAAATCCCACCGCCGCTGCCGTGGCAGTCGCCAATCTGCCCGCACGGTATCGAGCAGTATTGGTCGGTGAGGCGGCAAATTCGACGCTAGAGGCAGAAACTCACCGGCTTGTCGCCGCGATTGCTGGACCTCGGGCGAAGGTCTGTCCGGCGACCGAAGAGGTTGGAGATGTCTATGGAGCCATCGATGTCCTCGTGATGGCCAGTCCCGCGGAAGGCTGCTCACTCACCGTCATCGAGGCTTGGTTGGCGGGTGTACCGCTGGTCTCGACACCAGTCGGAATTATCGGAGATCTCGAAAGTCGATTCGGCCAGATCGTGTTCCCTATTCCGATCGATCCAACATCCGAGGAGTTGGCTCGGGCGGTGCGGGAAGCCGCACATGCTGGACGATCGTCCGAGGTGGTGCAACGAGCCCGGCGTATCGCGTATGAACATTTGACGGCAAAACGCATGACTGACAATTGGGCGGATTTTCTCGAGGGAGTCGGCAAAGAGCATTATGCCATAAATGGGCACCACAAAACGCCACAAGTCAGCATTGTCGTGCCTGCCTGGAACGAGGCAGAACGTATTGAGAAATCCTTGAGAAGCATTCTGGCGCAATCGTATCAAGATTTCGAGTTGATCGTCGTCAACGATGGCTCGACTGACAATACCGCTGAGATTGCCCTGCAAGTTCTGGCAGGTCGGCCCCAGACCCGAGTTATCAGCAAACTCAACGGGGGAACGGGATCGGCGCTCAACCTCGGATTCGAAAGAGCCCAAGGAAAATATCTGACGTGGTGGAGTGCGGATTGTTGGGTTTACCCCGAGTGGCTGGAGCAACTTAAAGATTGCTTGGATCACCACCCCGAAATCGTCATGGCCTATGGTGATTGGGAATCTTTTGATCAGACCAGCGGTATAACGCAAACGCAACACGTTGCAGAGTTTGACAAGGCCCTGCTGCTGAATGAATGCTATATCGGACCATGTTGGCTATTCCGCCGGACAGCCAAAGAGCTGGCTGGTAGATACCTGGAAGAACCGTGTGAAGACTATGATATGCATCTGAAATTGGCTGAAATTGGACCATTCCGGCATGTCCCCCATGTCCTCGGCGTCTGGAGAAATCATCCGCTGAATCTGACCACTCGGCTGTCTAAAGATCCCAAGTTGGCTCACTGGAGCAGTCAGGCCCAGCGGATTCGAACTCTCCACCGACAGCGGCTTGCTCAGCACAATTAACACACAATATAGCTTGACTGATGCTGCCGCGACAACCGCAGTTAGGAGAGAAGCAAACGTGTTCAACCGGAGCATTACTCACTTGGAGGGAGGATTTGCATCAGCAGTATGGTCCATGGTGACCCGCGAACGACGAATACATTTGATTAAACTACAAGCGTGCTTGTTTCCAACGAATCACCTCTACTATCGTATGCTTAATACGGTGAAATTATCGCCAGCAGCGTTAGTGCTTTTTCCCCACGGAGAGCCTGGTGTCTGCGAATGTGAAATCTGTACTTCGGCGTCGCCGGCTATTGGAAAGCATGATTTCGATCTCGCGCCGAGGAAAAGCAAGCTAAGAGAATCGACTTAACTCAGTCTATGTATTCCTTCCCAATATGTCACATTGCACAGCTGACCCAGATTGAGGGCTTGACTCGACCAAATATCCCGTGACGTTCAATACGCCTCATTTTTGTCTGGAGAAATCCCCCGAATTCCTTTCGGCAATACGTGTTCTTGCCCATTGTTTATTGAAAGATCACCATGCAAGCCAGCAACCCTTCCCAGGGCAATCCCTGGCAGATTGTGCGGGACTTCGAGGCGAGTGTCGCCTCCTATTCCGGGAGCCGTTTTGCTATCGCTGTTGATACGTGCACAGCCGCGTTATTTCTATGCTGCAAGTACTTGCAAGTGGGCGAAGTATTCCTGCCAAAGAGAACCTATTGTTCGGTCCCGTGCTCAGTCATCCATGCCGGTGGAACCGTCCGTTTTGTAGATAGTTCCTGGGAGGGAGTTTATCGGCTCGAGCCTTATCCAATCGTGGATGGGGCGTGCAGATTTTCCCGTGGAATGTATTCTCCTGGAACATACCATTGCCTCTCGTTCCAATATCGAAAGCACTTAGCGATCGGGCGAGGTGGAATGATCCTCACCGACGACAGCAAAGCCGTAGAGTGGTTCAAGTTAGCTCGGTTCTCGGGGCGGCACGAAGTCCCCCTGTTGGAAGACAGGCCGGCTATGATCGGATGGTCTTGCTATATGGAGCCGGAGCGTGCAGCACGTGGAATGACCCTGCTATCACTTATGCCAGATGTCAATGGAGACCGGACCTTCAACTACCCTGATTTATCGGAATTCAACCTGTATGAGTCGGGCACGTCAACAACCTCGAGGCTTACGTCACGGGATCCAACGGTACATCAGCTTGAACCTGCCGATTTAAAATAGAGGAGAATATGAGGCGATGGAAACACGACTTTTGCAAGTCACTTTGGGAGACGGACCATCCCTTAAGTGTGATTTTGGCGATTTCAGTACGTGTTCGTCTGAGCAAAAACTGCGATTTGAATTGCGGGTTACGTGAGGCCGATTTACTTCCGCATCCTGGCAACCAGTTTCGAGATACCTAGCAAGCGGGTCGATTGGCCGAACCGAATATCGATTCCAGTAAGGGGGGGGGAACATTTAGTGACCAATCCGATCCAATGCCCGCCAGTGAATGCTAACCTTCGGAGCGTTGGCATCTTGGTAACCGCTTCTCGAAACTAGCGGTAACTTCAGTTGCGAGTCTTAAACTCGGAGAATTGGTCTCTGCAATATAGAGGTGGTGTCTCATCCTCGACATTCGACTTTAGTATCATCGCGAACTTCGGATACAAGTTTTCGCCGCATCGAAGAGGCTTTAGACGCGAGAAGGCGGACGAAATTGACAATTAGGTCCACCGGTAACATGTGCTGACGAAGTGGCAACACGGTCCATGTTCACGCCTAGTTCAATCATTTAATAGGAATGACACGTGGCTACTCTTTCAATCGTTGTTCCGTGCTGCCCCCGTCCAGGTTTGACACTGACGGACACGATTAACAACATACGTCATGGTGGCTTCCGTGAGCTGCACCTTTCATTGGAACCAGATTGCACCTGGGCAGAAACCGCCCCTGATGACTTCGGACTGTGTGTGCGCCAGAACGACTTCAAATATGGCTTCTTGACACATGGAATGATTTGCTGGAAGTGGATCTACGAAACAACGGAATCCGATTACCTGATGATGGTTGAAAATGACGTCAGGTTCGCGCATTCTGCTGCAAGCAGGCTGCACACTCTATTCAATCGGGAGGCCGAGCGGTCCTTGGGATTCATATCCTTGTTTACTCCGGATATGACAACATATAGTCAAGTCCATCCGTCACAGATTGTCGATGGTTGGGCAGACCAGCGGGTGGGCTACGGCGCAGAAGCGGGCCAGTGCATATGTCTCCGACGAGAAATACTGGGACGTATGATTCGCAATTTTGATTTCTTGCCCGTCGATTGGTACATCGGCCGCTACTGCAAAGATAACGATCTGCCTTGCTGGCACGCATATCCTTCAATGGCCGAGCATATATCCGAATTCAGCGTCAGGCAGGGCACTGCATGGATCGCTCATAAGGGATTGAATTACAAGGACGAGGCATAAGCCCACGTAATCGAACTTGTGTATCGACGTTGGCTGTGTATTGCAATTGCGGTTGCAACAACGATCCGAAGTCTCTGATGTAGGCCAACTGGAGCAGTGAAGTATGATTTACAGATTGCTGCTAATTGGACAGTTCGACAGCCAGGATGCGACCAGCGCCAAATTCTTTAGCGAGGAGTTTCTCTGTCGTTTCAGGCAACTCGGCCATACGGTCCTTCCTCTGGACTTTCACAGCACTGAGTTCCCCACCGCCGATGTCGTTCTAATTCATTCCTATCATGGAACTCCAGCACTCAGGGCGTTTCCAAGTTTTCGGCAGTACGTCCGCTACTCAGCAATGTTTATGGAAGTGCCTTGCAATATAGGTTGCGATCACTACTTCTACTACGACGGGCGATCATATCCGCAGATTGCTCCGGAAAAGTTGACGATGATCAGCGCTCCTGTCGTCAGAAGCTACTATCGCGACGTTCCTAAGTTGCCGGGCAGCATCTTACTGGATCACGACGTAAGCTTTCTTCCACTACATGACAATCTGGAGTACGACTGGAATCGGCTCATTTGGAGCGAACTGGCTCGTCGACGGGACGATTTTTCGGAAGTATACCAACTCGAAAGAGGAGACCCGGGTGAGCATCCTGAATTTATTAAGATAGTTCCACTGAGTAATCACCAGGATTATCTGGCGCGGACTGCCGGATTTGAGACGTTTATCTGTACTCATGCCGGAAGTTATAATCATACGGTCGTGGACATGGTGGCACGCGGGACTCGAGTAGTTGTGCCAGCGACGTTACGCGGTCCGTTCGTACCGCCCTCGTTAACTGAACTATTCGGAATGAAAATCTACAATGACGTACATAGTTTGCTGGCGGAGTGTTTTGAGCCAGCAAACAAGGCCGTTGCTCCCTTGGCAAAGACCACTGATCTCGACACAATCGTGCAAATGATCGACGCCAAATTTCGTGCGGCGATGTCGGCCGCGAGTTGATCGGAACTGCCAAAGACAGTGGAGTTCGTGGAGGTGCAAACGAAAACGAGCTGTTGAGAGATTACCGGTGGCGTATGCGGCTCCCACCGTCGCAATTGTGACCGATGTCTCGTTCGTTTAATCGAGTCGTCGAATGATGTCGTTGATGCAACATTTGATTTGGTATTCGGTACGCTACGATGCAATCAAAGTTGTTTCCGTGTCTATGATACTTTTAACTTATTTTGTTGCGCCGACAAATTGGTAACACTCGGGCGATAGCGAATGTTCCTGAATGCACGACTCAACGAGCGAGAGTATTCGTAAGAATTGCCCGCTGTTAGGCCAGAGGCACTTGCCTCTCCATTCGTTGACGCTGGAGCACGAACTCGGCTAGTTCGACATCGAAGGGTTCATCAAGATATATGCACTCTCCAGCGCAATACTCGATTGCCGTGCAATCGCAAGTATAATAGTTAGGCGTACCTAGAACGTCCCGACGAAATGCTGCTAGGGCACCTCCGATATGGAATAGGGGTTCCATTTCCTGCCGATGCAATGGCGGATTGGGTGTCACAAATCGGATTCGGCCATCAGCAGCGCGCCGCACCACCCATTGAGGCGGGTGGATGGATGCCGATTCGACAGTTGTCACGACCTCTGAACCACTGCTCAGAAGCAAGTCGAGGCAACGGTCGATAATCTTAGGAGGACGGATCGGGCTCGAAACTTCGCACTGGATAGCTATATCAAATCGGAAACCAAGCTCGCGTTCGCAGGCTTCGACGGCATAATGAATCGGGCGAGCGATGGGGACCTCGTCACCAGCCATGTCTTCGGGTTCACTTAAAACAGATAGTCCCGCGTCCTCTGCTTGGGCCCGAAACTTCGGATCATTGGTGATCGCGACTGTGTGTGTAACGAAGTGAGATTCCGCAATCGTATTTAACGTACAATATAGGATCGGTCGGCCCCCTAGCACCAACGTGTTCTTTCCTGGAATGCCGCGGGAGCCCGCACGGGCTGGAATCACCGCAATGACTCGTAACTGATCGTTCATGATTGCATTCTCTACAGTTCGGCCACCGGAGTAATTGAGGCCATCGGCAATCGTTCTATATTCCGCGTATGCGATAGCAAAAAGGCCAGCGGCCAATGTTGATGAAACGTGACTTTAGCTTATGTGAGTCCGAAAGTGATCCCAGGAAATCGAGCTTGACTTCCCCCAGGATCAGATCCAAACCACCAGGCGAAACTATGTATTCCAATGGACTAATCATCCATGTCATCAAGGCGAAGCTTCCCACCAATAGTTTGGCAGATCTTCAAGTCATCAGGCGTGTTAATGTCCAAAGCTGAAAACAATGAGACGGGGGTCAAACAAGAGCATTCTTGGCCGGGCGTGATAACATGCTGGCCATTCGCACAAAGGAAATTGCCTGTGAGGCAGATCGTGGGTTCGAGATGCTGTGATAACTTCATCCACCCGTTCGACTGTTTGTCCGCAGTGGCTAAATGAAGGGTCCCCATGAATGCTGAACGAACGAAGGGTCTCTCGTCGGCGACAGCGCGCCCGAGTTCCGAGCGAAAGGTAAATGGAGATGTCAATTGAAAACAGATGCATCGTTCGTCTCTGCGTCGCAAGCTGAGAAACTCTGTCATCAATTCAGACACGTTTCGCTTGTCGTTGATGTCAGCCTCCGTCAGACTGAATTTTGCGCACTCCTGTCGTTCGGCGATAAGTGTCGCTTCCGCGTCGTCTGTGGCCACCCAAACTCTGGCGCTAGGAAACCATCGGCGAGACCGTGCAATGGCCAGTTCGAGAATCGTCATTCCGCCAATTAAGGCGAGGTTCTTTCGGAAAATCCGCGTTGAATTCAACTTGCATGGTAGCAGTACGTGAGAGACTTTCATGATTCTTTCTCCACCACCCCATTGACCAATACCCACCCAAGATGAGGGGCACATGGCCGGTATTTAGGAAGTCGCGGCTCAGGAAAAGCAAACGCTCCAGTTCTCGGTCTCCAGCGGAACAGAATTGATTTGAGGCTCAGGTATCGATATTTCAAGACCGTGCGTTCACTGCGTTTTTCCATAGCGATTCGAGTGTCGTCGATTGTGGGGGATACAATATATGCCTCATATTGCCACGGCAGGATGTTAGCGGTTACCCCTTTTCGATGCGATATCGGAGAGGCATTTGGCACAAGTTACCTTCCCTCCTGAGCGTGAACGATTCCCCAATTGTTCGCCACCGTACGGGCGAGTTGTCGCTTATCGGGGTCGACGTGTCGATCAGCATTTGTAGTACACTCCATGACTGCGCATGAATTTCAACTTGGCAACTTATGAAATATTCTGCACTCTTGTGAAGATATGATCACTTTCTTGATGATTATCGGTTGGAGCAGAGGTCGCCAAGATTGGGAACACAATGAGAACCGTAAGCGTATCTCCGCTGGATTCCGATGCACGTCAGCATACGCAACACTGATGTCACGTCAAGATCTTCTGTCGAAATATTATGGACGTTTGTTGTCACGCAATAGATCGATAGCCGCAACGCTCTGATGTGGGAGCCTCCAGCGGCAATTGCGTCGTACAGGCAGGAGTTGCCCCGGTCGTAATTAAACTTGCAATTGTGGCGGTGCGTTCTGTTCAAAAGTAAACTTCCGCGAACATCGTTACAAATTTCACAATGATTCTGATTGCATTGGTGCTCGCGCTGAATATACTATTCAGATGGCCTGACGCTCTGAATGTGGATAATCTAAAGTTCTTCGATTTGAGTCACAGTAAACTCTTTATATCGTTCTGATTCATGGAGCATTCACTCGTCGACGTTTTTTGGCTCGCTTCTCGGTTGCTTGATCTGGTGTAAAGATCGCATCGTGAATGACAGGGGTATTTTGTCTTTTGGTCGGCACCTTTGCACTGGCTTTGATAATAGCGGCAAGACGGTAGTAGCCGGATGTCTTTCGATGTGACTCGTCTTCCGGGGTCTTGATAGATCTTGGGTTGGCGTATCAACAGTTAGCACTAAATCTTTCGGTAGAATCACGGTCACCGGCTTTGTGAACGTTGATCTCGCGCGTGAAGTGTAGGAACAAAGGAGATATATCAATGTTGAGTTTGATGCCTGGAATCGCGAGCCTTATCACGCTGTCGTCTAGTTTCTTCTGACTTCAGGCGGCCTGAATTCACGATATCGCGGGCGACGGCCCAGACATTTCCGGTTCCTGATTATAGTGACAGTCCAATCGCCGATTCGGGAAGGTTCAAGTGGTAATGCGATGTGATTTCGAAGTTTGCAAGAGCGGCACTCTGCGTTGCCGACGATGCGGGCAGTTCATCAAGTCGGAATTTCCTCCGCAATCAGTTCATGCGGTCTGTAAATTGACTCAATTGAGCGCTGTGTCCGAACCGCTTCAGCTCTCGCGTTCAGCCGGGCTGCTCAACCAACTTGGCGGCGCACAAATTCCTTCCTGTGCGCCGGGCAAGCTAAAGGTCCTGTGGTTGCTCGCGGATATTGCTCACGGCGGGATCGGTACTTATACAACCAATCTCTTCAAATCGATCGTCGGGAGAACCGTTCTGCCTACCGCAGTGGTGTTCTATACATGCAATCCGGCGACGACGGATTTCTCGCTTGCGCGTGCGTTGAGTCAGTTTACGCGTGTGATTTGCACCGACGAGCGGAGAGTTCCTGAGGAAGTAAAACATGCCAATCCGCACATCGAATTTGTACCAGGTTCCCGAATTTATGACGAACTCCTGGATCAATGTGACATTGTCACCACCGCCTCCAACAACCCGCATGTGTTGACGCGAACTGATTGGCGAGGCAAACCGCTGCTCGTCCAACTCCACAGTACATGCTCCGAAACCGCCCGAATTGCGAAGAGGTTAAGGCGATATGCGACTCATTTTCTGGTGACGAGTCTTGAGGCGCACACTGCCGCCACCACCTTGTTCGGGCTGCCACCGGATCGAGTCACGATGATTGAGAGCGGCGTCGATGCAAATCGGCTAGCGAGTTGGTTACCGCCACTTGAACTGAGGAAGGCGTTTTTAAGAGATGGTGATCATTGTATTTCCAGCGGGTTCGCAGAACGGTCTCATTGGCTGCTTTATTTCGGTCGATTTGCCTCCGAGAAACGCATTCCACTAATTGCCGACGCGGTTCGACTGCTCAATGAGAGTGGCCAAGCGTGGATTGGCGTATTTGTGGGAGATGGACGGAATGCTTCAAATATCAAGGCAAGGATTCGGCAGGCGATCCCGCATCACCACTTGCTGATGCCGTGGGTGCCAAGCGTTGGTGATATAATTAATGCATCAGACGTATTTATATGCGCGTCCGACTACGAAGGCGGCCCGATCAGCAGCCTGGAAGCGCTGTTGGCGGGAATTCCAGTGCTTTCCACGGACGTTGGGATTCTGCCATCGGTCAAGCTGCCTCGAATGCCTGGCGACGCTGAGGATGTGGTCTATCATTCGTTGGGGAGTACTCCGACACCCCGTCACATCGCAAATGTTGCTGGCTCAGTGGTCCGAGATAAAATGCCGATGACGAGAAGCGTGGCGGATCATTGCCTTGCGGTCCAGGCAGCAGGTCGGTTTAGTATTCGCCGCATGGCAGATGACTGGAATCGAGTGCTGCGATTGGTTGCCGCTCAAAGGGAAAAAATTTAAACGCCTGTCCTTTGAAACTCCTAACCCGTTTCGCGAGGGATTGTTGCGTCTACGGTGTCATTATGACATAGATCGACAAAGTTCATTGAAGCCCTCCAGTTTGGATGAAGCAATGTTGTGTGAATTTGAAAGGCGTGGAGATGGTGTTGTGCGATGCCGGCGGTGCTCACGAGCTCTGGACTCGACCTTTTCTGCAGATCTGGTGCGTGCAAAATGTTCAATCGCGGGATCGCAAGAAGAAGGCAAAACGAAGTGTTGGACGGATCGATCTTCAGTCGAGTCGTCGCCCGTTGGAGTGACACAAATTCGTGTTCTATGGCTACTTGCTGATTTGGCGCAAGGTGGAATTGGAACGTATACGGCAAATCTGTTTAATACATTGGTCGGGAATGCAGTGAGTCCCGTGGCAATCGTGTTTCATTCCTGCGAAGCCCTCACAACGGACTTCAAGTTGGCACGCGAACTGAGTCGGTACACACGAGTAATCTGCACTGATTCTCGCCCCGTTGCTGACAGGATCCGCCGAGAGCACGCGTTTATCGAATTCCGGCCGGGACCGGGAATATACGATGAACTGATTGATGAGTCTGACGTGGTAACGACAGCGGCAAGTAACCCCTATGTGCTATTGCGCGACGACTGGCGAGGGAAGCCACTACTGGTTCAGCTTCACAGTGTGTGTAATGAGACTCATTCGATCGCATCCAAATTGAAGCCCCACGCGACACATTTCGTAGTAACAAGCCACGAAGCTTACGACACGGCAGTCACCACATTCGGCATTCCCCGTAATCAGGTGACGACGATTGAGCTAGCCGTCGACGCAAACCGACTGGCAAGCTGGGCGCAGCCCATGGAATTGCGAAGTGACTTCTTAAAGCAGGGAGAGCATCGACTGACAGAAGAGCTTGTAGCGACCGCACATTGGTTGCTGTATTTCGGTCGATTTGCTCCCGAGAAACGAATCTCCCAGATCGCTGAGGCGGTAAAAATTCTAAACCTTCGAGGCAAATCGTGGGTTGGAATGTTCGTTGGAGAAGGTTGGAAGGGAGTGGAAATCAAAGCCAGCATCCGACGAACGATCCCGAAAAACTTTATCCTGTTGCCGTGGATCGACAACATTGGCGATGTGATCCGAGCTAGTGATGTGTTTATATGCGCGTCCGAATATGAAGGTGGACCAATGGCTAGCATCGAAGCACTCTTGGCAGGGATACCAATCGTTTCGACCGATGTAGGTATCCTTCCTTCGGTCAAATTCCTGGATCCTGAGTCGAAACAACAGCAACACGTGTACTCTTCGCTCGGCCGGAATCCGACTTCTCTGCAAATTGCCGACGTACTTGTAAAAGCTGTCGGAACCCGATCTCCAACCGAGCGGCCTGCGATTGCGTCTGACCTCGCAAGGAGGGCTGCTGGTCGGTTCAATGTGCGTCGAATGGCAAGCGACTGGCTTCGAGTGCTGCAAGGAATCCTTGCGACAAGAGCAGGGCAAGTTAATCAGTAGGGACGACTTAAGTGTGTTTCGGACAGCGGAGGTGACTTGGCGCAGGTAAAGCGATTTCAAGTGTCAACTTCTAACATATTTTCTAGCCAAGGGATTGATGAAGATACCTGTTCCTGGAAACTGCTTCAAAACTTCAGTTTGAGTGGATATCATGGCAAGAGATCTGCATGTAATATCTCTTAATACGCGGCGCCATCCTTGCACACGATGCTGTCTTGCCTGTGGCCACACTGCGTTCGCGCCGGAGCCAAAGGTACAATTATTGGACGTGCCATGGGGCTGCTCCGAATCGATTGTACGCAAACATTAGTATATTCCCCCCCAACGAGGGCGCTGCGTGGAGATACCAAGTACGGCACGGGAATCAAGATCATTGCCCTCGCCGTCGCAGGAACCCCATCTGCGGCAGCGATTTATAGCAACAGTCCAACCGAAGTCAATCGGATCGAATCGTACGCCCGATCGACAACCGCGGCCGAAGAAACCCCAGCGACTGATTTATCACTTTGCGGCGGACTGTGATCGTTAGTACCACCGCTAGCGGGTACGCTACATTCAGTTAATCTGTCTGTAATGAAAGAACCATTCCCAACCAGTGACACAAGATGGTCGAGAGTTACGCATCGCTATTGACAATGCGACAAGATCAGTAGCTCAACAGGTGGTTGCCGAGTCTCCCCTGTCTCGTCGCGCAATACGAATACATCGCGATCAACTTCCTAGGCTTTACGCAGCTCGCGTACTCGATGTACCGCCATGCGAAACTGTAAATATGCACAGATCGCAATTTGGCCCTTGGGTCCGAACTGATTTCCAGGCATCTTGAATAGCCATTGGCCTCGACACATGGCACACTGCTAAGACTTCGTCAGTGTTGTCATCAGAAGAATTGTTGTTCTTATGAGAATAGAAAACTTTGCGGGTCGACTCACAGGAGAGGAAGTTACGATTGTAGCAGGAGGCAAGACAACGGTCGATTATTCTGCGGTTGTTCGGACAAAAAACGTCATATTAATCAATTACGCCCTAAATTTGGCTCCTCTATTTCCAAACCAAACGCTCTTCCATGTAACACTTCATCCCGAAATACTTTGCTCTCACCCCAATCTCAGATTGGACAACGTGATTCCGATCGTTGGCGAGTGGTGGTCAAATCTGGTTCCTAAAGACATCGAAGACAAATCGCTGCTGTATCGCACAAAGCAATTCCCTGACCTTGAAGCACCTGAGTTAGCCATGACCGCGCGCGATCTCGCGGCCGGCTCGAAATCCGGTGTGCTGTGTCACGTGGCCAATTCAAGCCATTGTGCGATTCATTTAACCTGGCTCTGGGGCGGGCGGCGTCTGCGGATTGTCGGCGCGTCAGAATACAAAGGCTTGCCCACATCCGGCTATGATGAACGATTGAACGTTCCTGAGCCCATCGCCACACAGATCACGTCTGCCCAATATTATATTTCGAGCTTCCGGCGATTTGTTGGACTCTTAGATTGGGATGATGTAGTCTATGCCGGATACTAGGGATATATAATCACGTGCCCACGCGTAGTTTATCGTCCGCCGTGGCATGTCTTAGATGGTTGTAAGTAGTCCGGCTACCGACTTGTTGCTTAAAGCAATAATCGTGACCTCTCGACCAGTGTCGAACCCCATGTCGGCCACTGTCACGCGCCTGGAGTGGCTGAAATAGGACCAACTACGTCCGCTGATGAAATTGATGCAGCCTATCGTCGCGCGGCGAAGCAATATCATCCCGATCGGCTACACAATTTGCCTCCCGAAAGCACAGAGATGGTTCTGGCAAACGGAGTTCAAAGGTTTTGCAGATCCGCATAAGCGTCTTGCTGACAGTTCGGACGTTCCTATGGAGATCGGTCCGATCATGCTCTGATACATGTAGCACTTTCTTCTTACGTGACAGTCTCGACTGTTGCAAGGCCTTCCAGATGCCGGCGGGAGCGAGCTTTCCTCCGATTTCCGCTTCGTCGTCCGGGGATTTCAAATATTGGCATTCGCGATCCAGGCAATGCTTCTCTTGTTGTTATTTCTCATGATAGTGGCTCTCATCATGAATTCCGCAGGAAGCTGATAGCTAAAAAAAGAGTCTACGATGATGCCAGAAAAACCAGAATTCATGCCAATCCGCAGTTGCTGAGAAGCCAACAGCCGGCGAATTGGTTTGCTGTGTTAGGGAAAGATTGCGGCAACCATGGACCGGTGGCCTATGGTTACCGCAGCTTGGTCTAGCGAATCAAAAACGAAAACTGCTCCTGTCACAGGAGCGGGTAACTCTTAATGCCAGTGACGAATTCTTCGCGTGAGCCGCTGGATTTCGTCGACGGTGAGGGGAGTCGTCCCTTCTCGGCCGACTGATTTCAAATAGGGCCTCGCGGAGGTATTTCCGTTGGCCGCGATCTCTTCGCGCCAGAGCAACAGTGCTGCCAGGTTCCCGCTCATTGAACATAAAATAAATTCATCCATCGAATTACAGGATTGAGACCGCACGGAGACTGAGTGTCACGCCGCAGCCTCTATGTGTCGTGCGCGGCGAAGTCCGACTGATCCGTTGAAGCGTTTGTGGCGATACCACGCAGTTTGGGGTAATCCTCACACCGGTCGGTTAAATGGTTGGTAAGGGCGGAAAATCTGGCAAGTACGCTGGACTCTCCAATTCCGTGAAGGAGGTTTTACTATTCGATGATCCGTTTCGCTTTGCATTTTTTCTCACGGTCGTATTTGGTGGGCCGGATTGGATGCCCCGTGTTTGTGTCAGGATGTTCGTCGTTCAGCATGCGGTCACTGACCCGGCGAGCGAGAAGCACTAGCAGTCGGTGCAATAAAGATCCGGATTGAATTGGAAAAGGGACAGTTGGCTTGGTTCGAGTCATTGGGTTCCTTCGATGTGAGCGCATGAAAAAAGACCTTGAGCCGAGAGCTCAAGGTCTTTTGTGATGTTGTGATGTCCGAAACTACTTACATCAGCTCGGGACGGTCATACCCTTCTACAGGTCGAAATCGAAAATGCTTTGCTTTGTGTCGGCGTAGCTTTAGGTAGTCATTGGGTGGTTCCGGCAGGAACACATAAGGACTCTTCAGATCTAGTTCATCCATTTTGCGTTGAAGTGCCAGCGCATTTTGGAATGCGGGCTGCGTCGGTTTTTCTCCGATGAGCTGACAGGCATCTCGCTGTTTGTGCCCTTCTGCGGCCAATTTAACCGCCTGGAATCGAATCCGTTCACGTTGTGGAGGCTCAAAAACATCCACGGTGATGGTCGACGCAAGCATCGAATGCAGACCATCGACAAGTCGTGCGTCAGGGCAAATGCCTGACAGGTCCAAGCGGGCTTGGATACGCGGGGCGGGGTGCCCTCCATCACAGAGGCGTACCAGGTACATATGGAATTCCGGGACGATCTCACGCATCAGCAGCCCGAAATCCATTGATGTTGTCGACAAATCTTGGAATGCATGTTCCATCAACGTGCTCAGGGCTTGGGAAGATTGGGGCAACTCCAGACGACGTCGTGCTGAGGCTTCCAGTTGGTAACGCGTTCCCCTCAGAAATGCCGCGCGTCGATCAGTATCGGCGATTTGTTGATCAAACATATCCCGCGGTCCATATTTAATGATCGCCTCCATGACATTTTTCTGTTCGCGCTTTAGGGCCTCTTCTTCACGCTGCAGTGTCAATAACTCGGAATTCACGTTACGAGATTTATTGGCGTCAGCAACCAACGTACGAAATTGCTCGTCCAGTCCTTGCAGTGCATGCAAACGCTCAAAAATCGCAGATTTCAACCGGTCCACAAATAATGCGCCACTGAACCCCACGGAATTCCAGCACTTCGACTCGCGGCTGCGGGCACACATCAAGTGGTTCTTGAGCCCATTTCCGCCCCATACGAAGTGACTGCCGCAGTACCAGCAAGTACCAAACTGTCCTGGAAAGCGTGTCTGCTTACGCGGAACACGGTAACGTGGGTCTTCATCCCTCGCGCGAGCGCGAGAAAAGCCGGCGTTCTTTTCCTTCAACATCGCCAAGATCGGATCAATATCTTCCGCTGCAAAATAAGCCAGATGAGGACAGTCAATAAAGGTTGGGCCACGAGGATTGAGAATCGAAATGCGGCGCCCTGACTCGTGATGCTTGTCCGACATGCGTTTTCCGCGTTGAGGCATCCCCTTGAGGATGGGGTTTTCAAACAACACCTTGACGGAAGCGCCGGTCCATTCGCCTTGGCGACGCGAGGTACCGCCTTCAGCACCTTGATCGTTGAAATATCGTGCCACTACCGAATAGTTCTTCGACTTCCGTAGAAGTTCCTTTCCTTCTTTCAAAATACGGTCAACTTCAGGGTTGGGGTCTTTTTTTGCGTCAAAATAAGTCTTGCCACCTTCCGGAAGAATGTAGCCGAATGGGAGATCAGCTCGGGCTGCCCCATTCCTCCGAAACCGAGTCATCAATTTGTTTTTAAGACGTTTTGAGACGCGAACGTTATGACCTACGTGCTCTTTGCAGGCTTCAAGCACGTCTTGTTCCCAATCTGGATCATTCGTGTCGATGCCGTCGTCCGGAGCTAGAATGCGCGTGCCATGGTCAACCGCAATTCCGCACAACCGGGATGCTTCCGACCCGCGGACGAGTCTGCCAAGATCCTCAAAAATACCCAGATCAAAAGTGCCCGTCCGAAATGCAGATTCAAATTCGGCCAGTTCGGGACGGTCGAGTCGTTCTCCCTTACCCTTCGTAGAGATGATGACGTATTCAACTTCGCCATCGTACATATCCTGGACTACGGCTTTGCCATGGTCAGCCTGGTCTTCAAGACTGACCTCCTTCTGATTCGCACAACCGCTGATACGCGTCCCGATGAGCACGCGGAGTTTGATACCATTGCGTGGTACCAAGCGATCTTGGAAATACATATCTGCCTCCTCAAAATGGGAGGCACCATCGCAGAGTACAGTTGGCACATGTGCCAAAAATACCCGTTAAACTTGACTATTGCTGACTGAAGATGACGACAGATGATTAACCGCAACTACTTTTCAGGCATTGAGTTCCGGTCGTAAATACCGTGCTGTTAAGTGGTTGCGATTTCGACTATAAAGAAGCCCAGATTCTTGAATCTGGGTGAGCGAAGCGAACAAGAGGTTACAGTTTTGAGAGTCGGCGACTCTGAAGTTCTTCATTTACGCCCAATTCCTGGTCGGGAAACCCGACTCAGGAATTGACATTCGAGGGTCGAATGAGCCGCAACCTCTTGTTCGCTGCGCTCACCCAGATTCGAGAATCTGGGCTACCCATGCAATTTAATTTGGAGGTTGGACTGCTTTGGCTTTTGCTCTATGCGTGCGATTCAGCCCCTTGGACCTGGATCCGCATGCAATAGAAGGAGCGGTACACGAAGATCATCGAGATCAACAGGAATGCCACCGCCAAACCGTTGGTGACATATCCCCCTTGTTTCTCTCGCAACGAGACCGCCAACGGGACGGCCAGCAGGCCGAACAAGGTGGTGAACTTAATGATCGGATTCAACGCCACAGACGAGGTATCCTTGAACGGATCACCCACGGTATCACCGACCACACAGGCGTCGTGCAACGGAGTCCCCTTGGCCTTCAGCTCGGTTTCCACGATCTTCTTGGCGTTGTCCCAGGCTCCACCGGCGTTCGCCATGAAGATTGCCTGATACAGACCGAACAGAGCGATCGAGACCAGGTAGCCAATGAAGAAGTACGGGTCGAGGAACGCGAAGCCCAACGTCGAGAAGAACACGGTCACGAAGATATTGAACGTACCCGTCTGAGCATACTGCGTGCAGATGGCCACGACCTTTTTGCTGTCTTCCGTCGAGGCCTTCGTGACTGTGTCATCCAGCTTAATGTGTGCTTTGATGAATTCCACGGCCCGGTAAGCACCGGTGGTGACGGCTTGAATTGAGGCTCCCGTGAACCAGTAAATCACGGCACCGCCAGCGATCAAACCGAGCAGGAACGGAGGGTGCAGAATCGAGAGGTTCGCCAACAGATGCGGCTGCAAGCCATTGGTCAGCTCCAGCACGATGGAGAAAATCATCGTCGTGGCACCGACCACTGCGGTCCCAATCAACACCGGCTTTGCGGTGGCTTTAAAAGTATTGCCCGCGCCGTCGTTGCGTTCGAGGTTTTCCTTGGCCAGTTCAAAGTCGACGTTGAAGCCGAACTTGGACTGCAGATCCTGCCGGATGTTCGGCAGTGTTTCGATCATTGACAATTCGTAGACCGACTGAGCATTGTCGGTCACCGGACCGTAGCTATCGACGGCGATCGTGACCGGGCCCATGCCCAGGAATCCGAAGGCCACCAGGCCGAAGGCAAACACGGCGGGAGCCAGCATCATCTCGGGAGCGATGGTGCCACTCATCTGGTAGGCGATACCCATCAGTCCGAGAATAATCATTCCCAGCCAGTAGGCACTGAAGTTACCGGCAACCAAACCGGACAGAATGTTGAGCGACGCCCCGCCTTGATTCGACGAGGTCACGACTTCTTGCACGTGGGCTGATTCGGTCGAGGTGAAAAGCTTCACGACTTCCGGAATGATGGCACCGGCCAGCGTACCGCACGAGATGATAATCGACAGTTTCCACCACAGGGTGGGGTCTCCACCGAGTGAGGGGATCAGGGCGGCGGAAACGATAAACGTTAACACGACCGAGACGATTGAAGTCAGCCAGACCAGGACGGTCAGGGGAGCTTCGAAGTTGAAATGTTGCTTGTCGAAATACTTGCCTTTGGCCAGGTACTGGTTGAGGAAGTACGAGCCGGCTGAGGCCAGCACCATCATGACACGCATCATGAAGATCCACACCAGCAATTGAATCTGGACTTTCGGATCTTTCACGGCCAGCAGAATAAAGGTGATCAAGGCCACGCCGGTCACGCCGTAGGTCTCGAAACCATCTGCGGACGGACCGACCGAGTCACCTGCGTTGTCGCCGGTGCAGTCGGCGATGACACCGGGATTACGAGCATCGTCTTCCTTGATCTTGAAGACGATTTTCATCAAGTCTGCACCGATGTCGGCGATCTTCGTAAAGATACCACCGGCGACTCGCAACGCCGCGGCACCCAGTGATTCACCGATCGCAAAGCCCACGAAACAGGGGCCCGCATAGTCGCCGGGGACGAACATCAGAATGACCAGCATCAGCAGCAATTCGACGCTGATCAGCAGCATGCCGATACTGATACCGGCCTTCAAAGGAATGTCGTAGCAGGGGTAAGCCTTGCCAGACAAGCTCGCAAATGCGGTTCGGGAATTGGCGTACGTGTTGACGCGAATTCCAAACCAGGCGACACCGAAGCTACCCAGGATTCCGATGACGCTGAAGAGGAGAATCACCCCCACTTTCAGGGTGTCGAAGTTCTCCAGGAACTTAAAGTAAAAGACGATGATCGCGCCGATAAACAGCCACAGCAGGAACAAGAACTTGGCTTGTGTGATGAGGTATGTTTTGCACGTCGCGTAGATCAGTTCCGAGACCTCGCGCATCGATTGATGCACGGGGAGATTCTTGAGCTGCGACGAGGCGATCAAACCGAAGATCAGACCGGCGATCGACACAAAAATGCCGGTAAACAACAGGTCGCGGCCACCGATCATGTCCCCCAGAAACTTCACGTCATTCAGGTTCGGCAGCTTCAGATTGGCTTCACCGCCATGATGATGGGGGGCCTCTTCGGCGGCAGAGACTGTTCCGGCCAAGGAGCTCAAAAGCACCAGGATTAGCAACATCCTGGTGAAGCCGGCCCGCAGCATTTGCGGAATTCCTGTCCAAATCGTTTGATCCACCGGACGAGCGAAATCCGGGGAGAACGGGAAGATCAACCGCATACAGCGTTCATCCTGCATCAAAAGGCGTGGGTATGTTTAAGCGTATGCTAAAAATACTGAAGACGCCCACGAGACGCAACGTACCATTGAAATCAGTTTTCAGGCGTCTGCTGATGCACGTATTACGAGTCACCACTTTGACTTAGGGAATTCATAGATGCGGCGTCAGAGTTCCTTGCACCCGATAATTTTTACCGCAAACCAAAATTGTGGGACCGCTGGCTGCAATCGGAATGGTCGCTAGAATTAGGCGCTTCCGTTAACCGCATCTCTGGAGGCCTTATCTTGCGCATGATTCGGGAATTAGCCCTCATATTGGGTTCGAGCAGACTATCCATGGGCGTCTGTCTGTGTCTCTGCCTGTCGCTGACAGGAGTTGGTTCTGCGGCCGAGACATCGCCGGCGTCATTTTCCGGCAAGTCCAGCGACTGGAACGGTTTTCAACGGTTCGACTTTGAGATTGACGGTCGGCCGGTGCTGGTTGTCACTCCGAAGGAGCCTGCTGCAGGACGTCCGTGGGTGTGGCATGGTGAGTTTTTCGGCCACAAGCCGGCTCCCGATATTGCTCTGTTGCAGCGTGGTTTTCATATCGTTTACATGACGGTGCCCAACATGCTGGGCAGCCCGCAGGCTGTCGCCCATTGGAATGCCTGTTACGCCGAACTCACAGGCAAGTACGGTCTGGCGAAGAAGGTCGCGCTGGTGGGGCTGAGTCGCGGCGGGTTGTATTGCTACAACTGGGCCGAAGCGAATCCCGAGAAGGTTGCTTGCATTTATGGCGATGCTCCCGTGTGCGACTTCAAGAGCTGGCCGGGCGGCAAAGGGAAGGGGATCGGCAGCCCCCAGGACTGGAAGCTGGTTCTGGAATGTTATGGCTTCAAGAATGATGCCGAGGCGCTCGCTTACACCAAGAATCCGGTGGATAATCTGGAACCGCTGGCGAAATCCAAAGTTCCGTTGTTGCACGTTTACGGTGATGCCGATGATGTCGTGCCGTGGGATGAAAACACCGGCGTGATCGCGGAACGCTATCGCAAGCTGGGGGGCGAGATCACCCTCATCGCGAAGAAGGGTGTCGGACATCACCCTCATGGTCTGGATGATTCAACGCCGATTGTGGAGTTCATCGCCAAGCACGCATCGGTGACGCCCGCCAAATAAGGTTGGTGTCGGATTTAGGCCAAAGCTTGTTCGCCAATGGCATCAATAGGAGTATGACCGAGGATGGCTGCAGAGACACGGATTGTCGGACCGGGACCTCAGGAGCGTACCGTACGCACCGCGACAGGCGAGACCTTAGCGGTCCCTGTGGGATGGGAATTGTTGCCCCCCGGTGATGCCGGGTTGACCCGTCGCGTAAAAGCGGCCGGGCCGACTTGGACGGTGCAGCAGAAGAAGGGCCGCAAGCTGTTCTCGCTGGGCGTCTGGGCACCGGCTGAGCGTATTGCGGGGTTCCGAGCGGAGCTTGAAGTGGAACGTGCAACCGAGTCGTACGCCAAGCGTCGGGCTTCGGATGTCGTCCGTCGCGAACGCAAGCAGACGGTTTACGTGGAAGACTTCCGCGGATCCGTGTTGACGTTTCTGGCGTTTGCTCCGGGACATGCCGAGCTGGCTCAACGCCTGGCGGATGCGGTCACGGTTCATGCCACACCGGTCGGCAGCGGCACGGTGGCGCGGACGCAACGGATTCCGATTGAGCGACGTGCCGAAGCGGCCGTCATCGCGTGGCTGCGGCATCAGACCACGACTTACGATGACATGTCTATTCCGCGCATCAAAGGAAAACGCCGTGAAGTTCGGGCCCAGTTGGCAGAACAATCACGGCGGTTGTTGCGGAAGTATCGCGACGGTGTGGCCGTCGATCCTAAAACCTGTCCGCTACACCAAGCCTGTCTCAATCCCATCGCGGTCGACCCGACCGAAGAGGATGAGGACGATTTGGCCGGTGATGATTGAGTCCTGGTGAGCTGCGCCGTGAAGGATTTTGGAACGAGAATTCTCAAGGGATCTTGGATTTGGTGGTGTTTCGAATTATTGGG
>JAZKFE010000091.1:104691-108008 GCA_040386595.1 Planctomycetota bacterium | reverse complement strand
CTTTTTTCATGCACCTGCAATCCGTTAGGGTCAGCAAATTTGAACGCCCGACCCCAAAACCATTAACATCACCGCACGTATAAGAATTCGTTCGAATTCAACAACACGCGACACAAGCTGAACAAATCGGCCTGCTTCACAAAGCCGACGGCGTTCTCGGTTTCTGCCGCGATCGGATCACGAGCGTACGTCAGGCGATAAGCCATCTGCACTTGTTGTTCGACCGACGCCTGCGGTCCCGCTAAGCTCGTAGCACGCTCGGCCAAAGCACGCGACTGGTCGAACACAAACGGATTGTTCATCAGCGACAAGGCTTGCAACGCCGTCGTACTCTGCCCGCGCCGCGGCGTCTGGACTGACGGATCGGGACAATCGAAGACGCTCATCAGAGGCTCTTGAAACGTGCGGATGTTGAACATGTACACGCCCCGCCGCCACGTCTCCGGACCTGGCTTCTCTAACAATAAATAGTCGGGAACATTGCCGTCCCGATAATGGAACATCCGGTAGCTCGGGCCCCCCATGGCCAGATCGAGCTTCCCGCTCGTTTGCAGGACCGAGTCGCGTAAAGCTTCGGCATCGACTCGCTGCGGGTTCATTCTCCACAACAGCCGGTTCGCCCCGTCTTTAGCCGCGGCCTCGGGACGTGACTGCGACGATTGACGGTAGACCTCGGAGAGCACAATCAGTTTGTGCAGGCGTTTGAGCTTCCAGCCCTGATCCATGAAATCGGTGGCCAGCCAGTCGAGTAATTGCGGGTGCGACGGGCGGTCGCCGTTGAAACCCAAATCACTGGGCGTATCCACAATTCCCTGGCCGAAGTGATACTGCCAGACGCGATTGACCATGACTCGTGCGGTGAGTGGATTGCGTCGATCCACAATCCACTCGGCCAGCTTCGCCCGCCGTGCGGGGCCGGAATCCTGATCTTTCGGCAGCAAGTTCGCATCGAGAGCGGTCACCGCCGACAAGGCCTGCGGCCGGACTGACTCTTGTTGCTCACGGACGTTGCCGCGACGCAAAATAAACGCCGGCTGAGTGGCACCGTCAACAGCCGAATAGCTAACCGGCAGGGACGGAATGGATCGCAAGTCGGTTTCGGCAGCACTCAGGTCTTTCACCAATTGATCGTAGATCGATCGTTGTTCCGCGGTCAGACGAGCCACGACTTGTCCGGTCGGAATCTCCGCACCGGGATTCGCCCCCGGCTGGAAAGGACGACGGCGTTCGGAACTGCTGACCGTTGTCCACACCTGGCCGTCACCGGAAACAGCCACAGAGTAGTCCGTGGCCAGCCGATCCAGGAACCCGCCATCGCGGTCACGTCCCCAGACAATTTGAGAAATCTCCACGGGACGTGGGAACTCAATCTGAGCCCACCCCTTGCCCGGTTCATTGCTGATCCAGCTGGAAGAATTCCCCGTTTTCCCATCATTCAAATGTTGAATCTGATGAATGGGATAGCCGGGCAACAACGAAGAAGCCGAAGCTTTCGCCCCGGCGCTCGCCAGTGCGAGATTCAACTTCGGACTGGAGCCATAAACTTCCAGTTCATCCAGACAAGGCTGGGCTCCCGACGTGGCTTTGATCTCGAACCGCAGAAAACGAGTGACCACCGGCGTAAACGATTCTTCGTTACGCAGAAAGTTGACCGGGGCCAACTTATCGGCTTGAGAAGTCTTGGCACGTTCCGCCGCCAACTCGGCCAAGAGTATCTCGCGGACGGGTTTGAGGGTCGCAGCAATGGCCGATTTTGCCGTGTCGATGCGTTTCTGCACGACTTGCGTCGCCGCGGCGTGACGGGCCTTGTCCTCCGGCGGGGCCACGACATTATCGGTGCGATCCAGACCGCTGAAGATACTGGTGAAGCTGTAATAGTCGCGTGTCGGAATCGGATCAAACTTATGATCGTGACAGCGAGCACAACCGATGGTCAGGCCGAGAAACGTCGTGCCAGTCGCCACCACATACTCGTCGAGCTCATCCTGCCGCGTAATCATCCGCTCCAGTTCGCTGACCGTCCCCACATCATTCTTGGGGCCTGCGACAAGAAATCCGGTCGCGATCAACGCTTGGGGATCATCTGGCCGCAGGGCATCACCCGCGAGTTGCTCGCGAACGAATTCGTCATACGGCAGATCCGAATTGAACGCCGAGATTACATAGTCGCGATACCGCCAGAAGTTCGTTCGTAGGCGATCCCGTTCAAACCCATTGCTTTCCGCAAACCGCACCACATCGAGCCAATGCCGTCCCCAACGCTCGCCGTATCGGGGACTGACCAATAACCGCTCGACCAGCAATTCATAAGCATCAGGCCGGGTGTCATTCACGAATGCCTGGACTTCTTCATAAGTCGGCGGCAGACCGTGCAGATCATAGGTCACACGTCGAATATAGGTGGCCCGGTCGGCAGGTTCCGACATCGTCAGGCCGGCTTCCTGCAGCCGCGCCAGAATGAATCCATCGATGGGCGTGCGTTGCCGGCCGGTACTCTGAAAATCGGGCACGGCCGGACGAGTCACCGCTTGCAACGACCACCAGTCGTAGCCGCCGCGGCGGTCCGTTCCAAACGTATACAGATCCAAAGCCCGCTCGGGGAAGTAGGCTCCCCCTTCGATCCAAGTTTTAAAGACGGCGATTTCTTCCGCCTTGAGCGGTTTCTTGGGGGGCATGTATTCGTTGGAAACGTGCTCGAACAACAGACTATCGTCCGGCTTTCCGGGGACAATCACGGCCCCCGTGTCGCCCCCTTTGAGTAGCGCTCCGCGCGTACGCAAATCCAGCCCGCCGCGAGCCTCCGCAGCATGGCATTCCAGGCAGCGTCGAACCAATAGCGGCTCGACTTCTGACTGGAAGAATTTTTCTGGGGCCGGATCCGCAGCATATAACCACGCCGGACTCATCACGAGCAGCAAGACACTCCAGCGGCACAGCATGAATTCTCCCAACTCGCTCGATCACTTCGTTTCGCTCACCAAACACCCAGTCTACCCCGATTGTGATGCGAAACTCAATACGCTCATGCAGACTGGAAATTCCAGAAACCCTGCAACGCGAACCAGCAGACGCCATCACACCACGGCTATCCCCGCGCAACAACACATCTGCCCCAGCTCAAGAATACTTAAGCCGGGACTTACATGAGGGATGCGTCAACCGCAACTCGAAGATCTTATTTCTTCAGATCGATGGCGAAGTAGTTCTCACTCTTGGCTTCAACGTTCTCGACCAAGCCACTGTCTTTGACAGAACCATAACGCTCGGGAATCAAGGATTTGCGATCGACATACGGATTCTTGGGATCCGCAGGCTCT
>JAZKFE010000091.1:96520-104681 GCA_040386595.1 Planctomycetota bacterium | reverse complement strand
CGCTTTTCGATCGCGATGCGGCATTTACCAGGAACGACGCCGTCCTTCGCTTTCACCGTGGTCAATTCAAAACCACCCTCGGCATCAGTCGTCGCCGACGCCTGCGGCCCTGTTTCCGGAATGAACAAGACGTACGCACCGGCCACCACCTCGCCATTGAATGTGATCACTCCCCCGGTCGGAACGGGCGTGGCTTGTCCTCCGCCAGGGAGACAGCCAGCGACGACCAGCAATCCGAGGATCAGAGCAGCCGCACGCCGAATAGCAGGCGGGCGGCCGCAGGCAAACGAACACAACCAGGAGGTGACCAGGGCGAACTGTTTAGAAATCACCGATAACCTGGCCATCTCGTCGGTCTCCCAGTTTCTGCAAGGTTAAGTAGTCAATATTTTGACTGAGAAAACGAACCGAGCCATCGCACAAGGTCACATGGCAACCGCCGACGTGCCGTGACTTAAAGGCCTGTGCGGCTCCCCACTCGGTTTCGGTATGGCACGTTCCACCATAGCCAGACTCACCAGTACAGGTCACTATATTGATGCCAGCGGTGGTACCACACCAAAGAGAATTTTGATGCATCCAGCCGTTCTGCTGGTGAGTCGAACACTTGGGGCGAGTTTCCCCCATCGCAATCGTATTGGTCGTTCCATCGGTGATGTCACGGATCTTGGCGGCCCAGGAATAATGTGCAAACACCCCAGAAATCTGGCTCGAATCATACGAATCGCCATGATTGACCGAACCATTGGAATTCAGCGTGTTCCAACCTGTCGTGCAGACCGCGAATCTTTGCGAACCAATACAACTCGCATAGTTCGTCACGGCACGTGGGCTCGGCGTGGTGTTTTGCCCATTGGTCATCAAACCGTTCGCATCATCACTGGGGCACAAGAGTGCCGCAATCACCTTCTGACAGAGTAATTCGCCGTTGGTCGTTTGTGCGTCCAGCTGCGTGGCGAATTTGAAATCAATCTGGTTATAAACAGTTCCCTGATCAAAATACGGCAGTAACATCACCAGAAAATTGCCGCGATTGAAGGTCCAGGTGCCGGTAAAGAATCCACCGGGAGGAAACTGCTGGGCCACATCATGGTAGTTGTGCAGAGCCAACCCCAACTGTTTGAGATTGTTTTTGCATTGCGTGCGACGAGCCGCTTCCCGGGCCTGCTGCACCGCCGGCAACAACAAGGCAATCAGGACCGCGATAATCGCGATCACAACGAGCAACTCGATGAGCGTAAAACCCTTGCGACGGAGCGGGAATGAAAACACCATAGAAGCACCTTTTACGAGGCAAAAAAAGGGACTCTGGTTGTAGTAAAAAGTTACACCAGAATAAAACACCTGCAACAAAAGTGAATTGAATTGGGTTGAAACTCGGTGAGAAGCGTTCTCCTAAAACCGAGGAGAAACGATGGCTTGGGGTTGTCGATGCTACTGCTGGCCGGAAGCGAACGCAATATAAAGAAATCCGGTTCCGAACGGAAAAACCAAGGATTTCCACGTGACAGAATGGCCTTTTGTTTAATAAAACATATTTGACGTAGCCTCACGTCAGCAGTCGACGGTGTAACACCTGCTTTAATTTCAAGTTACGCCACATTAAATGAACTTAAAAACACTGTGTTAACAAGAACAAAAATCAATAGCTTGCGAACCAGTGACATTCGCTTTTCTCAGGTGAGAGTAGCTGGCGTCGAGCAGAAATTGACGCTTCAGAACTTTTTCAACCACCAAGTGCTCAACAGATTATGCCCACAAGCAAACACCAACAGCCTTTGGACTCACATTTAGTTCCGGATTGGCAGGACTGTTCTTTTTGACCGGTCGAGCTCTGCAGGATGTCAAAACCAAGTACCAAGCCTCACCCTCATTTTCTATCGGCGAATCCGTGGTCTTCAGCTCGTTTCTATTTCTGTTCTACTTCTTGCCGCTGACATTGGGGCTGTATTACACCGTCCCTCAAACCTGGCGTTTGGGCGTGCTCACGCTCCTGAGCTATGTGTTTTATGGCTGGACGAACCCGCTGTACGTGCCTTTGATGTGGTTCTCTTCCAGCATCGACTACGTCGCCGGAGGGATCATTGCCGCTGACGCAAAAAGAGCTGGCGATCAATTGGGGGGAGGTCACACATTCCGGCAACGTGCGGCGCTCGTGATTTCGGTCAGCTCAAACCTGGCCTTGCTGGGCTTCTTCAAATACTTCAATTTTGGAGCCGATGCCTACCGCCATCTGATGCTGCAGCTGGGCTGGTCGGAACATGTTCCCGATGCGTTGTGGCAGATCACCCTGCCCCTGGGGATTAGTTTCTACACGTTCCAGTCACTCAGCTACACAATTGATATCTATCGCGGAGAAGCTCGTCCGGCCCGCAGCTTTCTCGACTTTGCCTGCTATGTGTCACTCTTTCCGCAGCTCGTCGCCGGTCCGATTATTCGGTTTCAAGACTTGGCCGATCAGCTCATTGTCCGCACGCACACGGCCGAAAAATTTTCCCGCGGTGTGCTGCTGTTCCAACTGGGGTTGGCGAAGAAAGTCATCCTGGCCAACCCCTGCGGATCTGTTGCCGAAGCGGCCTTCAACGCCGGAACTCTCGAGTGCTTTCAGGCCTGGTGGGGTTTGCTGGGATACTCGTTGCAGATTTACTTTGACTTCAGCGGCTATTCCGACATGGCCATCGGACTCGGCCTGATGTTCGGGTTTGTCTTTCCCGAAAACTTCAACTCCCCGTATCTCTCGGCATCGTTCTCGGAATTCTGGCGGCGGTGGCATATCACCCTCTCCACTTGGCTGCGCGAGTACCTCTACATTCCCTTGGGTGGAAACCGCCATGGCCGATTGCGGACCTATCTCAATTTATTTCTGGTGATGTTGCTGGGGGGACTGTGGCATGGGGCAGCTTGGAATTTCGTGATCTGGGGTGCCTACCACGGTCTGTTGCTGGCCGGTGAACGAGCCTACCGCGAGATCCGAGGCCACCGCGACACGATACCCGTCAGCAATCGCGCAATCCCCCGCAGCGTCCGTGTGGCTGCCGTGTTTTGTATCGTGGCTTTGGGGTGGGTACTATTTCGAGCGCATGATATCGCTCATGCGGGACGTTACTACGCAGCGTTGGCGGGGTTGGCGGCTCCCCAGTCGGCGACAGCCCTCTTGTGGAGTCTGATGTTCCAGCCGTACCATGTATTGAGTCTGGCCGCGGGAGCTGTCGTCGTCTGGTGCTGTCCGACCGCCTGGAATTTCACCGCACAGCAAACCTGGCCCAAAGCGGCCTGGGCTGGAATCCTGTTCCTGTTGAGCATCGTTCTGTTGGCAACTCAGCAGTACAATCCGTTTATCTATTTCTTGTTTTGAGATTTGAAGATCGAACATTTCGTTGTGCGAAATCGGATGACCAGAGCCCCAAGGGGCTGAAAATCACCACGGATATCAGCTCCTGAACCATGTTTGACTGGCACTCCATTCCACTGCGATTCCAATATCCCGAGCTGTTATTGCTGGGAATTCCGCTGGGATTTGCGTTCTGGCGCTGGGGGCGAGCCCGCGGTGTGACCGGCTGGTTACGCGTTTCGCTGCTCCTCTTACTGCTGCTGGTCCTAACCGCACCCGAGTGGGATCTGGGAGGGCGTGGCATCGACGTCGTCGCGGTAGTGGATCGCTCGCGGTCGATGACGGTCGAATCCGAAGCACGCATCGTCGAACTATTAACGAATCTGCAGAAGGGTCGCGGAGCCGGAGACCGCGTCGGTGTCGTCACGTTCGGCCAGCAGCCGGCGATTGAGCTGATGCTGTCGCGAACTGGGGTCCTCGCCGGTGGTGGCTATACGAAGCAGATCCTGCCCGACGGCAGCGATCTGGAAGCCGGCCTGCAGACCGCCCTCAATCTGGTCGACCCGAATCGGCCGTCGCGGATTCTGGTTTTGTCTGATGGCGAAGCGAACGGTTCTCCCGTTGCCGCAGCCACTCGGCGCGCCCAGGAAATGCGAGTGCCGATCGACTACCGTGGGTTCGAACGAATTCGTACGGGTGATCTGGCCGTGGAAGCGGTGATCTTGCCGGAAATCGTCGCCCCCCGAGAACCGTTTCAATTTTCAGCCATCATTTATGCAGACAAAGAAGCCGAAGGGAAAGTCACCGTTTCCCGAGAAGGCCGGGTGATCGCCAGCCAGACACGGCACTTTTCCCACGGCTCCAATCAAATCCTGTTTCGCGATTTGTTGGAAAACGGCGGACTGCATGCCTATGACATCAAATTGGATGTCGCCAACGATCCGCTGGTCGAAAACAACCGTGGTGCCGGTGTCGTCCGGGTCGAAGCGGGACCGCGGCTGTTAGTCCTGAACCAGGACGGGCAAGAAGACAACTACGTCCGAGCTCTCAAATCGGCCAAGCTACCTGTCGATGTCGCCAAAGCCTCAACGCACCCGCTGACTCAGGATGCCTTAGAACGCTATCGCGCCGTGATATTAGAAAACGTTCCAGCGCGGGACTTCGGACGCCTCAAGATGGAGAGACTTGCCCAGTACGTGGAGGATCTCGGGGGCGGGTTGATGCTGACCGGCGGCGAACGGAGCTTCGGCACAGGCGGGTATTTTAAAAGCCCTCTCGATCCGGTACTGCCAGTCTCCATGGAGGTGCGCCAGGAACACCGGAAACTCAGCCTGGCCATGGCGATTGTGCTCGACCGTTCGGGCAGCATGGCCGTTCCCGTCAAAGGGAACAAAACCAAGATGGAACTGGCCGACATGGGAACGGCGGAATGCATTCGGATGCTTTCGGCCGGAGACAGTGTCGCCGTGATCGCCGTCGACAGTGCCCCCCATGTGATTCAGGCACTCATCCCGGTTGAGGATCCCGAAGCAATCGCCAGTAAAGTCTTGAAAATCCGTAGTGAGGGGGGCGGCATTTTTGTCTATGAGGGACTGGTTGCAGCAGGCGACCAACTCCTCAAAGCCGAGCAGCTCACCAAGCACATCATTTTGTTTTCGGACGCTCAGGACAGCGAAGAACCGGGCGACTACCGCAACTTGCTGGCCAAGTACGAACAAGCGGGAATCACGACCAGCGTCATCGGCTTGGGCAATGACACCGACGTCGATGCAGCGCTGCTGAAGGATATTGCCAAGTTGGGTCACGGCAACATCATGTTCACGACGGATGCCGAGGAATTGCCGCGTCTGTTTACGGAAGACACAATGAGCGTGGCTCGCAGCAGCTTCGTCAAGAAAGACCAGAAAACGCAGGCGGATGGGATCGCAGGGCGGTTGTTAGCGGATGCTCGCTTGATGGGCGAACTGAAGGCGGGAACGTTTCCGAATGTGGACGGCTACAACCTGAGCTACCTCAAAACAAACGCCACCATGGGTGTGGTCTCGCAGGACGAATTTGCCGCTCCCTGGTCGGCCTTCTGGTATCTGGGCCTGGGCCGCGTGGCCGCGGTGACGGTGGAAGTCGACGGCGTCTACACCGGACAATTCGGCCATTGGGACCAGTACGGCGATTTCCTGATCACGCATGCTCGCTGGCTGCTCGGCGGCGATCAGCCCAATGAAGCGTTCCTCAAAGTGGAGCACACCGGGCAGGACGCGTTGGTGACATTGGAGCTCGACCCCGATCGTCCGAGCAAACAGCAGATCGAATCTCCGGTCCTGACCGTCGTTCCGCCGGGTGACGAACGCGAAAAATTGCTCGAGATTCCATTTGAATGGCAAGGGGCCAATACCTTGCAGGCACGGTTCAAGTTGTCGCAGACGGGAACCTACCGACCGCTCGTGAAGTTGGGGGCCAAGAACTTCGTCCGTGGCCCGACTGTGACCTTGCCCTACTCGCCGGAGTTTGCCCCGCGTGAAGCCGCCAACAGCGGCTTGAACGTCCTGAAATCCTTGGCCGAAAAAACCGGCGGCAAAGCCCGAGTCAACCCCGTCGAAATGCTGGCAGATCCGCCGCGGGCATCCACGACCTGGCCACTAGGGGGGCTCCTGTTTTTGCTCAGCATTTTGGTCTTAATCCTGGAAATCGCCGGACGACGGTTGTCGTTGTGGGAGAAGGTCATTGATGTCGTATCGCCCGTGCTGCCTCAAGCACGAGGCGCGACGATCGCACGTCAAAAAACCGTTCGCGCGGTCGCACCAACACGGCCCGCACCAGTGCCCCCAACCGCCGCACCAACGACAACGGCAGCAGCACAAACCCCACCAGTAACACCCGCCGTGAATCCCCTGGAACAGGCCAAGGCGCGGGCCAAACGTCGTTCCAATTGATTCTCTTTCGCTTAGAAAACCCTCACTGATGCAGGCGTCTCGTCGTCACTGGTGTTTGATGCTTGCCGTCTGCAGTGTGGCCTTGATCGCACGGCTGACCATGTGGTCGGCCTTTCGGGCACGGCTCAACGTAGACATTGACGCCTACCTGGAGATCGCGCGACACCTGGCTGCAGGTGACAGTTTTTCCATGGGGCAGCCCCCCCATCCGACCGCTTACCGTCCGCCACTCTATCCACTGCTGATTGCGGCGATTTTCCAATGCGGCGGAACGACCACCACCTTAGGGTTGATCCAAGTCGTCCTGGGAACCATCACGGCCGGTTTGACCTTGCGCATCGGTCAGTTGCTGAACTTGGGTTGTGCCAGCTATGCCGCGGCCGCATTTGTGGCCCTCGACCCGCTGTTGCTGCAATATACGTCGCTCCCCATGACGGAAACGCTGTGCGCGGCGCTCGTCGCTCTCTGGTGTTGGGTGGTGCTCGAATTTCCCGCCGGGTGGAATGTTTCTCCCGGTGCCCCGGCCACGACGCGACAAGTTCCCCGGCCAGGGCCTCCCCTGCTCCACGGAATCTGCTTCGGGCTGATCTGCCTCTGTCGTCCCGGATTTCTCGCGGCAGTAGGGCTCGCCGGGGTGTGGCTGGTGGCTGTCACGGCAGAAAATTGGAGGAGTGGAGTTGGTCGCCAGAAAATCTGGAGCAACGCGATCGTCGCCGTCTGGACCGTGATCGGACTGGCCGTAGTGCTTGCTCCCTGGGTTGTGCGTAACGCCCTGATTGTCGGCAAAGGCACCCCTGCCACCACACATGGTGGCTATACGCTGCTGCTCGCTAACAACCCGGTGTTCTATCAGGAAGTCATCGAGCAACCGTGGGGCACCGTCTGGCAAGGAGCCAGTCTGAATCGCTGGCAGGGTGAACTGGAAACACAGATGGCCGCGGCGGGGATTCGTCCGGCGGACGAAGTGTCGCGCGACCGCTGGATGTACCAAAAGGCCTGGTCGCACATCCGCGCCACACCGGCATCATTTCTCCGCGCTTGCGTCTGGCGGGGCATTCGATTCTGGGATTTGGCTCCCTGGAAGGTGCCCACCGGAGCTTCCAAGATCCTGTTCTGGGGGACGGCCATCTTCTACGGGCTGATCAGCTGCGGCATGTTGCTCGGCCTGGCGCGACTGTCGGCGGTAGAATGGAGAGTATGGAGTATGCTGTTGCTCCTGCCGCTGACCTTGTGGCTGACTCATCTGGTGTATTGGACCGATATGCGGATGCGAGCCCCCGTGGTCCCCATCCTCGCGTTATTGGCAGCTCGGGGAGTAAGATCTCTCGCACAGGGAACTCAGCGAAACCAACAAGCGACACCATGAATCTCGACGACAAAGTTTGTTATTGCTTTCACGTGACGAAACGCAAAATCGTCAATTACATCCGGCTGTATAAACCACGCCGAGCCAGCCAGATCAGCGAATGTGGCGGAGCCGGCACGGGTTGCGGCTGGTGCATTCCGTATCTGAAGCAATACTACGAACAGGCTCAGCGCGGCGAGACCGTTGCGGAAGACGAACTGACCCCGGAACAATACGCTCAGGGACGTGCCGACCACATCAAATCCGGACACGGCAAACCGCCCCCGGGGGCCACGCCGATTGGCTGAGTCCAGTGGCCCAACCCGGCACAATTGGAATGGGCAAGGCTCGCTAAGCCACGGACAAAACATAGCACAGCACGAGATTCGGCGTGTCTGGAATTTCGAAATATCGGGCTTTTTAAACCAGTCGCGAGAAACCAATCCAGTAAGACACAACAGTCCCGATAGGGACGAAAGAACTTAGCCGTGGGCGTAAGCCCACGGAATGCATCGTACAACGTTCTGAGCCCTGAATGGGCGACACAATAAGCAT
>JAZKFE010000091.1:94837-96510 GCA_040386595.1 Planctomycetota bacterium | reverse complement strand
CCCTTCGGGACTTTAGGAACCGGACAACGATAGATCTATCAACAGGTCTACGTCTTGCTTATCGCGCTCACTCACGGTTCAAAACATCCGACACAGAGAGTCAGGCTACGACACGAAGAATCCCGGGGCGTGACGCCGCCGGGCTCGCCTGCTCAATTTACGTTGTGCATTAACTATTCACTTCCCCACAAAACGTGTTTACCAGCGGAACTCAATGTCCGCGATCTCGTGCGCCACCATATCAACATGAACGACGTCGCCGTGGATGGCCAGATCGGTGATCGTTCGCCCCTGGAAATCTCGCTGCCGCGCTGATTTGGGTGTGCGGTAACACTGCAACGTGACGCGCACCGGACGCCCTTCGGTCTCCAATAATCGCACGCCCATTCCCTGCCCGGGAGCGGCGCTGGGTTGAGTCGCCAGAGAATCCCAGGCGTCGGTGTGCTCGACGGGATTTTCCATCAATTCCAGTAGCTGCACGATTTGCACGTTGCGCCCGCTGATGTGGAAGAACCATCCCGAATTGCCCGACCGTGGCGGGCCTTTTGTCGTGGGGATCACCGTAGTGGGAGTGATCGCGTCTAGGGCCGCTTGCATCGGATAGGCCTGGTCGACGGCAATCGTAAAGCGGAACTTTCGAGACGTCTCACCCGCCACCAATAGGATCGAATCGACCATTCGTTCGCCCGTCTTGCGATGGAACGGCAGGCCGTGCGTGAGAATCGTCGTCCGCTGATTTTCGTCGGCAATTTCCAAGTACAGCGGAGACTCGAGACGCTCATCTTTCCAGTCAGTCTGGGCTCCCCCGAGCACCGAACGAGTCAACGCGGCGATCGACGAATTCCAGGCAAATCGAGTGCCGATATAGTTCGTCCACGGATCCCCGTCCGGCATTTTGACGGGGTCGATTTCGATCTCCACTTCCAGCATCGGGCGACCACGCCAAACGCGGAATGTCTGCTTAAAGCCAGCCAGCTTCTGATTGTTGGTTTGGTCAAACAGTTCCCCTTCCGTCACGATTTCACCGAGCGTCGGGCCGGTGCTGGTGACGGTCGAACTGGTGGCCCGCATCTCGCTGTAGTACGACTTCGTATCAGGCTCTTCCGGATTGGCGGCGGGGATCTTTCGTTCTCGAGGAAAGCGATAGGACAGCTGCTGACTGAGTCGATTGGGACTGCGACCGTAGTTTTTCAGTTGCCGCAATCCGCCGGAGACCTCGCTGAGTAAAACTTCGAAGAATTCGTTCCGCAGTAGGTTGGGTTCAGCCAAAGGTGCGGCGGTTGCCGCGGCCGGCTGAGTCGCGCTGGATTGAGGCAGCCAGACGAAACCTGAGCCGGGGAACTCCACGGTTGCCGTCTTATGCTGAGCATCCCATTGGACAAACTTGACCGCACCGCCAATCGCCGGTGGCTGCGATAGGTGAGCCCCAAGCTCCACCACCGCCAGCCGCGGAAATCCCAGCGTATTCACGAGCAACAGTCCCGGCTGTGTGCCGCCACCGCTGGTGATCAATTCTCCCAACCGTTGCCCCGCCGTCTGTTCGAACGCGGCGAGTTGTGTTTCTGCCGTAGCGGCCTGCTCGGGCGTGCCTTCGGCGGCGCCTTCTTCCAGGGCTCGTTCGACGGTCTGTAGCTCGGTGCTCCGCAGGGGCTGGCCTCGTAAGGCGGCCGTCA
>JAZKFE010000091.1:77684-94827 GCA_040386595.1 Planctomycetota bacterium | reverse complement strand
TCGAATCGTTGCCGGTTCCGGAATTGGGTGACGTAACGACCGAGCGGATCGACCTCTTGCCGGGCCACCGACTGGACCAGATAGGGCGAAAGATATTCGTTCGGATCGTAGGACGACAACCGGCTGGCGCTGTCGGTGTGTTCGAAGTAATCTTCCAGCGTGACAAATCGCCCCAGCACCGGCGAGTAATTCTGCATACGGCGCAGATCTTCAAACCACGGTGACTTAGCTTCCGGCCAGCGGGCAAACAACACGGCCGCGACCGAATCGTTGTCCATCGATTCTGACAAACGGACGGGGAACCGCAGGTAACTGTTCGCACTGTCGGCGGCTAACGGAATCCGCGAGATGGCATCGATCGCCTGCCCGGCGGTCCCTTCCCAGCGAATCTTGCTGAATTCCTGATCGGGATAAAACCCATCATCCAACGCCACATGTAAGCTGCCAATGTAACCATTGCGATGCAGAATCTGCGGCCACGGCGGCATCAATCCAAAACGCCGACGGCCCCAGATCGTGGGCTTGCGGCCCAAGTACTGGTCATAGATGTCGCGTCCCGCTTCCAGTTGCCAGAGAAGTGAATTCAACGGCAGCAACGTCGACGGACCTTCACGGAATTCTCCCCCCACAATGGCCACAGACTTCCGCTGCCAGGCTTCTTTGAGCAACGCCAACTGCTCGCCGTGATCGCGAGCAATCTCTTCCAGATCCTGCGGCGTCACCATCACGCTGAGCGGCTTTAACGACAACAATGTTTGGGACAGATGCTCGTCAGCCAGGCGCGGGATCAACAAGCACAGGTCAATCAAATAACAGTCGGTGGGATAGAACCGTTCCCGGGCTTCGGTGAGCAGTTCGAAACAGACTTTCAGGCGTGTCTTCGCCGTTTCCGGATCATTGGCCACGGCCGCACGTGCCGCCGCAACGGCTTCGCGCTGGAAGTGCACCTCATCAGTACTTCCAAAATGCCGCATGTGGCGGGTCAATAACTCGATCTGCAGGTAGCAGAAGCCCAAGGCCCAAAAGTCAGCGGCCAGATCGGGATCGACCTGCAGGCCCCCCAGCGGCTGCAACGCGATCGCCAGCATCCCCGGCCGGTCGGAAAGTTCCATGATGACGGTCGCGCCACTCTGGCGGGCGTCGTCGATCCAGCTATATGGCACCAGATCCTGACTCTTGGTCGGGATCATGAACAGACGGTTGGCCGTGACTTCCGGAGGCGTGTCGGCACGATGGCAGCGCGGAATCACTCCCGCGGAGGCAATCAGTTGCGGGTGCCAAGGGAGAATAAACGAATTGAGCAGGCTGGCCGCCTGGGCATCATTGGCCTCGGTAGGAAAATCTTCGAGGCTATGGCTGGGAATGAGAAAAATCAGATCTTCGTAGGCCATGAGGTTGCCAATCCAGCGGTCAGGTCATGCGTAATTCCGAGGGCCTATCAGAATAACACCCGCAGGCGCCGGATTCAGCCGAACGCGGCGAGTGTCGACCACAGAACCGAAGATTTTTCCCAGCAACTGTTGAGATTGGACGTCATCGACGACCAGAGGGCGACGGCCCATCACAGTTCCATATTCACAGAAAGTTTTTTAATTTTCCACAAGCACATATCCAAAAAACACTTGCAACAAATCGAACCGCCACAAACCACCAGCAAAAAAAGATTTTCGAAAATTCCGGAACTTTCCGGGAACCAGTTCGTCTTATGTCATGGAACTTGGCGCACGGCCAAAGAACGGGCGCAGGACTCACCCCATCATTCGTGTTGAGTCCACATGTAACGCCTTGCCTAAGAAGTGCGTGCGGCAACAATAACAGTTGATTCTGGTGCTTCGTCACTGACTAAAAGCTCGCGAGCCATCGGCGATGCCAAGGGTTTTCGAGACAGTCGATCAACGACCGGCACTGGCCTTGCAACTGGAACTGTTTCATCCAGGTCACGACACACGGACGCGGCACAGACGCCACGTGCGACAGGTGGCTCCGTGTGAATTCTCCGCAGGCCGCAACAGTTGACTTGAACTCGTTGCAACTTGTTGGATAATTTAGAGTTACTTTCGAATATCGGAGCCTGTTCTGGCGCTCGCCGGATGGGCAACAGCTCGCATCAATTTTATCTGATCCATTCGTTAAGACTTTTCGGCATTGAAGTTAAGGATTTCTGCTGGAGGTTTCTCTAGCAGATAGCTGACTTCTTTGCAGTGGCCTATAGTAGACGACGTCACTTGAGATTTGGTTCCCCAAGTGGATTTGAGTTTTTCCACGTAAGGCACAAATAGCACTGGTTTTCGAGCGATCGCCAAGGGCACATCTCGAAAATCGGGGCCGCAAGCTTCAGAAAACAACACATCATCCCAATCCACCGGGGAGAGTCGTGATATGGCTGAAACAGGAACCGTCTGGGGCATCGATATCGGCCAGGCCGGATTGAAGGCTCTGCAGTTGCGGTACAACGAAGCCTCACAGCAGGTGATCGCGGTCGGCTTCGACTACATCCAGCACCCGAAAATCCTCAGCCAGCCCGACGCCATCCCGGCCGAGCTGATCAATGAGGCGTTGAAGACATTCGTGACGCGCAATGCGGCGCAGTTGCGCGGGGCACAGATTGGGTTCGTGGTCCCCAGCAACACGTCCATCGTGAAGTTCATTCAACTGCCGCCGGTGGAAGCCAGCAAGGTCGGCGACATCGTCAAGTACGAAGCACGGCAGCAGATCCCGTTTGATCTGAACGACGTGATCTGGGACTGGCAGACGATGGGTGGCGGGATCCAGGAAGGTGGCTACATGCTCGACTCCGAAGTCGGGCTGGTGGCCATGAAAAAGGAAGCCTTGCAGAACCATCTGAAGCCGTTCACCGAATTGCGGATGGAAATTGACACGATCCAGGCGGTGTCCCTGGCCATGTTCAATTTCATGTCCTACGACCAGTTCGAACAACGGCCCGACGATCCGGTACTGGAACGCGACGGCTACACAGTCTTGTTGGACATGGGCGCCGACACGACGACCATGCTGGTCTCGAATGGCCGGAAGATCTGGCAACGCAATATCTCGATCGGCGGCAATCAGTTCACGCGTGCCCTGACGAAGGAAATGAAGCTGACCTTCGCCAAGTCCGAGCACCTGAAGTGCAACGCGACAAAAGCCCCCGATCCCAAGGCCGTGTTCCAGGCCTTGCGGCCGGTGTTCAACGATTACGTCTCGGAAATCCAACGCTCGATCGGCTTCTTCTCGAGCGTCAATCGCGACGCCAAAATCGAGAAGATCCTGGCCATCGGCAACGGTTTCAAACTTGCTGGACTGCAAAAGTTTCTGCAACAGAATTTGCAGTACGACGTGGAACGCGTCGAGAACTTTCCTGGGCTGGTTGGTGACGCAGTTTTGTCGCAACCACTATTCCAAGAAAATGCGATGTCGTTCGCCGTGGCTTATGGTCTCGGTCTGCAGATGCTGAAGCAGACGACAATCCGCACGTCCCTGCTGCCGCCGGAAATCAAGACGGCCCGTATGATCCGCCGCAAGAAGCCTTGGGCGGTCGCCACGGCTGCCTGCCTACTGCTGGGTTTGTGTCTGTCCACGATGGGCTTTGCGTTTGCCAAGAGCACAGTGGAAGTCCCCAAATGGAAGAAGTCCGAAGACAAGGTCGCTGAAGTTCAAGGCGAAGCGACAAAGCTGAAGGGCGAATACGACACAGCCGAGGCGAAGAACAAAGAACAGCGTGAGCAAGGCGAGTTCCTGGTCAAACCGGCCACGGGACGCGTTCTGTGGCTGGAAGTTTACAAGGCCATCAACGCCTGCCTACCCCAGGAAGGGGAAACGTCACACCTCGATATCACCAAAAGAAATCGTATTCGACTCTACAGCATCACCTGTAAAGAAGAGCTCGATCTAAAGAAGTGGTATGACGATTTGAAGCTTCGGTTGCCGTCCTGCGACGACTACCTCCAACCCGAAGCAGATAAGGCAAAACCACCGGAAGGACCAGGCTGGGTCTTCACCCTCCGCGGACTGCACTTCAATACGGGTAAGGACCGGTTCATGATCGAGAACCTCCTGCGACCGTTGCAGCAATGGCAAGTGACCGTCAACCTGGCCGGAAATCGGCAACAGGTTGTCCCCGTACGGCAGATGGGCATCTCGCATGCCATGCTGCTAACGTCCCTACCGTCTCAGAAGCTGTGGTACCCCAACGGACTCCCGTCCAATTTCGCGGCGGGTGGTATTGAAGGGCCCGGGGCAGGAATGGGGCCACGCGGATTCGCCGGTGTCGCCCCCGGAATTGGCAACAATAATCGACCTCCACGTCCGAACAAGACCCCCATGGGTCCAGGTGGCGTCGTCGATCCACTGAATGAGCGTAAAGCTGAGAACATCTGGCAAACTGACTTTGAAATTGTGTTTGTGTGGAAGGAAACGCCCGCCGCCGTACGTTTGGCGGCAGAGCCCCCCCCTCCGACAGCCGAGGGTGCCATCGATCCCGCAGCTCCTGGAGCGACCCCGGCACCTGGGGCACCACCTGTGCCAGGCGCAGTACCGACCGGTGCGGTTCCGGGAACAGCTCCGATGACAGCCCCTGGAATTGCACCACCAGGAGGAGCTCCAGCTGGAGCCCCTGGCGTCGCCCCGGCAATTGTTCCGCCGGGAACACCACCGGCTGCTGGAAACTGACAACGAGTTTGCAACCGATCTGATGACCAAAACTGAATCCTAAGGTCTGGGCGGCCCGCCCGCCTGACACTGTGGTTTGTTGTTCGTACGAGGAAGTTCTCATGGATAAACTCAAGCCGATCCTCGCTCAAAAATTCTGGATTCTCTCGGGATTATGCCTGCTCTTACCGCTCACCGGATGGTGGGTGGCGACAGCAGCCATGTCGAATGAGTACACCACGCGTGTCGAAACGCTCAAGAAGGCGTTTTCCGGCATTCCTCAGCCCGGTCCGAATAAGAATTGGACCGATCGTGTGCTGGCATTGAATGCCGATGAAGAGCGCAAGGTCAAAGAGACCGGCGAATACCTCTGGAATCAGCAGCTCAGTTTGATGACCTGGCCCGAAAGCGTCGCGGCAGCAGTGGAAAAAGCCGGTTATCGCAAAGAGATTCCCGCTCGAACACGCACGGAATATCGTTATGCCTACGACCCGGAATTGATCGCCACGCATCAGATTCCGGCCCCATTTGATCCCCTAACCGGTGAAGGAATGGTGGAGTTTTCGCTGGAAATGATCCCCAATTTGGGCTGGGGGACCTCCAATGTCGCACCGAGCACCGAGCAGATGTGGGATGCTCAGGAAGACATCTGGATGTATCGCACGCTGCTGCAGAGTGTGCGGGAAATCAATAAACAGTACGAGAGCACAAACCTCGTCAACTCCAAGATCAAGCAGATCCTGTTCCTTGAGCTCCGAGGTGGCACACCCGGTGGTGCAGCTGCCGCGGCAGAAGCCGCCGCAGCCTTAGCTAGTGGAGCTGGAGGAGGGGAGGGAGCAATACCTGGTATGATGCCCGGCGCTCCTGGAATGGGGGCGGGAATGGGCGCGGTCGGTGGAGGAACGGGCGGAGCGGATACGCTGAAGGCTTCCTTCGATCCCGCAGAACAACTGGGCTCGGACGACGCACCCGTAGTCACTCCCGAAGGAGGGGGCGATCCCACGTTGGGGGGTACGGCACCTCCGAGTCCACCGGGTGGCATGCCCGGTGGTCCAGGAGGGACGGGAATGGGTGGAGCGACGGTCAAGAAACGCTATATCGAAGAAACTCCCCGCTTCAAGACCCGCGGGTTCTATATGGAACTCGTTCTCGATCATCGTTGTCTGCCCGAATTCATTTCCGAACTGAGCGATTCCAAATGGCCGATACGCGTGATTCGAGTGCAAACAGTCGATCTCGATCTTAATGACATTGGCACGAGCAATGTTGTCGGGGCGGGAGCAATGGGGGGAGCAGGAATGGGGGGAGGACGTGCCCCCATGATGGGTGGTGGCGGTGGTGGTGGACGTCGGGGTGACCGAGAAATGGCTCCCATGCGCGGCCCCGCAGCAGGCCGTATGCCGGGAATGGGAATTGGAGCAATGGGGGGAGGCGCCGGACGCCCCGCGCGACCGCCTGGGGTGATGCGAAACCTCGGCGAGAATCCGGGGGTGGGAACTGAAGGTACGCCCCTGGACATCCAGAACGCCATGACTAATCCCGCTTTGGTCACAGTGGCCTTAAGCGGCATCATCACTCTGTATCTGCCCCCCGAACTCGCTGCTGCGGGCCAACCCGGAGCGGAAGGCGCACCGGGAGCAACACCCGCGACGACCGACCCCGCAACCGCAACCACTGAAACGCCAGCGGCCACGGGTACTGAAGTCCCTGGAGCGACGCCGACTGCCGCTGGCACGACGGCCGCAACCACCGAAACTCCAGCAACCGCGGCGACAGACGGTGCAACAACTCCAGCGAAACCCGCTACCGATCCAGCGGCGCCCGCCACAGGCACACCGGAGACGCCTCCCGCAGAAACTAAACCCGCTGCGGAAGCCGCCCCCGCGACACCAGCCGAGGGCACTCCGTCCGCAACGCCAGCACCAACGAAACCCGAGGCGGCCAAATCGCCCTAGCGGAACAGACCAGACGCGAACAGAGAACACGATAGTCAGACCAGAAACGAACAGATTTCAGGAATTGAGCAGCCGCCGCCTCACGAATGAGTTTTCCATTCCACAGCTGTTGGTCATCTCAAATCCGAGTTGCTAATTGAGCCTGTCAGGCTTCAAGGGGGTCCCATGAAAGGGTTGATGGCGAAACTCAAGAACATGCCGATCAAGCGCATCTTGATTGCGCATGGTGAGAAGTTCGTTCTTGGAACCGTGGGCCTGGTTGTCTTATTAGCGCTCGCGTCCACTACGTGGGGCGGGTTCGACAAACAGCCGGACGAGCTGCTGACCAAGGCCACGGCAGCGGGACAAGCCCTCCACACGGGGGCCTGGCCTGAAGAACGACAAGCCGCGTTTAAACCCTCGACGTATCAGGCGGCAGCGATGTCGATGTATGACGAGTTGAATCTCGTCGATTCCCTGTCGCCGTTTGCGTTCGACAAGCCCATGTCATTCCCGATTTACGCCCGTGAAGAGCCGCGTGCTGAACCCGAATGGCCTGTGGTTCAGCACCTGATCTCGGACTCCGGTCGCATGGTCCTGGGTGTCAATCCGCCCGCTCCCTCCTTTGACGAGATGGAAGCGGAAGCTGCGGAAGCCCCGGTGGCGAAACCGGCAACCGGCGCCATCGCGAAAGCCAACAAGCGCAAGGGTAAGGGAGCCGAAGATGAGATGATGATGACATCTCCCATGATGGGCGCCGAAGGCATGATGGGCATGGGGGCCAGCACTGGTCTGCAGCCGCGTGGCCAGAGGTACGTCGCGCTGCGTGGCATTGTCAACTTATTTGAGATCGGCAAAGCCATTCAAAAGGCCTTGAATCTCGAAACGATCCCTGAAGGCATCGCCCTGGTCGTCGTCGAGGACTTCAAGATCGAACGTCAGAAAGCGATCGCTGGCCCTGATCCCTGGACCAATGCCCCATGGGAAGAAGTTAAACTCGATCGCGCCGACGAAGTGTTGAGCGAATGCGGACAAGCTGCGGATCTGGTCATCACGGAATGCATTGACCCCGTCTTCACGATGCCGTTACCGACACGCCTGGACGGCGATTATACGACCCTCGTCAGCCATCCCTCGCTGGAACAATTTCAGCTGACCAAAGAGCAGCGGGAATTAGAACAACAATTCAACTCTCAACTGATCAATTCAGCCGGAGAGCTAGGGCTGCAAGAACAGCAGGGCAAACGCCGTGGCTTCATTAACAATCAGTATGATATCAATGGTCTGCGCGGCTCGATGTCAGCGGAGATGGTTAATGAGACCTTCAAGAAGGTTTCCGCTGGTCGCCCAGGAATGCCGGGAATGCCGGGAATGCCCGGGATGCCGGGAATGCCCAACAGAATGAACATGAACGCCGGCCGCCCTGCAGGCATGGGCACGCCGACGATGCCCGGTGGTGGAATGAATCGCCCCATGATGGGCGGCGTGGCCCCGGTCATGGGAATGGGAGCGGGTATGGGTCCCGGCATGGGAATGGGCCCCGGCATGGGAGGCATGAACAACGGGATGGTGCCGCAGCTGGGCGAAAAGGCAGCCGGATATCTCATGCTGTTCCGTTACCTCGATTTCGAAGTGAATCCAGGCGAAGCCTATCGGTATCGCGTCAAGTTGGAATTTGCCAATCCCAACTACGGGATGTCGCTCGATAAAGTGAAAGAACCTTCGGTTCTCGAAGGAGAAACCCGAACCACCGAATGGTCAGAGCCATCAGCTCCGGTCGTGATCGAATCTGACACCAATGTGTTCCTAACCGACCTCGACAAACGCGGCCGCACCCGCGGTGAAGCCCGCATCCGCATTTATCAATGGGACCCGAGCCTGGGAACCTACATCGATTCCAAACTGGTCTCCAAGTTCGGGCAGTTCATCGGTGGCTTGGCCGCGTCAGTCCGCCTGGATCTCGGAAAGCCTGCTTACCTGGAGAGGCAGACCCTGTTCGCCACGAAGGACTTCCTGCTGGATACGGCATTACCTCCGGTCATTCTCTCGTCGGAGAATCCCGATCTGAATCTCAACGTCGATCAGAAGCAGGCCAAGGAAGGTTTAGATCTGCCATTCGAGGCCATCGTGCTGGACGAATACGGTCGCTTGAAAGTTCTCGATTCCGTGACCGAAAAGCCCGCCGAGAACGTGGTCGACAAGAAGGTCAAAGCCGAACGTGAGCCATGGGAATATTTGAAGGATACCGGTGAAGCCAAAACCGGCTTGAATAGCTTGGATGAAACCGGTGCGATGCCCGGAATGATGATGCCCGGAATGATGGGCGGCCCCAAGAGTGCGTTGAAACGTGGTGGCAAAGCCAGCCGTGGCGGTGCCGGCGTCAGCCCCTTGCTGCCAGGCATGGGGACTTCACCACGCCCCGGTACCAAGCCGGCCCGCGGCGGGCGAGCAAACATGGAGAAGTAGAGCACACCCCGGTGCTTTGTCGTGGGACTCGTCAGAGTTCCGCGACAGGCGATCAAGAGCGGCTCTAATCGAACGTGAATCCCAACAACAGAAAAGGCCCCGTGGTTTAGCCGCGGGGCCTTTTCTATTTCTATTGGGACACTATGGGGCCGCAGTGCGACCGCCTGCCTGAAGATTGATCCACGGAAAAAACCTGGTCCCCTGCGACACAAATGGAAAGAACGGCACCAGCATCCCAGGTCCGTGATTTCCCACGAATGCCCGCTAATTGGCTTCCCAGACCAATTCACAGAAACGGCCCAAGGTCCGGCCCACACGTGCGGTGTCGGCTTCGGTCTGAATGTGGGCGTTGTTGACAAACACGGCGAATGCCAAGTTCTTGCGTTGGGAAGTCGTCATATACCCCGCGAGTGCCTTGCTGGTAACCAGATAACGATTGTTAAGCAAATTCTCGAAGAACAGAGTCCCCGTCTTGGCATGGACGTGGCCTCGCGCCGGACTGTCCGCCGCGACGGCATCAAACAACGTTCCATCCACTCCTAATACAGGTAAGCCATCCCGGTAGGCTGCCGCATCCGGACGATTGGCCATATGACGCAAGAGTTGCACCGTGGCACGCGGAGTCACCGCATCTGCCGGAGAACCTCCCGCCCCGCCCCCAAACGAAATGGAGTCTGCGTTGACCCCTGCGCGTAACAGGAACTCGCGCTGCAACGACATGCCGGCCCCTAAGGTACGCTTCCCGTTCTTCGCGGCGACCAGCAGTGGCAAAGTGCTGGCATGTAAGTTATGGCTCACTTTGAAAATCAGCTTAATCGATTCCGACAGGGGCGGAGATTGCAACACCGTCAACCGCGGCAACTTGGCCACTTCCTCATGAGCCGGCAAACGCTCGCGGGCATTATCGGCCCACAAAGAACGCTCGACGGTAATCCCTTTTCGTTGCAACGCTTCAATCAACAACGATCTGGCGAATGACGCGGGGTCGGGCACTTCGCAAATCTTCAACAGCGGTTTGTGACCTTCGGGGATCCTACCGATGACCAGCAGGTTCCGTGGGCCGATGGCTTGCACTTCGATTTCCAGCGGCTCACTGGCAGCTACGGTAGTGACTCGCGAATCGACTCGAATGGAGGCCGTTTGAGGCCGCCAGCTCAATTGGGCCAACTGCCCCGACTGCGTCGGCGTCAAGACGATATCGAGCACGTTATCGTTCACGACAATCGGAGTGACCCGGATGGGGCCGCTACCGGAAGCTGTCGCGAAGTCAAATAGCCGATCATCAATCAGCACGTCTCCGCGGACCTGAGTAATCCCCACCGCCGCCACTTTCTGGGCCAGTTCATTTAACCCCTGTAGCGGGTCGACAAGAGTCAATTCGCCCTTCGCGGAATCATTGGCGTAAGTATGGTCGTTGTTGACGAAGGCAATCTTACCATCACTCGTGGTGCGGCCGCCCAACGTCGGATCCCCCGAGGCCACCAGGATCAAATCACCCTTCAACCGGCCACTGAGATCGATCTCTCCCCGATGGCAAAGGGGCGTCTCAAAGCGGTAGTTAGCCCCCAGGGCATCTAAGGCCGCGGCGCAGGAATAGAGCTTCGTGGTGGAGGCTGGCGCGAACAGCTTATCGCCGTTCAATTCGTAGATCGTGTTGCCCGAATCAAGATCGATCACCAGGCAGCCGCAGAACGCTTCTTTGTATTCCGATGCGTCAAACAGTTCGGACAGCGATGGGCTCAATTTGTCGGCAGCTGGCAGCATGGAAGGCACCATCAGCAATAGGACAACAAACGCGCCTGACACCAGACGCCACCCCATCGAACGCACTGACATAAACACCCTTCCCGACACACGTCGAGTTCAAAATCCAGTTGGCAGCACTGCGGCGCAAACTTCAAACACCGCGCACAAACCGTGATCTATCAGGCATACAGTGAAAGCGTTCGCCTGCCAAGTCTATAGGAGGTTTCCCTCCAACATGAGAAAGATTTTTCCACATCGTGAGCGGGTAAGGCGGCTGCGGAACCATAGTCGTTGTTCGCTCCGCGAACACAACGGATTCGCAGTTGCCGGCTGGAATTCGCATTCAACCTCAGCGCGGATCCCACCTCGCTACTGCGAGCGCGTTCTGTTCGCGGAGCGAACAACGACTATGGCTTCGCCTCCCAACCAGTCTGTCAGAGGTCGAGCGGAAACTCCTGCATCACGACGGCGAGACGCTCCAAAGGCAAACCGATGACATTGGAGGCACTGCCAGCCATTTCGGTCACGAATGGGTCAGTGGGTAGCTGCAGTCCATACGCGCCACATTTGCCCTGCCATTCTCCGCTGTCCAGATAGTCCTGGACTTCCGCATCTGTCCAGCGGCGCATCGTGATCGTCGTTTGTTCCACCCCCACCAGGGACAACGCATCTGCAGTACGGAGTAAACACCAACCGGTTAGGACTTGATGAGTCGTCCCGGACAGCTGCCAGAGCATCTGTTGAGCCGCGGAACGATCTTCCGGCTTGCCAAGAATCTGCCCGGCAGCCAGGCTGACGGTATCCGCCCCCAGGATGACGCCGCAGTGTCCCTGTCGCTGCACCGCTCGAGCCTTCAGCTGAGCCAAATAGATCAGACCGGCCCCTAGATCCGGAAATAGCGAGAGATCTGGCTCATCAACTCCCGACACCACAGCGGTGACGTCGTAGCCCGCTTGTTCGAGAAGTTGTTGTCGATATGTCGATCCGCTCGCAAGAATGAGGTGTGGCATAGTGCGACTGTTGTATCCCCCGGCGACTCAGATGCGTACCGGATTTGGTAAAAACTCGGCCAAGTCTGTATCCAGCGGGTCACGGAACGACCTCGCCTGGTCCCCTTTTCCGCCACCCGAACACGGTGCGGATCAATGGCCCATATTCCCCCGTCCCAATCCACCTCTATAATTCCTTACGCCATCAACTGATGGGATGCACCCGACGTGATCGTAATACTTGAGAAGGCCTGACGCCGGACTGCATAGAGAATAGTTTCCAATCAATCGAAACTCGACTCATTGGGAACTGGAATTCCCAACGAGTTTCGGATCGCTAAGCCAGCTGCGCTGCTGGCAGGATTGAATGACAATGTTAGATTCAACTTCATCGAGGGAGTCGCCAAAACATCCGGGGCCAATGGGGGGCCCCCCGTCCCCGGCTCAAACAGCAAATGTCGACGAAACGCCGGTTTCACGCCCCGGCGGTGGCGAAAACGCGCACAATTGGCTGCGTGATGAGCGCAACTTGCTGGAAGGACCTCGATCACGCTTCTCCGAGCTGTTCCGGGTCTTCCGTATCGCCGCAGAGTTCATTCGCGGTTTTCGAGCACTGCACTTTCAAGGTCCATGTATCACGGTGTTCGGGTCGGCGCGTTTTCCCGAGGATCATCCGTACTACCAGAAAGCCCGAGAAATCGGCGCAGAAGCCGCCCGATTGGGATTTACGGTGATGACCGGCGGCGGGCCGGGAATCATGGAAGCCGCAAATCGCGGGGCGAAAGAGGTCGGTGGACGATCAGTCGGCTGCAACATCGTGCTGCCGAAGGAACAAGGGGGGAATCCCTACCTCGACCAGATGATTCTCTTCCGCTACTTCTTCGTGCGGAAAGTCATGCTGGTCAAGTATTCGCAAGCGTTCGTCATTATGCCCGGCGGGTTTGGCACGTTGGACGAAGCGTTCGAAGCCATGACCCTGATCCAAACGGGAAAGGTGTTCAACTTTCCCGTGATCTTCGTCGGCGTCGAGTTCTGGAAGCCCTTATTCGAGTTCTTCCGCAGCACGCTGCAGGCCAATCGTACGATCGAGCAACACGACATCACGCGACTGGTCCTGACCGACGACGTGGCCGAGGTCATGGAACATCTCGCGACGTGTCCTTCCAAGCCAACTCGGGAAGGCCCCGGTTTTATCGCGAGCCGCGACTGGACGACTCACGATCGCCCCAAACGTTGGTGGCTGTTCTGGGAATAGGTCCCACACGGCGAACGAGCTTTCCGTCAGTGCGTTCGTCCACATCGACTTCCGCGATGTGGACGAAGAACTCCAAAGCAAACGTTACTAGCTGTCAAGTTTTTGCTGATAGAGACGTTCGACATCTGCCGTCGTCACGGTGATTTCACGCGTGAATCCGGTGTGCGTCCGTTCGTAGCGGATCTTGCTGGCCAGCTTGGGATCAGCGTGTAACGCTTGAGCCAGCCAGCGTTTATCGTCTTCGGGAAGCTTGGCCAATGCGGGATCCCACTGGGTGAGGGTTTCCATCACCAGCGTCTCAATTCGGGCGTCAAATGCGTCGTAAGCCATGACCTGAACTCGTTAAAGCGTCAACGTTGAAGAACCAACTTTCGGAAGCTGAATTATAGCCAAACTGAGAACCGTCTGCACTCCAACTGAGTACGAAGATGGATTAGAGTAGATTGTTCCCGATTCCGTGCTCAACTTGCGGTACATGCTCTTCAGGCGTCCGAATACTCATGAGTCATATTCTCGTTGTGGATGATGAACCGGCAATTTGCTGGGGATTGCGTGAGTTCCTGACCGACGATGGCCATGATGTCAGCGTCGCGGCATCGGCAGAAGAAGCCCTGCGGATGACCGATACGATCCGCCCGGATGTGGTCGTCATGGATGTCCGGCTTCCCGGGATGGACGGGTTGTCGGCGATACAGCATTTGCGGCCGCGCATCGGAGACGTTCCGATCGTCGTGATTACCGCGTTCGGAACTCTCGACACGGCCGTACGAGCAGTCCACGAAGGGGCCTTCGATTACCTCACCAAACCGTTTGATCTCGATCAAGCGGCGACGGTCTTAAAGCGGGCCTTGACCTCGATTCCCCCGAATGTCACGGAGCCAGAGCCAGCATCGCCGAACGAAAGTGGAGTGGGACTGATTGGATCGTCCCCCGCGATGCAACGCATCTTCAAACAGATCGCTCTGGTCGCCGCGGCCGATGTTCCGGTGCTGATCACGGGTGAGAGTGGTACCGGCAAAGAACTGGTCGCCCGCCTGCTGCATCAGCACAGTGCGCGGCGGGAGAAGCCGTTCCTGCCGGTCTGTCTGGCGGCATTAAACCCGGGGCTTGTGGAAAGTGAAATGTTCGGCCATGTCCGGGGCTCCTTCACCGGGGCAACGGAAGATCGGCGAGGCGTCTTCGAATTTGCCGAACGCGGAACATTGTTGCTGGATGAAATCGCTGATACCCCCCTGCCCCTGCAGGTGAAGTTGTTACGAGTCCTGGAAAATCGCGAGTACTCCGCCGTCGGTGATCCGCGGCCACGCCCCACACAGGTCCGGATTGTCGCCGCCACCAACCGGCCCTTGGCCGACATGATGGCTGCCGGCACGTTCCGCGAAGATTTGTACTACCGATTAAGTGTCTTCCATATCGAACTGCCGCCGCTCCGCGAACGGTTGTCGGACATTCCCGATCTGGCAACCCATTTTTTACGTTCGGCCCCTGGCAACCTGTCACAGCACCGTTTTGCCGAAGGTTTTTTGGAGGCCTTACAACAGCGGCCGTGGGCGGGAAATGTCCGCGAATTACGCAACGCGATTGAGTACGCCGCCCTGCTGGCACGCAGTGGTCCGCTACGCGCCGAACATCTACCGCCACCGCTACCAATGTCCAACGCGGGAAGTGCCACTAAGCCCTCCGCAGACCAGCAGATTTCCACCGGCATCGCTCGCTGGGTATCTCAGCTGGCCGAGCAACTCGATGAGTTCGGCGCCACGGTCGACTTGTACGATCGCTTGTTGTGTGTGATCGAACCACCACTCTTGCAAGCGGTCTTAGCCCAGTGCGGGCACAACCGTGCCGCAGCCGCCCAGAAATTAGGTCTGCATCGCGGGACCCTGCGCCAAAAGCTAAAACGCCACGGGATCGACAAGTAATCATCCGCAAAGCGGACAGGAATTCTGGCGAAGCATAGTCGTTGTTCGCTCCGCGAACATAACGTGATCGCAGTAGCCGGCTGGAATTTGCATTCAATCTCAGCGCGGATCCCACCTCGCCACTGCGAGCGCGTTCAGTTCGCGGAGCGAACAACGACTATGGTCTAGCAGCCCGCAATGCCCCGTGATCTGCCCCATCGTGTTCAATCTGCGGCCGGATTCTTTTACAATCCGCGGACCGCAAATGAATGAGCACGAATCTGCAATTACTCTGGGGAGCAACATGATGGGCGGACGCATGACTGGGTTCGGACGATGGATAGCCACGGGCCTCTGCCTGTTTCTCTGGGGAACGCAATCACTACCGGCAGCCGAGACTCTGCCCCCCTATGAGACGGCAGATCCAGCTCTCCGCGTCGTCACGCTCGATTCCGCCGATACCGAATCCTTCCTCGCGGTCAGACTCGACACCACCGGTCGCATGTTCGTGGGCGGCCGCGAAGCGTTGTTTGTGTATGAGCCATTGGCCGATGGCAAGTATGGCCCACGCACCGAACTGATGCGTTTTCCCGATCACACCTGGGTCTACGATATTGAGATCCGCGGGAACGACATCTATGTCCTAACGGTGAGTGCTCTCTACGTACTCCCTGACGCACGCATTAAACGCGAGGGATTAACTCTAAAGCGACTGGTGTGGGGCGTCCCCCTGGGACATGTTCACCAATGCTTTCACGGGATGACGTGGGGACCGGAAGGCGATCTCTATATCGCGACGGGCGATCCGCTGTGGTACTACGGCGACTTCAGCCGGCCCGATCACTGGGGCCATTGGTCGATGTTCAGTCAGACAGAAAAATCCGACATTCATCAGCCCAACACCGACTGGGTCAAGACTCCTTATAACGGCGTCGGTGCCGTATTCCGTTGCCGGCCGAACGGTAGCAATCTGCAAGTGGTCTCACGCGGCTTACGAAACAGCTGCGGTCTGATATTCGACAAAAACTGGAATTTGTTCACTAACGACAACGATCACGAATCGATGCCTGCCGAGTACGTCCCGGGGCGTCTGAATCATGTCACTCCACATTCCTATTTCAGCTGGCCTCGCGGCTGGATGGTGTCGAAAACGCCGGATCGCAAAGATCTCCTCGACACCATGATCACCACCTTGGGCCGCGCGGTCCCGGTCGGTCAATCTTACTACAATGACACATACTTGCCCGAGCAGTATCGTCATGCCTTGCTGGTCGCCCGCTGGTGTACTCGGAAGGTGACCTACTATCCTCTCGAACCACATGGTGCGACGTTCAAGTGCCAGGAGCACGAACTGCTGGTCGGGCGTGACCAAGCCCGACCGGTCGGGGTTTCCGTCGGCCGCGGTGGACGCATCTTTGCCACTGTGTGCTACATGGCCCAGAATGAGGGCTCGCCCGTCTACAAGAGTGACGTGGTGATGATCACTCGGAAGGACGATCCCGCCAATTCGCCGTTTGAGGCCTACGATGCCACACAGGTCTCCATGGATCGGCTGCAGGCGGAACTTTCCAATCCGAACTGGTCGCGGCGGTATGCCGCACATGTCGAGCTACAACGCCGGGTGGAGGAAATTCCGACAGCCACATTAAGTCAAGCAGCTCAGATCGACGCCGGAAATCCAGCGTCCCTGCACTGGCCGTGGCTGGTAGCGAACGCAGCTCGAGCCGGGACGTCAGGAGTCTTCGCAACGTTAGCCGCGAGTTCCAACCCGCAGATCAGACTGCAAGCAGTCCGTGCCTGGGACGAACTGGCAACTCGTCAGCCGGCGAATCTGGCGGCCAACGTAGAAAAATGGCTGCAGGATGCCAGCCCTCAGATCCAGCACGCGGCCGTGATGGCCTGCTTCCATCCCGGAGCGATTTCTGAAATTCCCGCAGCCATTCTGACCGGCCCGGCACTCAGCGACGATACGTATCTGCGGCAGACGGCCACGTTGTTGATCGCCGAACGCGGAAGCTTCGATACGATTGGTAATCTCTGTCAAAACGAAAACCCCAAGACACGTCTCGCAGGCGTGCTGGCCGCCGGGTTTCGATTGACGATTCCCAAGTCTGAAGCGGTGATCCCATCCAACTTGCAATTGGCTCCGTGGCGGGCGGAAGAGGTCTACACGATTCAATTTGCTGATGCCAAAGTCGATCTCAGAAA
>JAZKFE010000091.1:0-77672 GCA_040386595.1 Planctomycetota bacterium | reverse complement strand
CAACGACCGCATCGGTCTGTATACGATTGCCGACCATTGGAACGCAGCCCCACGCTCGGCCGAGCAAGAACAACTATTTGCGTTGTTAGAAGTGCGTCTGGGCGATGAAAGCGAAGAAGTTCGTTCGCAAGCTGCGTACTTCTTGTCGCTGTTAAACGATGCTCGGACAGAACCGCTGATCGCCCGGATCCGGACCGACATCACGCAACGACGTTTGAGCTTGGCAAACCTCAATCCCGTCCCGAAGGTTTGGGTGGTCGGACCGTTCGATGATTCTTCTAAAGGTTTTAAGACGGTTCACGAGCCCGAAAAATCCATTCCTAATCCAGCAGCGAAGTATCAGTCGGGGAATTTGCAGCTGGAATGGAAGCCGGTTTCAGTGCAGCGTCAGGTCAATTTCCACGAGCTGTTTGGACCAAGTGACGGCAAGTCGAGCTATGTGTACTTCCGCCTGGAAAGCAGCCGCAAGCAACTGGCGACGTTGGAAGTCGGCTCGGATGACGGGATTAAGGTCTGGCACAACGGCAAGCTGGTTTGGACCAACGACATCATTCGCGGAGCCCTGCCCCTGCAGGATTCCGTCCCCCTCGAACTGCAACCCGGGGGCAACGATATCTTAATGCGTGTCCGGAACGTCGTCGGAGAGTCCGGGGCCTATGCGCATTTTCGTTCATTAAGTCCCGTAGTCGCGGTCGCCCCTGACAAGATGGAGAATGGCTCACTGGCAGAACGTTTGAAGGCCGCGACGGCCGGGGATCCTGCAGCGACAAAAATTGCCCCCGAATTTCTGACAGTCGATTGGCTGGCGGCAGCAAAAACAGGCAATGCTGAAAACGGCAAAAAGCTATTTTCGACCAGCGGACTGGGATGTGCGAAGTGTCATTCGGCAACCGCAGACACCGCCCTGAATGCCGGGCCGAGTCTCGCAGATGCCGTGAAACGTTTCACCGTGCCGCACTTGGTAGAATCAATTTTGCTACCTAACAAGCAAATTTCCCCCGTGTTCAAAGCCACGCTGATCGTCACGACCGAAGGCCGGCAACATATCGGCCTGGTCACGGGTGAGACCGCCGAGAAGATTGAACTCATCCAGATCGATGCCGTCCCGATTTCGATTCCGATTAAAGAAGTCGAAGAACGCAAACTGCAGGATCAATCCCCCATGCCTGCCGGCTTAGTCAAAACGACGGAAGAGTTGCGAGATCTACTGGCGTTCCTTCTGGGAGCATAAACAGCCCACAACACAAACACGTTGACCGAGCATCCTCGTGCAGCCTGAATCGTTCCTCAACGAATGATTCAGGCTGCTTTTTTTGCCCCACAGCCTCATTCGATATTATTTGGTTGAAACGAGCATTCATTTTCCTGTTAACACATTCTTGCCCGAGTTCCACTCCAAATCCTCAACTACGGATACTAACTTTCCTCAACATTGCGGCTAAGAAATGCAGGAAGATTCTAGCCGCGATGTGCCGACGGAACTCTACGCTCACTCCTCAGTGTGGTGTGGAATTCCATTGGCATGGCGCTGTGCGGAATCGCCTTTTTACGTCTAGCGGTGAGAAAAGGAATGATACATCGCTCTCGCGACGAACTTGGGACTCCACAACGAGTCAGGACGATATTCTTGAGCGACACTCATCTCGGGTGTCGATACGCCCGTGCGGAGGCGTTACTCGAGTTTCTCAACAGCGTCGAACCTGACCATCTCTACCTGGTTGGGGATATCATCGATGGCTGGCGTTTGCGTAAGTCCTGGTTCTGGGACGACGTCTATACCGCCATCGTACGGCGTATTCTGGAACTGCTGGACCGTGGGACCCAAGTGTATTACACGCCGGGCAACCACGATGAATTCCTCCGGCAATTTGTCCGCGATCTGGGACAGGTTTCCCTCTCAGATGAATTCATCCATGTGACCGCAGATGGCCGCAGGCTGCTAGTCATCCACGGCGATCAGTTCGATACCGTGGTCCGCCACGCCCGCTGGTTGTCGCTGGTCGGAGATGCGGGATACAATTTTCTCCTCTGGGTCAACGGGGCGTTCAACGCCTGCCGCCGCCGGTTGGGATTCGGCTATTGGTCGCTTAGCGCCTATATCAAACATAAGGTCAAGCAAGCAACTTCAGCAATTGCGAGATTCGAAGACGCAGTCATCCGGCATGCTCGCGATTTACAATGTGACGGTGTCGTGTGTGGGCACATCCATACGCCGACCATTCACGAACATCAGGGGCTGATGTACTACAACACCGGCGACTGGGTCGAAAGCTGCACCGCGCTGGTGGAACAGTCTGATGGCGAATTGCGACTGATTCGCTGGTCTGGGGATCGGCATCGTTCAACACGGGGATCTCGACGATCAATTGTGGCCCCCCCTGTCCGGGACGCCCAACCGTTGATGGTCGAAACCGCATGGAGGAATCATGGCGAAGATCTTCTACAGCCTGTCGGGGGAGGGACGCGGACACGCCACGCGAGTGAGAGCGATGGTGGAGGCCTTGCGGAACCAGCATGAAATCGTGCTGTTCGCCCCCGGCGATGCCTATGAAATGCTGGCACCACGCTATGCCGGAACGGGTGTCAGAGTCTATCGCATTCCCGGCCTGCACTTCCATTACGACGATCAGCACGTCCTTAGCTTCTGGCGTACGGCTCAAGAAGCGACCCGTTATCTCTGGAAACTGCCACGACTCATTTCCTGGCTGGAATTAGTCATTCGCAAAGAATGCCCCGACCTGATTATTGCAGACTTTGAACCTGCCCTACCCCGTGCGGCACAACGCGTCGGAGTGCCGTTTATCAGTTTAGATCACCAGCATTTTCTCGTCGCCAACGATCTCAGTTGCCTGCCCCACTGGATGCAGGTTCCCGCCCAGGCGATGGGCTTGATCGTCCAAAACTTCTATTCCGGTCAGGCAGAGACAGTTCTTTCGCAATTCTATGCCCCTCCCATTCGACACAATCTGTCGAACGTCACGCAAGTCGGCGTCTTGCTGCGACCAGAAATTGTGCAGGCTCAAGCCACCAATGACGGGCATCTGGTCGCGTACTTACGTCGCAAAACGTGCAATGCAGTGCTGGAATCACTGATCCAGCTGCAGCGTCCGGTACATGTCTATGGCCTGGGGGAACTGCCCGCACAAGATAATGTGCAGTTCTATCGAGTTGACGAACACGAATTTATTGCGGATCTGGCCAGCTGCCACGCGGTCATCTGCACGGCCGGAAATCAACTAGTTGGTGAAGCGTTATATTTAGGCAAGCCTGTACTGGCGATGCCGGAATCCAACAACTTTGAGCAATTCATCAATGCCTGGTTCCTACGTGACGACGGGGCTGGGGATTGGGTCGATCCGGAACGCATCACGGCCCGCCATATTCGCAGATTTTTGGCTCAACACGACGATTTCACACAGGGAATCGACCGCGAGCGAATGAACGGTACCCCCGAGGCTCTCGCAGTGATCTCCCGCCACCTGCCAGAGACATCACGTTCCATGACATCCAGGCGAGATGAACCGGCACGAGTGCCACTTGCGGTACCTTAAAATCGGAAATTTTTTCTAGAGTCAGCCGGCTGGCATCAGCTAATTTTTCCTCTTGAATAGCGCTACGAGCTGCACAACTTTAACCACCAAGTTTCACAGCCACAGAAAGCCCTCAATGCGCCTGCTCTCATTTTTGCGTGACGTTTGGCAAAATCGCCGAGGGGGCCGCACATTACCTCGATTTCTCACCTATACAGTGACGTTTGGTTGTAACGCGCGTTGCATCATGTGTGATTCGTGGAAGATGCCTTCACCAGACGATCTAACATTCGCCGAAGTCGAACACATCTTCTCGCAACTGCCACGTATGGACGCCGTACGTTTGACCGGGGGAGAGCCGTTTGTACGTCGCGATCTCGTGGAGATTGCCGAAGTCGTGCGGACGCGCTTGAAGCCACTGGTGCTGCATATCACATCGAATGGTTTTCTGACTCAACGCATCGTAGATTTTTGCGAGCGCCGAGATCGTCGCTTACCACTGCAATTGCTGTTGTCGATGGACGGCATGCAGGACAAGCACAATCACGTCCGGGGACATGATTCAGCCTGGGACATGGTCACCCAAACGTTAACTCAGCTCGCACCTCGGCAGAAGGAACTGCGACTGAGATTAATGGTCAATCAAACCATCGTGGACGCGGAAGGGGCCGAGCAATACCGGCAGCTACGCGAATTCCTGCGGCCGCACGGCGTCTATAATAATGTGGTACTCGCTTATGATCAGAGTGCGACATATCACATGGAACGTGAAGTCGATTTGGCTCCTAAGGAAATGGGGCAGTTTACGACTTTTGGTGAATTCACTCCGCAACAATTCGGCCAATTGATTGCCAAGGTTGAAGCCGGACTAGCGGACCTCCCGCTGCTGGAACGGTTAGCGAAACGCTACTACCTGCGGGGAATTGCCAACCGCTTATTGCACACCACGGGCACACCAAACCCGAAGTGCGTCGCCTTGAATTCTCATCTGCGAATTTTCCCGAACGGCGATGTTCCCACCTGCCAATTCAACACGAAGCTGGCCGGCAATCTACGACACCAAACATTCCAGGAAGTCTGGCACAGTGCCCAGGCCCAAGAACAGCGACAATGGGTCAAACAATGTCCCGGTTGCTGGGCAGAATGCGAAGTCTTACCGAGTGCCATCTACACGGGTGAGTTGGCCTGGAAGGGCTGGAGCAAGACCGGCGTTCCAGCCGCTTGATGTTCTCAACTCAGTATTCTCCATGGTGCAATTTCTTCCGAATTCATGCACCGCTCAGTCTTAGCTAATCAAATTCTTTTGGACCACATCCCAATCTACGTCGACTCCAAGTCCTGGCCGATCGGTAATGGTGACGATGGGGCCGCGAATGGAGATCGGGTTCTTGGCGATCGAGAATTCGTGATAGTCGGGGCCCAAGATGTCGCCCGGATATTTTTCGAGCTGCAAGTTAGGAGTGGCCACCGCCAGATGGCACATGGCGGCCGTGCCGATGTCCCATTCCAAATTGGAGCCGATGCTGCAGGCGACTCCGTGCTGGCAAGCATATTCGACGATTGTTTTCGATCGCTGAATACCACCGTTCTTGCCCGGGTAAACGCTGATCACGTCGCAGCCGTCATTGCGAATCAGCTCCTTCGCATGGACTAAGTTAAAGCACATGTCGTCGGCCATCACCAGCGGCTTGATGGCGCGGCGAACTTCCGCAATCGCGGCATAGTCTCCGTCCGGTGTCGGCTGTTCGAACAGTCCGATATTGCAGTCTTCGAGTTCTTTGCAAGCGGCAATCGCAGTGGCCGCATCCCAGCCGCAGTTGGCATCGATCACCAGATCTCGATCGGGGCCAGCAATCTCACGAACGATACGGACCCGTTCAATATCTTCCACCGGCTTCGTGCCGACTTTCACTTTCAACGTCGTAAAGCCTTCTTCGAGTAACTCGATGGCCCGTTGACGTGCGCGTTCGGGGGGATAAGCCCCCATCGAAAACCGGCAACGAATCGATAACGGCCGACAGGCACCGCCGAGTAATTCATAGACCGGTTTGCCCGCCGCTTTGCCTTGAATATCCCAACAGGCCATTTCGATTGCCGACTTGGCGAACCAGTTATGGATGCAGAAACGCTCCATCTGCTGTTCCAGGCCGGGGATGTCATGCGGATCGAGTCCGATCACGGCCGGAGCCAGGATCCGGTCGACCATGGACTGAGCGCTCCAGACGGTTTCGCCACTCCAGCGTGGGGTGACCGTCGCTTCGCCGACTCCGTCGATACCCGCATCAGTCAGCACGCGCACGATCAGAAATTTCGATTCAACATGCTGCCCCAACGCCGAAATCATGCGGCGCGCCGGCTTCAGAGGTATCCGGACCGGATAGGTTTCAATCCCCGTGATTTTCATGTTTTTCCCGCAGATGAAAATGGCCAAGATCATGCCGAACGCATCAATGAATCAGCATCTTAATCAAAGTCAGCCGGTAATTCTTCTGTAACAATGGGATGGGCCTCCACCCGTCTGCCGCTTGGGAAATTGGACCTCACCGTCTACAATTGGCGGTGTGAGACACCACATGGCCCCGGCATGGGCACCCCGATCCGGTGATCGCGAGAGCCCTCTTGTGACAGTCTCATTTCAGGCCGCGTAGAAAATATTTCCCGCTCGAGACCTACCCCGTGACTCGCATTTTTACGACGTTGGCGATTATCGCCGCCCTCATTACGACAGTGGCATTCGCGCTGGGCATGAGCATTGGCGATGCCACGCAACATGCCGCCCAGACTACCGTTTCGTATCACTTGCTGGCGGGCTTGGGGGCGTTGATTTTCACCTCGCTGGTCCATGCCATTGTGCTGACCTATTTCATGGGAACGGGCCGCTGGCTGGAAGAAACGACCACCGCCTACCGGCTGAGCTGGGATTTCTACAAACAGAGCAAAACTCTGAAGTATCGCACCATTATGCTGATGCTGGTGTGCTTTCTGATGTTGATTGCCACGGGAGCATTCGGCGCAGCGGCAGACCCGGCCTCCGCCGTGGGCTTTCGCGGCGTGTGGGGATTCAGCGGTGGCGCGATCCACATGACAATCGCGTTGACCACCTGGGCCTTCAATCTCCTGGTGAATGTGTATCAGTTCCAAGCACTGACGCGCAATGGAGAAATCGTAGAATCGGTCTTAACCGAAGTCCGTCGAATCCGGGTCGAAAAAGGCTTGACGGTGTAGCCTTCTTTCATCTACGCAGCCGGTGCAGCCCCCTTGTTGGGGTAGAGCGATTTCACTTAAGGTTTTCGTGGAGCAGGCAATGAATTGTTGTCTGTTCGTCAGTTCTCAGGCTTGGTAAATCTCTGTTCCCCGAAGGGGATACACAACATAGCCCAGGGTCGCCGAGTACTCGCGGCGCCCCCTGGGTACACGATCAAAATGGAGTAAAAACCCTGTAAGGGTTTCACTTTCTGCGAGCAATAATACAGGTGCAACCCTTTCAGGGTTGGGGACTTGTGGGGCTCTAAACCCAGGGTGCGCTCGGCGTACCAGCGCCCCTGGGCTATGTTGTTCTTCCCTTTCAGGGAAGTTTTCTGCAAACCCGAATTCACGAGCCAATCACATTCATTGCGACCCGCATACGTTGAGTATTGACGGCAACTTTAAGTTAAAGCACTCACCCAGATTCAAGAATCTGGGCTACCCGGCGACTGCAGCGATGTGGAGGTGATAATCAATGGTTGGCCGCCACGGTCAATCTGTTATCATGCCGCATACATCGCGTCAGATTTGATTGGACGTGATGCGGGCTAACGGGCTAGAGGTGGCATGGGATCTTCACGTCGCAATGGATTTTGACTCTTGTTTTCGTCTACCGCACAGCCTGAATCTCGACCTTCCGGTGGTATGGGCCGGCAAGTCCTGGAGTTCTTCGTGTGCCTGGCGGTCGCCGTCATTCTGTTCAAAGCCTTTCTGATTGAAGGCTATGTGATCACGACGGGATCGATGGCGCCAACCCTGCTGGGTTATCACAAGCAGATCGTTTGCCCCAGCTGCTCGTATGAGTTTTCGCTGGGAATCTCCAACGGCCAAGCTCCCGCTCGGGCCGTCTGCCCCAATTGTGATTTTGCGGGAATCGAAACCAGCTCGTTACTGTCGAACGACGGCGATCAAGTGCTGGTCATCAAATCCGCCTACGAGTTTCGCTGGCCCCGTCGCTGGGAAGTTGCCGTCTTTCGAAACCCCAGCAATACGAACGAAGCCTACGTCAAACGCGTTGTCGGGCTGCCCGGTGAGGAGATTCAAGTCCGCCGCGGCGATGTGTACGTCAACGGCGAGATTGCCCGGAAGTCTCTCGATGTGCAGCGCGGTCTGCGAATTCTGGTTCATGACCATGCTCATCAACCAATCGCCAATGAGTCTGATGACTGGCAGCCGCGCTGGCTCGGAGATCAGCCCTGGTGGCAACCGCGGGCGGCTGGGTTTGCAGTCGATACTCGAGCCGAAAAGGACCGGCCAGCACAGTGGGCCTGGTTGACCTATCGGCACTGGATTCGACGCGGAGGCAAGCACACTACCAAGCTGAAGCTGGCTCAGTGGCCGTCGAATGTCATCATGCCTTCGGCCAGCTTTGATCCGGTTTACTATGATGAAAAAACCAGTGAGCTGGTCTGCCGCGGAGCCATGACCCAAGAAACTCGGGAAGGGCTGCGAAGTTCGTCCAAAGACCGCAAGTTCCAAGCGGCCATCGAGCAACTCTATACCGAATCACACATCGCGCCGCTGACTGATTTTTATGCCTACAATCGCCAGATCCCGGGGAATGGGGACTCGGCGATCGTGCGTGATCTGATGCTGGCCACGACGGTCGATTTCAAAGCCGGCCAAGGCGAATTCCGCATCGAGATGAACGATGGCTCTGAGGTCTATGCATGGGTATTTGATACTCGGCAACAACAAGTACGACTGCATCTGCGAGGCAGCTCGGCTGCTGTGCGAACCGCCCCGCTTCCGGCGAAGTTCACCAAAGAGACCGTGCTGCTGGAGATGTCGCTGTTTGATCGACAAGTGATGTGCGTCCTGGACGGCAAGCAGGTCTTCGAGCCCTGGGAGCTGCCCCCCTCACCACGCGGGAAGACGGCTCCGCGGCGCCAAGTGCGGTTAGGGGCGAACGGCGTCCGCCTGCATGTGCTGAGTTTAGAGCTGTTCCGAGACGTGTATTACACCGCGGACGGTGGTGCCGAAACGAAGACCTGGGAGCTGTCAGATCGGCCTGAACGTCAGGAATTCTTCGTCCTGGGGGATAATAGCCCGGTCTCGGTCGATACCCGGTTATGGCATCCCGATGTCGTGCTGATATCGCAACTCTTTATGGGAAAGCCGTTTCTGGTCCATTTGCCGTCACGGACAGCACAATTGAAATTGGGGAACTGGCAAAGTCGCTTGCGCGTTCCAGACTTTTCCCGAATTCGCTATATTCGCTAGGACAGTATGCACGATGTCACCTGCCCAGAGCCATCGTATCAGCGTAAAGGCTGATACAAGCCCAGTTTGTGGGTCAGCAGGGGCTTCCACGAGACGTTTGATCGCCGGTGCGAGATTGAGAAAGTCTCATTCGTCACCCCAATGCCTATAATGTCCAATATCCCGGCGGTGACGGCGAATGACGTTACACCGGGTTCTTGATTGCGTTTGATATCGGAAAGCCGAGACATTAATGAGTGCCTCGAATTCATCGTCCCCCCTCAGCCCCGAAGCCCAAACGGCTCGGGATGAGGCAATTCGTATTGCCCAAACTCAGCCTTCAACCAAGGTGGAAGTACGGGCCAAGGACGGGCCGCGTGACGGCTGGCGAGATACGATTGAATCAATCGTGATCGCGTTCGTGTTTGCATTTTTGTTCCGGACGTTCATCGCAGAAGCCTTTATCATCCCCACGGGATCGATGGCCGAAACCCTGTACGGCCGGCATAAGGATGTCAATTGCTCGCAATGCAACACGCGATTCCGAGTTGGTGCCAGTGAAGAAGTGGACCGTGACAACGGGTACTTCCGTCCGGAAGGCCGCGTGAAGTACGGCTTCTGCCCGAACTGCCGGTTCCAGATGGATATCGAAGATGAACTCCCCTTCGCCGGCGACCGCATTCTCGTCAACAAATTCCCCTACGAATTCGTGAATCCGAAGCGTTGGGAAGTCGTCGTCTTTAAGTTCCCCGAGGACCCCAAGACCAGCTATATCAAGCGTCTGATCGGTCTGCCGGGTGAAGCCATTTCGATCCTGGCCGGAGACTTATTCCGCCAGGAAGGTGAACTGGGCAAGTCGGAAATCCTGCGAAAACCGCCCGATATCCAGCAAGAAACACAGATTCTGGTCTACGACAACGACAAGCCAGCCAAGGTACTGCTCGATCAAGGGTTCCCGGAACGCTGGGCGGCGGTCAAAGGTCTGGACCCCGAACAAGTCGACGCGACTGGTTGGAAGCCTGACCCCAAGAGCCGCTCGTTCGCCATTGATACGACGCAGAAGCCGGCGGAAACCACCGAAGCCTGGCTGCGCTATCGCCACTATGTACCGCAAGCTGTCGACTGGCAGCGAGCCTTCGATGGCAAGCGGATTGAGGCTGCCCCGCAGTTGATGCTGATTGCCGATCATTATTCCTACAACAGCGGTTACTGGGGCAGCACTCCAGTTAGCGATCCGGAAACCGATTCCGTCGGTGAGCATTGGGTCGGTGACCTGACCTTGAACTGTCAGCTGGAGGTCCTGGCCTCGCAGGGACAGGTGACGCTGGAACTGGTCGAAGGCCGTCGCAAATATCATTGCGACTTCGACCTCGCCAGCGGACGCACGACCCTCAGCTATCAGGACGAATCGTTCCGCCAGGGAGCTCAGGCCGCGCCGGAAGACATCGCCATCGGCGAGGCCGTCACGGCGGTCGGGAAGGTCGGCAAGTATCAGCTGGTCTTCGCGAACGTGGACGATCGCTTGCTGCTGTCTGTGAATGGCAGATGGGTCGATTTTAAAAACCAGGACCAATCGGTCGATGGAGCTTATGAGTATCCGCAGCAAATCTCCGAGCGGATTCCCACTCATCAGGACTTGTCGCCGATCGGCGTGGCCGTGCGGCAGGCCAATGTCCGGATCAGCAAATTGCTGATTGAACGTGACACGTACTACACCAACAAACGGGACCGTGATCCCCACAATCCCCGGATGCTGCTGCAGGATCCCACGCGCTATTCCAACGACTACGCCAAATTCATCGAGAAGGACCGCTTCCCGCTGTCACCCGACGAGTTTCTGGTGTTGGGTGACAACAGCCCGCGGAGCTTGGACAGTCGCTTGTGGGAGCAACGGCCGACTCATCCTTATGCCGTCAATCGCAGCCTGTTGATCGGCAAGGCGTTCCTGATTTACTGGCCGCACGGAATTCCGTTCCCCAATCACCGTGGCTTTTCCCCGAAATTCCTGGCCAAATACGCAGGAAACGCCGGCTATTTCTGGCATCAAGCCATGAAACGGGACGAGCAAAACAACACGTACCTGGAAACGACCGACTACGCCGCCAACGCGATCCCCTTCCGGCCACAAGCGATGCAGTGGATGTCCAAAGACGGCCGCTGGTTCAAGTGGATCCGCTGATTGGAAACAGGAGACAAAAAAAATCGCCGTGGCCGTTCAGAGGGGGGTGAACGACGACGGCGATCGGGAAACGGACGAGACTTGCACGCAGCACAAGTCACGTCAGTTGGTCGCAAATCCGCATGATGCGGTCAGAGGGGCTAATTTGTCGGCCCGACAGTCCTATTGATCGACCGCTCATTACGACTTCTTCACGTTCTGCAACCCGGGTCTCGTTCCAGCGGTTGTAACAACTGTAGTGCCCAACAACAGATCCAAGTGCCAATCGGGTGCCGACGCTTCCACAGCGCTCGACACGCCGAGCCAACGGCCGCGGTGTTCTCACACGGCATGCTCCGCACGACCGGTAAGCACCATGTGGACTTTCTGCCATTCAGCGGAGCGTACGGCTTAATCCGCAAAATTCGACTGGCATTTGTATAATCTTGTGTCAGAATGCATAACTTGTCGAGCTCTGCGACACAGTGCGCAGGGTTCCGACACATATCAAATGGGTCACCACAGGATCGTGATCGGTCGCGGCATTGTCGCGTGGAAATTCTCCACGAGGACAGAATCGAACTTATTCCCAAATTTGCATTTGAGAATCGACCGACATACGGTTTAAGATAACTACTTGAATCAGGAACTTGCGGCCGCAGTGCTGCTCCGGCTGAGTTGGATACGCCGGAGGGGCCGCGAAGAGAACGGCGAATATTCCGACTCGGATCAAATTCTCGACAGAGAATGTTGATCCACAGGGGGCTGAAGTCGTTGTGGGCCAGCGCGGGAATGGATGCGAAACACCCGTCAGATCTTCTGACCAATTGAGTCCTATATGCAGGTGTTGCTCAGGATCGCGAACGGAAAATCCAATGTGCGGAAGGTCCGTATTCAATCGGATACCGTCATCGGACGAAGTCCGGAATGCCAATTGAAAGTGGCCTCAAATCAGATTAGTCGACGGCACTGCCAAATCGTCATTCGCGATACGGTGGTGGCGATTAAGGATTTGGGGAGCGCTAACGGGACCTTCGTAAACGGTCGGCAGGTTCCCCCCGAGGTCGAGATTCCGCTCACCCCTGGAACGCGGGTCATGCTCGGGCCGCTGCAATTCACCGTCGAATATGATTTGCCCGGAATGTCTGCCACCCGTGGTACCGCACCAGCCTCCGCTGAGGAAATTGCCTCAGAAGACGCCGGGACCACCTCCGGCGGCGACACCGAGCATCAGCTCCAGGTAGATACCGCAGAAATCATCCCATCGAGTGGCGCGACGCCCATGCCGGGGTATATCAATGTGCCCTCCCAGTCTCCGCCACAACATTATCCCTCAACTGCAACGCCAGTGGCCATCGCCGCAGCCCCCTCGCCCGCGATTCTCGACGCGAACGTCATGCCACCGGCAATCTGGTCGGCTCCCGTTCCCCAGCCATCACCGGCGGCAGCCATCCTGATCCCACCGTCCATTCCGCTGCCGCCTCCGGTTGCTGCTGCGGCAGTGGTCGCTCCGCCTGCGATTGTGACGCCACAGATCGTCGCCCCCGCGGTCGAAACATCAGCAGCCATCGACGAAGAAGCCAACGGCGGATTCAATTTCGGCATTTTCGCGGCCAGCGGATCGGGCATCATTGTCGAGTCGGCTCGGGAAATCCCGATGATGACCATACCGGTCTCCGCGGAAGCTCCCAAACCCGCTCCTTCGGCGAAAAAGGGCTTGTTGCAATTGTTCGGCTGGGGCAAGAAAAAAGCCCCTGTCCCTGCTCCGGAACCCGCCAACGCAGCCCCCATCGTTGCGCCTGAGTTTGTGGCACCGGAAGGTTATGAAGAATTGTCGATGGAAGAGACTGCACCGCTTGAGGCAGCAGCCCAAGAAGATGAAGCTCTCTTTTTCAACCTGCCCGCGGAATCCAAAGACGCGCCGCAAGCTGCCCCGCCAGACGGGTCGCTCCCGGACTTTTTCAACTTTAAGTAGATCCTGCGCCGGGCATTCGCTACCTTGTGTCCTGTCGCTGTGCAGGGCCGGAGCAGCTTGAACTTGTGTCTCAGGCCCATGCCCTGCTCGGTTCCGATTGGTGAATGCGTTTTACCAATCCACCAGCCACGCATTGTTCTCCGCGTCTGGCCGGTGCAACTCTTTCGAAGACCATTTTTTCGGGAATGACCATGTCCGACTTGGCGGCAGAAGTACTGGCTCTGAATCTGAAGTTGCTGAATTCCATCGTCTCGGGCGACTGGGCCACTTACGTCCAATTGTGCGATCCGGCGATCACCTGTTTCGAACCTGAAGCGCGCGGCCAGTTGGTTTCCGGGTTGCCCTTTCATAAATACTATTTCCCGAAAGAACCGATCGCGAACTGCAAGAAGAACGTCACGATGTGCTCGGTAAACGCCCGCGTCGTTGGCGACGTAGCAGTCCTGGCCTATGTCCGATTGACACAATACGTAGATGCCAATGGCGCATCACAAACGGGTGCTGCGGAAGAAACCCGTGTCTGGGAACGCCAGGACGGTGCTTGGAAACACGTCCACTTCCATCGCTCACCGTTGGCCTAGTTTTCAGGGAGAATGGCCAACGCCAACTCCGTCAGGAAAAATTTGCACGCCTCATCTCCACACATCTGGAGATGAGGCGTGATTTGCAGCCTTCGAGCCCATTCCCACATCCACCTCGATTCTGGCGTATTCCCTTAAGTCTGTACTGAGGGGGATTCTGGTGCTGCTACCGACTGGAAATCGAACTGTGACCTTATTTTCTCGCGACCGCAGTGACCAAACTGACCGTGGAACGATTCGCCGCATGGGGACTCGTCCACTCCTAGGGTTTCTGGCGTTATGTGGCCTGCTGAGCCTCGCCAGTTGCCAGCGCCCCGCGACTGAAAAATCTCAGAACACCCTGCCCTTCCAGGGACAGACCATTCGGGTCGCCGTCCCCAAAGGCTGGGGATTCAAAGATCTGTGGGACGTACAACTCGAGGAATGGACTGCCCGGACAGGTGCTCGGGCAGAACTGGCCGAAGTCGATATGACTGACGGCGCCGGGCCGTTGTTGAAAGCGGATGCCGCCCCGCAGCTCATCCTCTTCCCCTGGACTCGGCGTGGCGAGCTGCTCGCCGACCGGCAACTGCTGGCCTTCCCACAAGATTCTCTCGTGGAATCGCAACTTGATTGGGAAGATGTCTTTCGAGGCCTCCGAGAAAAACAGTCGCAGATTGATGTCGGCCCAGCCCTGGTCCCCATTAGCTCACCCGTACTGGTGTGTTACTACCGATCCGATCTCCTGGAAAAAGCGGGGCTCAAGCCCCCCGAAACCTGGGAGGACTACCAGACGTTACTCGACCAATTACCGACATGGGCCCCCGGTCTGACCGCGGTTGAACCTTGGTCGCCGGAGTTCCGAGCCACGATGTTTCTGGCTCGCGCAGTTCCGTATGTGAAATCCTCGGGGCATTATTCGATCTTCTTCAACGTGGAAGATGGCGAGCCATTCATCGCCTCTCCGGGATTCGTCAAAGCGTTGGAGGTGACTCAGGCCGCGCTGAAAAAACTCGCCCCGGAAGTCCTGACCTACGCTCCGGACACCTGCCGCAATCTGGTCGTTTCCGGGAAAGCAGCCCTCGCCATTGGCCTGGAAATCGGCCCTGGTTCCAAGGCGTTTACTCCGGCAGCCACGGTCCCCAATGCAGATGCCGCAGCCACGACGGTCCAGCGGGCAGATGCCATTACCATTGGTTTTTCTCGACTGCCCGGAGCGGCCAAAGTTTACGATACATCGTTAAAGGACTGGGTCGCGGGAGAGAACCAAACGGCAAACTTTGTGACCTTCACGGGATTCGCCGGGTTGTGCGCCGGAGTCCCCAGCAGCACCAAGCCCGAGCAGGCTGCGGCAGCGCTGAATCTGCTGTCGTCGCTCATGCTCTATGAAGGGGCAGCCTTCCCGCCCGGTGCCAAGTCTCTCTGCCGGGAAAGCCAAGCTCTCGACGCAGCCGCATGGACCGGTAAGGATCTCGCAGCAGCGGAAGCCGGCAAATACATCGCCGCAGCCGCCAAAAGTTTGCGAGACCGCCAGCAGGTCAGCGAACTGCCCGTCGTGGGACATGCGGAATTTCGTGCGGCACTGACCAGCGGCCTGACATCCTGTCTGGAACAAGGCAAAGCCCCTACGGAAGCTTTGAATTCAATCGCCGCGGACTGGAAAGAGCTGCTCAAGAAACTGGGCCCCGAAGTGGTCTTATCGAGCTATCGCAGCGCCCTAGGCCTGACCCGACGAGGAACCGTCGAGCAACTCGATCCGCCGTAAGAGCCCGCAGATTGGGAATCCGGTGGTATCCTGGGAAAACGTAGCCAACAGGCAAATTCGCCTCAATCGCCGTGGTCACTGCGAGTTGGTACAGGAACGACCTTCTTGGTAAACTGCTGCGACTGGTCAGAATTGAGGTCCGGTTTGGTGATCCACATCGCCAGCAACAGCGTTCTCGGTCTGAGATTGTGTGGCCAGTTCAGTCGCATCTGTGGCTACTGACGGATTCATCGACAACTTCAACCTCTGCGTTCTTCACTGCATTCATCGAATCCCAACTTCCTGAAACAGTCATCCGCGCAGCAGGCCATGGACCAAACCTTTGGAGTTCCCTAATTCATGAGTACGACGCCCGCAGAACCTACTGACCCCTTGAAGACACTGGGCAACCGGCCGCACACGCGGGACGAGATCCCCGCCCGGATTTTCCTCGTGTCTTATCCGAAGATTATCTTCCTCTACCCGACATTTCTGATGAGCCTGATTGCGGGCATTGTGCTCAGCTTTGAAGGCGACCCGCAGAGCACCACCGCATTCGTCCTGACGTCGTTGTTCTTGGGCATTTTCGCCATGAACCTCGTCGTCTTCAGCTTCGACTTCCCGCGTACGACCTCTTTGACGCTGTTCTTCTTTGTGGCCGCATGCGTCCTGGGAATGTTCCTGACGTTCCAGTTCCGTCCAGAGTGGGCGGGAATATTAAAGTCGATGTTCGGTTCCATTCACCCGTTTGCGAACTCCACCTTCTTCCACCTGTTCAGCATCATCCTGGGTGGAATTTATCTCGTCGTGGTGTTCAATTTGCAGTTTGACTACTGGGAAGCTCGGCCGAACGAATTGTTGCATCACCATGGTTTGTGGAGCGATCTGGAACGTTTTCCGGCTCCTAACCTGCGAATTTCCAAGGAAATCAACGACGTCTTCGAATACCTGCTGCTCCGCTCGGGGCGTCTGGTCCTCACCCCCAGCAATGAACCTCGCGCAATTGTGCTCGACAACGTGTTGTTTATCGACCGCAAAGAGCGTGCGTTGACACGGATGCTGAGCGCCCTGCAGGTCCAAGTACGCACCGATCCCTAAATCAGGACTCGGTACTCCCACAAAAACGGCAGCGAGTGCATTTCCCCGCAAATCACGAGGAATGCACTCGCTGTCGTTATTTCCCCAGGCCGATCAAGGTCCCGCCGCAGGCCACCAAGGTCGTGTGCGACGTGGGATAGACTTGCACCGGTGAGGGACTCGCGGGAAGACTGATTCGCTGCAGGTAGGCCCCTGTCGCAGCATCACACACCGTGATTGGGGCGTCCAATTCCGATCGCCCGGTTCGCGTGGGATAGGCCATCACGGTCGCACCGCTGACATGTGCGCGCCACGGGAGATCATCAGCCCCCAGATAGCACTTCCACAGCAAACTACCATCCTGCATTCCCAACGCCTGCAGGAAACCGTTCGACGCCACATAGATGCGGTCGTCATCACAGCAAATCGCGGCCCGGTCATTTTCGATGAGCGGCAATCCCAGAAATGCCTTCCACAGGATATTCCCCTGTACCGAATCGACAGCGGTCAGCATTTTGCCATCCATTAACAGCAAGCTCGTCCGGCCGTGAGTTAGCACTTCCGGTGGCAGCTTGGATTGCAAGGCCGTCCCGGGCCACAGCCACGCCCGAGGCCCCTCGTCGGTCAGCCAAGCGGCACCCGGCTTCGACCAAGATTCAATCCGCCCCAACGGTCCGACGGTCATCAGGGTTCCATCGTCGCGCACTTCCGGCGAACGCATCCAGTTCGCAGCGTCTGTGGGAAACCGGGCCACCTCAGAACCATCCGTCCGATCCAAAACAATCAAATTGTCTGGGGCCAGTTGCCCAATCACGACATGCCGGGCCGTCAGCCCCCACCCCGCGGACAAACCGCGAGTCGCCGAAAAACGCCAAGTGATACACCCTTGATTGACATCCCAGGCAACGATGTCCTGGCTCCCCTGCCGTGCCAAAAAAGTGTCGCCGATCAGTGCAAAATCATGGAGGTTTCCTCCGGCCGCCAGCAATGGATGCGGATCAGAACCGTCCAACGATTTCGCGTCCCACTTCATGTGTAGCGAGATCAGCTGGTGTGAGGGACCAGTCGTGGGTTCCTCACGCACCCGTTGCCACCAGACCGTTTCCCCCGTGGTCACCGAGACCGCACGCACCTCCGCGGCAGTGGCCAGGATCAGCTTTTCCGCGGCAAATCCTGCCCATAGCACCGGATGCGACAGTCGCAGCTGCCACCGCGCGGTACCGTCGGCCAGATTCACGCAGGTCAATGGAGACCGGTCGATCAGGACACATGCCGCATCAATCGCAGGAGGAACACCAATGGGGTATACCGCATGGCTGTGGGGGGCGCCAGCGAGCTCCCAATGGCGGCGTAAGGGCCAGGGAAAACCCTCATTCGCCGTAAGAGAACTTTGTGCGAGATACTGAGGTCGCTCCAATCGTTCACTGATCAATTCTCGGATCGAGACCTGGCGATCCAGATCGGCAACCATTTGGTTGGGTGGGCCGCTGCGGGCCGCCTGCTTCCAAGCCGCGGCAGATGCCGTCCAGGCGTGACGCGACTCCAAACTACGAGCTAAACCGCACCACACGCGAACCCGATCCTCACTACTGTGGACGGCGCCCGCTAATTCGCGCAGCCTGGTCAAAGCCTCGTCAGGTTGACGGTCGACAAGCTGCTCAGCCGCCGTCAACGCTTGAACCAGCGCCGCCTCATCAAGAATCGGCGAACGCTGTGACGTCGTCACGCGGTGAAAAACGTCTTGATAGGCCGTCGTGCGTTCGAGGATCGGAACCGCACCTGCCCCATGGGCTGCTGCGGTCGACTCAGTCCGGGCTGCCAGCTGCGCGGAAACCCACGTGAGCATCTCCTGCGGAGTAGACCGGGGAGCCTCAATACGCGAGCTGATCTGCCCCATCGGCCGATCGCCCGCCAACGGTCGTTCTGAACCATTTTGATTCTGTTGCAAGTCGGGCTGAACCAGTGAACGGTCACGACTCGCCGCGGCATCCAGCGCCACATTGAGCACCTTCGGAGCGGCCGTCGCATCAGTCGCGGTCAGCTCCCAGGCGTGTCGCAGCCGGGCATCGATCTCACGATCGGCGGCAACCTCGGCCAACGGGTGGCCCATCCACTCGTCATTAGGACGAGCCAATTGAGAAGCTGCACGAAACTGGTCGGCAGCCTGCCCCCAATTTTGCATTTCCACAGCGTCACGAGCTAACTTCCAGGCACGTGCCGCTGGGGCCTTCTGCCGCGTGTATTGGGGTTTCAGACTTTTAGATCGCGGCGGTGGCAGACCATGATCCGAGAAAACCGCCAGCCGGCCCGGCTGTGCCACCAGCAAGTGATGTTCTGTCAGGAGTAAATTACCCCCGTATTGACCATGCACCGCAAACAACGGCAGTCGCTGGCGAATGGCACCAGTGGCTTGTTCGATGATGAAAATTTCTTCGTGGGTCGGCCAATAGATGGCATCTTCCACCAGCAAGCCACGGCCAAATCCGTGCGTTTCCGGGTCAGGATCCCCCACCTTCCAGACGATCTTCCCCGACTCCGCGGCGATTCCCCACAAGCCGGCTCCCGAGGCGAACACGATCCCATTGGAGACTCCCAGCAACGAGCGAATCGGGCTATTGAAAGTGCGTCTCCATTTCACCAATCCCGTCTCGGCATCAAACGCCAGCAGTTCATCCGAATCAATCGGAGCCACATACAGCACGCCGTCCGCGAACATGGCGGGCAGCGGCCCTCGTTGTAGACGGGCGGTATATTCGTGCTTCATTTTCGTGTCGTCCACACGCGGGTACGACACAATCCATTTGATGGTGCCCGAACGCGGGTCCAGGGCCGCGACGGCCCCCATGTGCGTGGCAAAAAACAGCGTCCCTTCGCCCCATGTCAACAAGTGTTGATTGATGTCGAACTCGGGAAAATTCGGATTCGTTTGCCCCACACACAGCTTGCGATTCCAGATCAGCTTTCCGGTCAACGAATCGAAGCAGGCGACATTGGACTGGGGCTGAGGATTCGTCCGCCGCATCCCCACATAAACGCGACCGCCCACGACCAGCGGTGAACCTTCAAAGCTCCAGCCACCGACTTCGGGGTCAATGCTGGACGCGAACGTTTCCCACACCAGCTTGCCTTCACTCTGCGCCAAATCGAGGCACACCAGCCAGCCGGAACGCTCACTGCTGTAAGGTTGCACTGAACCCATACGAGCATAGAGGCGACCGTCGGCAATCGTCATGGTAAAGCGTGGTAACCCCACGTTGCCCACTGGAGCCTCCCCGGCTCCCCGTGGCACACCAATCCCATCACGGTTGGCGAGTTCGCTCCAATAAACCCGGGCCTCGGTGGGATCCCCCGACCAGGCGGGTTGACCAGTTTGCAGCCGATACGCGTAAATCTGTTCGTCATCATTCACGAACACCACATCGCCATAAACGACCGGAAAATAGCACAATCCTCCCTGTGAGCCAGGTTGGAATCCGCGGCGCTGCTCTTCCCCAAATGGTCGCAGACTGGCTTGCCAGCGGAGCGAGCCCAGCTTCGCTGCCTGCGTGTCGATATGGTAACGCTGAGGGCTACCGGCAAAGGTCTGCACCACACTCGTTTGCACAGGGATCGGCCAGTCTTCAGCCGCGACGTCACTGAGAATCTCCGATAAGTTCCCCTGCCGCCCCGCCAAATGCCCCTCGGCGGCAGGATAACGTTCGGCATATCCCGCCAGCTCACGCTGAATTTCGAGTCGATCCCCCGACTGAATCGTGCACAGAATCAACCGCCCCACGATCAATCCCAGATCGAGATCACTATCGGGATACGCCAACCACAGAACGGGCTCGCCCAATGCTTTCGGTCGTGGCGGCGGCAAGAGCTGCTCCCAGAAACTGCGAGCTCGCCAGACATCCCCCGCATCCCAGGCCATGTCTCCTAGCAACAGCAACGCCTCATCAGAAAAGCTGCAGCAATAGCCTTGCTGCAGGACCTTCAGCAATAAGGTTTCGTCCTGATTGTCGCGTGCCGTTTCGAAGGTCGGTTTCAATGCCGGATCGAGTTGCTGGCGATAAATTTTCAAGCCATCTGGGGGCAATCCCGCCGCCAGCATCTGCACGTAGGTCTGCACATTGACGTAGCGGCCCGGAGTGGTCGCGACCAGTTTGCCAACATGAGCATCGCTGATATTGCGCAACAGTTCGACAGCCTCAGGCAGTTGCCCGACGCGCAAATGAGTCTGCACCGTGGAAAACTTTTTAGTCGCCGTGCTGTCGATATCCAACAGCAGGGTTTCGTGCTGATGCTGCTTCGGACGAGCTCCCTGAGCCGACACCGAAACCGTCATTCCGAGGAGCAACCAGACGGCACACAGGCTCCGCACCGCCAGCGGAAATCGTCGAATCATATCCTGTCAACTTTCAACGCATCCGCAGCACACCGCGGTACGCAAAATTATTCTCTACGCAGCTCAGGCTTTGTCACAGCTTAGATTGGGCGTCACGACCAAGGTATTGTCGTGCCACTGCTTTGCAACTGTACCCAGTTGTTAAGCAGTGCATTCCAAGCAGTAGCACGCAATCCCAAGATGATGTTGTGACAGAGCACCAGGCGTCAGTTCTCGAAATTCACGCTCTCACGCTGTGTCTCTGACAGACCCTGATATTGTCCCCGGATGCGTGTGTTTGGACAAGGTGGGATATAGAATGAGAGGGGGTTCCGCGGGCACTTTTTCCGCCGGTCTGTAGCGGTGCCCCATTCCTGAAAATCCCTCAACTTCCTGCGAAATTCGATTCCGGATTATGTCAGACGCACAGGAAACCCCAGAACCGGTTCCGTCCGAAGACGAAGCCCGGGAGCGCGAAGCCCAAGCCATCAAAGGGCTGGCCAATGCCTATTCCCGGATGCAGGAAGAAATCGCCAAGGTCATCATTGGCCAGCACCACATCATCGACGATTTGCTGGTGGCGATGTTTTGCCGCGGCCATTGTCTGCTGGTCGGCGTTCCAGGTCTGGCCAAAACGTTGCTGGTCAGCACGATTTCGAAAATTCTGCAGCTCTCCTTCCGGCGAATTCAGTTCACTCCGGATCTCATGCCCGCCGACATCACCGGCACCGACATTCTGCAGGACGACCCCGAAACGGGGCGACGTTCGTTCCAATTCATGCAGGGCCCTCTCTTCACCAACATCCTGCTGGCGGACGAAATCAACCGCACCCCGCCCAAGACACAGGCCGCCCTGCTGGAAGCCATGCAGGAGCGACACGTCACCGCGGGGGCCAACACCTACCGTCTGCCGCAGCCCTTCTTCGTCCTGGCGACACAGAATCCCATCGAACAGGAAGGAACCTATCCCCTTCCCGAAGCCCAGCTCGATCGCTTCATGTTCAACTTGGTTTTGAAATATCCCACCGCCGCCGAAGAACTGAAAATCCTCAAACAAACCACCGGTGGAGAAGAACCCAAACTGACCACGGCGCTCACCGGCCGTCAGATTCTCGCTCTACAAGAAGTCGTGCGCAAGGTCCCCGTGCCCGACCATGTCTTCGTCTATGCACGCGACCTCGTCCGAGCCACCCGCCCCGAAGAAGACGGTGCCTTAAGCTTCGTCAAACAATACATCAGTTGGGGAGCCGGCCCACGTGCCGGTCAGTACCTCATCCTGGGCGGCAAGGCCCGCGCCTTATTAAACGGCCGCTTCCACGTCACCACCGACGACATCAAATCAGTGGCCCATCCCGTGCTGCGACATCGCATCGTGACGACATTCCAAGCCAACTCCGAAGGCATGACACCAGACCGTGTCATCGACATGCTAATCGCCAAGGTCAAGTTGCCCATTTGACACGATAAGGCAACATCGCCAGAAATTCTTATGAACTCGACTCCTGACGAGATTGTTCCATCGCCGACTTCTCCTGTGGCTCCGGAACTGCAGGTCACCTACGGAGAAGCGTTTCGCGTCTGGTTGCGAATTGCGGTACTCAGCTTTGGTGGCCCCACGGCACAGATTGCGGTGATGCATCGAATTCTGGTCGATGAAAAACGCTGGATCAGCGAACAGCGGTTTCTGCACGCGTTGAATTATTGCATGCTGCTACCCGGCCCCGAGGCCCAGCAACTGGCAGTGTATATTGGCTGGCTGCTGCATCGCGTCAAAGGGGGATTAACGGCCGGCATTCTGTTCGTACTGCCGGGCTTCCTGTCGATCCTGGGACTGAGCATTCTGTATGCGTCCTATCATCAAACCACGCTCTTGCAATCAGTCTTCCTGGGGCTGAAGGCCGCCATCATTGCGATTGTGATCGAGGCCATTATCAGAATCAGCAAGAAAGCACTTAAGAACAGCATGATGGGTTTTCTGGCGGCCGCGGCGTTCGTCGCGATGTTTCTATTTCACATCCCCTTTCCGTTGGTGATCCTGGTCGCGGGACTGATTGGCTGGATCGGCGGGCGTTATAGTGAACACTACTTCTTCGTCCTGAAGCCGCAAACCAATTCAGCAACAGACACGACTGCAGTCCCCCCCGCCGATCGAAACGTCAGCGATCCCTACTACCAACCCTCAGCCATACGAGCCCTCCGTGTAGCGAGCCTCTTCCTGGTGCTCTGGCTGACTCCGATCTTCATGTGCTGGTCGATGTTCGGCCCGAAGAGTGTTTACTATCAAGAGGGAGTCTTCTTCAGCAAGATGGCCATGGTCACCTTCGGCGGCGCCTATTCCGCGCTCGCCTATGTGGCACAGCAGGCAGTCGAAGTTTACGGCTGGGTAAGTGCCCCCGAAATGCTCGACGGCCTGGGGCTGGCCGAGACCACTCCCGGCCCGTTGATTATGGTCGTGCAGTTCGTCGGCTTCCTGGGTGCTTACCGTCACCCAGCCCCGCTCAGCCCCCTCTGGGGTGGGATCCTCGCCTCACTCATTACCACTTGGGGCACCTTTGTCCCCTGCTTCATGTATATCTTCGTCGGAGCCCCCTACATCGAATCGCTTCGCAACAACAAAACCCTGTCGACCGCACTCTCCAGTATCACCGCCGCGGTCGTGGGTGTGATCTTAAACCTGGCTGTCTGGCTAGCGATCAAGACCATGTTTCACGAAGTCGTCGACACATCCTATGGACCGCTACACATCCTTGTACCCATTTGGAACACGCTGAATATCCCGGCCCTGGGCATCACCCTCGCAGCCTGCGTGATGACGTTCCGGCTCCATTGGAATCTGTTCCAAACTCTCGCCGTTTGCACCGTGGCCGGATGGTTTTTCTATGGGATGTAGAACGGCCGTAGCAAACCTCTGGTTCGCTCCGCTCACTCAGATTCGAAAAACCGGGTGAGAGCGCATTAACTTAAATATCTTCATTAATACTCAGAAGATGCTGATCAAGAGAAACGCGATTGGCCTGTGAATTTCCGGTTTGCAAAAAGCTTCCCTGAAAGGGAAGAACAACATAGCCCAGGGTGCGCCGTGAGTACTCGGCGACCCTGGGCTATGTTGTGTATCCCCTTCGGGGAACAGAACCTTTGCGAAGCCTGGCCTGACAACTGGAGCTGAAGACCAAGCAACGATTTCTGGCCTTCTTCAAGAATACATTCAGTGAAACCGCGACACTCGATTTCTTGATCGGGTGCCTCGAACATCGCCTAACTAACTCCCCACCACCAGCCACCATTTCATGAACCAGGCACAGGCCCAGAAGTAGGCCGAGAATGATGCGACCGCGAGCAACGGGTCCGTCAGCAACAGATAGCGATGCTGGCTGGTCAGAAATCGGGCACTCAACGCCGCGACAGGAAATGCCGGTAGAAAGCCGATCAGGTACGACCATTCGATCGACAATCCCAAACTCCGGCAGACATGAAAATAGAAGGTGCTGGCCACAAGTAGCCCCAGCCCCGCGCCGCGCGACCACCAACGGGCTTGTCGGGGATTGGGCTGATGCTCGCTCCAACTGATCGTCATTAATGTGATCTGAAAGACCGACCACAAGGCCAGCGGCCACGAGAAGAGATAATGCTCGCGGCCGGGATTCAGCAGGGCACTACCGCAGACTCCGCAAACCGTGACCGTCAGCCAAAACGCAACACGCCAGATAAAGCCCCAATTCCATTTGACCGCAGGACGCTTGCTCCAATAAGACACGGTCCAAGAGGCGAGATACACCACCGCGGTGAAAACAATTCCACTGCCTACGGCGACCGCCAGACCGCACAATGACCACAGATACCATGACCGGAACTCATCCCATTCGGGAGTCGTCGCCGGATATTCCCGCTCACCGCCGAGCAACCGGTTCGTATTGAAGAAACGCTTGGATTTCAATTGCGCGACCGATGTCGTCGACTGCGCGGGCTGCGCCCCCTTAGCGACCAGAGGCTGATCCCCCAGATACAGGCAAACCGCGCGACTTTGAGTTCTCAAGTAGAGATGCCCTTGATGCAACGCTGCGGGAGTCCAGCAAACTTCATCACGAAAGACCGTGGTCCGGGCCAGTTCGGTGTATTGCTCGGGATCAGCTCGGGCCAGGATCACTTCACCATTGTCATTGAACAAAATCAGCTTTCCGTCGGCAACGATGATGTTGGCCTGACCGACTTTGGTCGTCGACCATTTGATCTTACCCGTGGCAAAATCAAGACAACGAAACTCCCCGCGTGAGGGCCGGTTGAGTCGCGATTGGGCATCCTTCAAATCGAAACCGTAAACACAACCATCCAGCAAAACGCTCGATGCGACGTCGTTGGAAAACTTGAGATTCTCCCATACTGACTTGACGGGATACTCGGCGGTGGCGGGCTGATCTTTGGCGGGTGCGGCAATGTGAAACAACTTGGCCCCGCTCCGGAACGGACCGGCAATCAGGAGATGCGGTTCCTGATACAACGGAGCGGCGGCGTGTTCGTCATACCCCTGAGAAAATTCCAGGTTCCACAGCCGTCTGCCATCCTGCACATCAAATGCGGCCAGTGAATTCTCCAGCAACGTCACAACGTGCCTGCGGCCCTGAAACATGATGGGGACCGGCGTGCAATAACTGGCCGGAGCATCGCCTGATTTCCAATCAAGCTTACCCGTCTCGGCATCGAGAGCCACGACGCTCGCCGTGCGACCGCCGACGGGAACGATCAGCTTGTTGTCAATAACCACGGGAGAACAGGCACAGCCGAAGTCAGTCCCCTGCCCGCGATATTCTTGCTTAGGATTCTTCGTCCAGACAAGCTTCCCATCGGCGGCATTCAGACAGCCCACAGTGCCGTCAGGGGCCGCAAAATAAATGCGGTTTTGAAACCACGCCGGAGTCGCCCGAGGACCAGGATAGAGCCCGCCCCCGTCGTACGGCCAACCATAGCGATAGGACCAAACTTTACGCCCCGTGTCAGCTTCCAAACAGATCACCGCTTGCTCGTATAAGGTCTGCGTTTGCGTGTAGACCTTATCTCCCACCGCGATGAATCCCGAGTAGCCCTGCCCGATCTCCTGCACCCACAACACCGGAGGCCCCTCGGTCGGCCAACTTTTGGCGATTCCGGTCTCCGTAGAGATCGCATTATGAGTCGGCCCGCGCCATTGTGGCCACCCCGGTGCAGTCTCGGCAGGAGCGACGCCGAATCCACACCCCATATAGGCGATGACCAACAGCAAAGATGGCATCGGATGCTCCGAGAGATTGTTTTCAATGGGTAGAATCACCACCGCGAGACGTGCTTACTGAACATTGTAACAAATCCGGGCTCGCATCACTCCTGGCATGTCAAAGCGGTGCATTTCGCAGGTCCCCCCCACGATGGCTGCGAACTTCTCCAGCATGTAAGATCGCCGGAGACCCATTTTCACACTGCTTCAAGGATTCCTACCGTGGCCGAGAACACCACCTTAAAAGTCGGGGACCGGGCTCCGGCATTCGAACTGCCGGCTTATCCCGAAGGCAAAATCAAGCTGAGCCAGTTCAAAGGCCAGAACGTCATCCTGTATTTCTATCCCCGCGACAACACTCCCGGCTGCACGACGGAAGCGTGCGACTTCCGAGACGGAGCTCCGCAGTTTGCACAAGCGGATACTGTAGTGCTGGGTGTCAGTACTGATGACGTCACGTCACATCAAAAATTTGCCGAGAAGTTCACACTTCCCTTCCCGTTGCTCGCCGACACCGATCACGCCGTGGCCGAAAAATATGGCGTGTGGGTCGAGAAGTCGAACTACGGTAAGAAATACATGGGCATTCAACGGGCGACGTTCCTGATTAATAAACAGGGCAAAATCGCCGCGATCTGGCCAAATGTGAAAGTTGCGGGACATGCGGCCAAGGTTGCCGAGGCACTGTCGCAACTGACTGCAGAATAAGCTCTTAGGAAACCGAGCTAGCAGCGAAAAAAATCTAGCTCCGACTGAGTGTTATTTGAAAATCCGTTCGGAACGCAGATTGCTAACATTTGTTTGCGTCTAGTCGAAACCGGGCGACATAGACACATCAGTAAATTCTGGTGTATTTAACTGGTCCGGGATCACGATTTTCTGCAAATTTTGTTTGCGAATGCCGAAAAGATTGTGCTAAAGTACCGGAGTTCTGGTGACCGGCCAGGGTCCGCTGCCGCGGTCTTTAACAAGCGACTGTTTTCCGAAAAGGCCACTCAGATGGAAGCTTCAGGGATTTTATTAGACAACGAACTGGACTTCATCGAGGAGATGCGTCTCCGCACCTGGGCACGTGTCAACTACGTTCCCGGAGAAGAACGTGACGAGGAATGGCATCCCGTCATTCTCGACGAAATGGCCCTCAAAGATGGTGAAGCTGGAGAACAGGAAGCCGCCGACTAATTACGGCAAATCAATCACAGTGAAGAACTGATTCAATTCCGCAACCCGACACTGCGTGCAGTGTCGGGTTGCGTCGTTTCCTGCCGGTCCATTTCACGGCTGCGTTACCACCGGCCGTTTCACGTGCAAAATCACTGGCCAGGAGGTCTGGCCCCCTTCCTCTTGTGACTTGAGATGGAAGGTCCGTGATTGGTCGGGAACCCAGTCGGCTGCCGTCAGGAAGAAAACTCGCTCTGTCTGGCCATCGACGATCATCAGTCCGTTCAAACCAATGTTGTCGATAATCACGCCGTGCGGCAGGTTCTGGTTGATGGCTTCAAACTGAACTTGGCCATCATAGCCACGGCGTTCAATCCGGACTCGGGCCGTAATCGTCTGCCCCGGAGCAATGGTGATCTCGGCGGGAACTGGCACGGCATTCGGGTCGGTAGACGCCGTGGGAGTTTGCGGCTCCATAGGCAATACTTGTACAAAAATCTTCGGGGCATCGCCCAGTTTGATTTCGTCAAAACTCGGAACGGGTTTGGTAACGTCCTGGCCGTTGACGGTGGCCGTGGCCCTGATTTCGATGGCTTTGACTTGTGCCGGCGTCGGGGCCTTGGCCGTCGGCAGCGTGTTGAGTGTTCCTCGAGCGATCGTGTGGCCGGCCGGAATGATCAGCGGAGTCGTCACGCCGAAACCAGGTGGCAGATTCTTGATGTCGACGCGAATCTCGCCCTCAAATTCGTCGTGGCGATTGGCCGTGACGGAGAACTCCTTGCCGCTTCCCAGATTGATCGTGGGCTTGGCCCCTTGCAGCGTTACGTCGAAATTCGGACGTGCAGGCCGGATCGTCAGCGTGTACTTATAGGCTTCCCCCTGGAAACCGCGAACATCGGTCACACGCACCAGGTAGCTGGCGTCGGTAGGTGCGGTAAACGTCAATCGCGAATCATCGCCCCACTCCCGCCAGCCGTCGTCGTCGTTCTCAAAGTAGATGGGAAAGACCGGCAAACCATTGGGAACCAACGGCTCCCCGACTGCGTGCGGCACCACCGAATAGCACGGTTCATTGACAGCATGTGATGTCGGAGTCGTATCGAAGTAGCCGCGGCGTGAACCATCGTGCGGATAGAAACTAAAGCCAGAATCAGGGCCACGCGGAGCGAGGAACAACTTCACGATCTCACCACTGAGATAGACGTACTCATTGAGCCGCATCTCTTCCCAGTTATGCAGCCGACAGTCGCGTGACGTGGAGTTCATTCCGCGGAAAGTGATGTAGGAATCTCGTACGGCTTGCAGAACCAAACGTTGCACGGGTTGCCCGTCCGCCGTCAAAATCTCCAGCTTCGAATCGAGAGGTGACTTCGAGCGTGCCGCATTGATCTCGAACACCCACTGCTGCCCCGCTTTGGCATCGAAGCGATAGACGTCCACATCGCCCTGCTGGCCCTCACGCGTCGTTTGAATGGCCGCGGTGATGGTCGCCGGCAACGTCACCGCTTGTGCCTCAGCGACCAAATCGTTCGCTTCATGCTCAGCGAGCGTCGTCATGGGAGCATCAGGGATCGCCGTCGCAGCAACTAACGCGGGCTTGGTCTCGCTGGCGGTGCCGGTTCCCGCTTGGATGGGATAGAACTGCAGCGAACCATCCATCCGCCCCAGGACAAACTGATCCCCGGCAGGGCTCCAGGCGAGCGCGGCGGTGATGTCCGGCTGCTTTTCGAACACATAGGTCTGCGTATAAGTCGTCGCATCCCACAGCTTGACGGTGCGATCCTCAGAGACTGATACCAGTTGCTTGCCATCCTTGGAGAAAGCCAGCTGCACCAGCGGACCTTCATGAGCAAAACGGGCCAGTAGCAACGGGTTGATCTGCGGGACGTCCGCCGACATAAACTTCCAGACTCGCAGCCGGTTGTCCACGCCACCGGCGACAACCGCTTGGCCATCGGGGCTGAAACTGACGCAGAACTGTTCCTTTAGCGGTTGGCTGAGCGTATCGAGCCGCGTCCCCGTGGCGACCTGCCACAGCTTCACCGTCTGGTCACCACTGGCACTCGCGACGACGGTCCCAGCGGGATTGAATGCCAAGTCATAGATCGCGTCATTGTGCCCTTTTAAGGTCCGGAGTTGCTCACCGGTTTCCGCGTTCCACAGAATGATCTGACGATCGTAGCTGCCCGTTGCCAGCGTCTTACCGTCGGCACTTAAAATTGCCGCAAAGAGAATATCACGATGCCCATCAAACTGCCGGCCGAGCTTGTTCGCCGCGACATCCCACAGCGTGGCTTGGCCGCGAAGCCCGGTAACACCCGATGCAATCACCAGCCAGCGGCCATCTGCAGAGAACTTCACCGAGTTCACTTTGCCCGGCTGGCCACTGATGACGCTCAACGGCTGACGCGTCACGGCATCCAGCAACTGCACTTCCGAGAAGCGGGCCACGGCAAGCAATTTCCCATCGGGAGACCAAGCCACCGCCGTCACCGCTTTGGCTTTGTTGGCCGCAGCGATCTTGGGCGTATTCAGCGTCAACGGGATCGGTTCGGCCCCTTGCGGGCCAATCGCACCGGCATCGATCCAAGCCTTTAACAGAGCAATTTCTTCAGGTTGAGGCACAGGCTCATTCTTCGGAGGCATCGCCGGTTTGGCTTGCCCCGTCAGCATCCGAATCAAGCGGCTCGACTTGGAATCCCCCGCCAGAATTGCCGGGCCACGCGGGCCCCCCTTCTGCAAATCGGCGAATGATTCCAGAGAAAACTCGCCGTCCAGTTCTGTCTGATTGTGACAGCCGGCGCAGTATTTTTTCAGGATCGGAGCAACATGTTGCTCGTAACTGGGGACCGCCTCAGCCGCCGCACACGGAGCAGCGATGCACAGGACGCCAGCCACGCTAAGAATCAAAGTTCGCATGAACTAAACCTCGGGCAGAATCATTCAAGAATGATTGAAGAATTTTTAGCCACGGATTGACACAGATGAAACACGGATGGGGTCATCGCATGTTGATGTCATCTGAAAGTGCCAACTCCATCGTTTATGAATTCGTTTCGAATATCGTAACAACGTTCTTCGTTTGTCTTTTTCCGTGTTTCATCCGTGGCTAAAAAACTCTTTGTCAGCAACGTCTACAATCGCAGGGTTAATCAGCCAAATCAAAAACCAGGAAACACGAGTCTCTAATGATTAAACAAAAATTCGCGGCTGCTAAAAATACTCCAGAGGACGTCTTCCAGGGCTTCGCGGCGACTGCTTTCGGGGGATTCCGCAAGCACCGCTAGCGTGCGGGATTTTTCGTCTGCCGTGGGGAATCGCGAGAGAGCCTGCAAGTAAGCTTCTTCAATCACTTGCTCGTTCGTTTGATTGGCTGCGAGCAACTTGCCGATGCGGTTTTCCGGGGCTTTCAGCTTCTGATTGATCGTGTCGCCATTGGAGATATGCAGCACCTGAACCATGCTCGGTTCTTCGCTCCGTTCGCATTCGCAGGTGATCTCTCGCGTATTCCGCCCGAAAGCCTGCAGGAAGTACGACGCCACCGCCGAGTCATGCAACTGAATCGCTCGGGTCCCCTTCGGGTAAGCATCAGTCTTGGCTTTATCGCTGCCCGGGAATGCGATCTCGGTGAATTCAGAGGGAACGTCGGTGACTTGACTGATGGCATCCAGTAAGACTTCCGCCATCATCCGCTTGGGATAATAGTGCGAGTAAAATCGCTTCTCATCTTTATTCTCGGCCAACGGGTGGCTGGTACGTTGATAGGTCTGCGATTGCAGAATCACCCGCATCAGCGATTTCAAATCGTACTTGTGATCCACCAGATATTTGGCCGTGGCCGCGAGCAACGCTTCGTTACTTGCCGGATTGGAAACACGCAGATCATCAATGGCTTCGACAATTCCCACGTTGAAAAAATTAGCCCAGACGCGATTGGTAATGGCACGGCTGAAGTAGGGATTTTCGGGGGCCGTCAACCAACTCGCCAACGCAATCCGCCGATCGGCCGTCGCGTCGAATGCCAGTGATTGACCATCCAATGGCGTGGGCGGCTGGGGCTTGCCAGTGAGGGGTTGAATCAAATCCCCCTTCGTTGCCACATACAACGTGCGGGCTCCATCTCCGCTACGAAAGTCGCCCCCCCACCCTTTCGCCCGAACGCGAGCAAACAGATTGGCGAAGCCGTAGTATTGATTGTTCGTCCATTTTTCCAGCGGATGGTTGTGGCACTTGGCACAGCCGATGGACAAGCCCAGAAATGCCTGGCTGGTGTTCTCGGCCATTTCTTCGGGGTCTTGATGCAGAGCGAAGAAATTGGTCGCCCCGTTTTCTAAACTACTCCCTTGTGCGGTCACAATCTGCCGTGCAAACTCGTCCCAAGGAACATTGTCGGCAACCTGTTTGTGGATCCAGTCGTAGTACGCCTTGACCGGTTTCGGCCGCAACTTCTGACCGTTGATCAACAACAAGTCCGACCACTTATACGTCCAGTAGTCCACAAACTCCGGTCGAGCCAGCAGTGACTCGATGACCTTGTCCCGTTTGTCAGTCGCCGTATCCGCCAGAAACGCACGCACCTCATCCGGCTTGGGCAACGTGCCAATCGTGTCGAGATAAACGCGACGAAGAAACTCGGCATCACTCGCGAGGGGAGACGGGGGCAGCCGCAATTTTTCCAATTGGGCCAGGACGAGATCGTCAATGAAATTACGCCGTTCGGCCTTCGTAAAGACATCTGCCGCGACCGTGTTCGGATAAGGCGAAGTCACTCGGGCCACAACGATCCGGCTGGAAAACCAGCCGGTGATCGCCCCTTCGCCATGGCCGATCACGGAGATTTTTCCCGCCTCATCAATGTTTGCCACGGTTTCATTGGCCGACGTGTATTTGGTCCAATGCGTCACATCTTCGGTCTGACCGTTGGAGTAGACGGCCCGCACTTGCATCTGCTGCGATTTGCCCAGATCGAGCACCGTCGTGTCGGGAGTGATCTCCAGCCGTTCGACCCGCGGATCCTGGTCGTTGGGAGCGGGGGCTCCGCCAGAGATCCAGTTGGCGATCGTTTTGTAGTCCAAGGAATCAACCTCGAACCGCAGTCCTCCCTTATGCGGCACGGCCCCCGAGGGCTTCGTCAGCAGCAGGCTGGAACCGGGATCGGCCAGCTCCACACGCCGGCCGCGGGCCTGCTTGGTGATGGCGTGATAGTCGGAGACGGGATCGTATCCCCGCAGGGACAGTTTGAAGCCCCCTTTGCCGGCGAGCGCTCCGTGACAGGCCCCGGAGTTACAGCCCGATTTGGACAACACAGGCAGCACATGGTTCCGGAAATTGGGCACCGCGGGAGACTCGTCGCCCCACGCGGAAATCGGTCCGGCCAAGAAACACAACACGACGAGCGAGCGCATCGACAATGCCCCTAACAGGGATAAACCAAGTCTGTCTCAATCGAGGAACGAGTCACCAAACTCGTCGACCCGATGTTATTTTCAACGCGTCCCAGCGAAAGGCCGTCGCTCAGACTACGGTCGCGATCGAAACGTCTCAGTGTTGAACGCATCATCGATCGCGCCACTCATCCGGCTGGCATTTCTTCCGGCAAGGTCACGTTATCACAATTCCCGTGCGACGGACCGCAGACGGGAATAGCCCTATGCCTAGAACAATTCTTTGATTTCGTGCTTACCGAAATCCACGATCGGGAAGGGACGTCCCGACGGCCCCGGCAGCTTGGTTTCCAGATCGAGCCCCAAGCTATGGAAGATCGTCGCCACGATATCGCCCGGATCGGTCGGACGTTCGGCAGGAACGCCGCCAATGGGGTCGCTGCGGCCCACCACTCGACCACCCTGCACTCCGCCACCGGCATAGTACGTCGAGAAACACTGCGGCCAGTGATCGCGACCACCAGCCGGATTGACTCGCGGCGTGCGGCCGAATTCGGCGAGATTGCAGACCAGCGTCGAATCGAGCATCCCGCGGTCGGCGAGATCGCTGATTAAGGCCGAGTAAGCCTGGTCATACATCGGGGCGACAATGTTCTTCATCCCCTCGATCGAGGTAAAGGGCTTGGAGCCGTGGATATCCCAGGTAATCTCATCGAACACCGTCAGGAAGGTATTGATCGTGACGAACCGGACGCCCGCTTCGATCAGCCGCCGCGACAACAAACAGCACTGACCGAAGCGGTTCATTCCGTATCGCTCACGAGTCGCCAGCGATTCCTTCGACAAGTCGAAGGCTTCCCGGGCTTGCGTGCTGGTCATCAGGCGATAGGCCACCTGAAAATTGGTGTCGAGTAACTTCGCATCGTCGCTCGATTCAAAATCCTTTACCGTCTCATCGACGATCTGTCGCAACTTTTTGCGACGGTCCAGGCGCACGGTGCCGATTTCTTGCGGCGGCAGCAAGTCGGGAACTTTGAAGTTGGGTTGTGAAGGATCAGCCGACAGCACGAACGGATCCTGCCCCTTACCCAGAAAACCACCCGCTTGACCATTCGGCAAATTTCCGCCACCACGCCCCATCGTCTCGGGCAGAATAACGTGCGGCGGCAGATCCGATTTGCGCCCCTTGAGGTAACTCAACACGGCACCGGCGTGCGGCGTGTTGACTCCACCGCTGAATTGCCGTCCGGTTTGCAGCATCTGCCAACCAGCATCATGCACGGCGGCAGCGGTGTGGTAGCAGGAGCGAACAATGGAAAACTTGTCGGCGACTTCGGCATGTCGCGGCAAGATTTCTGAAATCTGAATCTCGGACGATTTGGTATTGATCGGCTTAAAGGGCCCACGAACTTCCGCGGGCGCATCGGGCTTCATATCAAACGTATCAAGCTGACTGGGGGCTCCCAGGTTGAAGATCATGATGCAGGCTTTTTCGCGAGCGGCCGGATCAACTCCCCCCTGCTGCTGAGCCGCGATGTATTGCGGCAACGATAGGCCCACTGCTCCCAGGGTCCCGACCTGCAAGAAATCGCGACGGGTCACGCCATCGCAGGTGTGGGCAGATCCTTGACCGGTGAATTCCAACATCGCCCGTACTCCCGTGGATCAGATAGAGACAAGATGAATGCCCAATGAGCTCTGACGGGGTGCGTTTGTTGGTGTCACCATTTCCAATCGCCAGAGACCCATCAAGGTTAACAGATCCATGGTCTAAAATCGACTCCAGGCAACCGTTTTCACATGCAATCGGTAGCATACCTGTCTGCACGAGTACTAACTCGCTTATGTCGAGTATTGGATTCACAATCTCAGGGAAAGAGCCCCGACTGAGAGCGTCAGGTGACGTAAGAAACAATTCGACGACGGACTCGCTTGTTGTCTGCAGGCTACGCACCGTACGATTCCTGAGTTAGGTGCGACGGCCCCCGAAAACAGGCGGGACCGACGACCTCGCATCAAATCATCAACATGCAAGGGTATATTGGCGTGGATCAAACTGAAGCGTTGTTGCAGCGGGTCACGGAACTCGAAATTCGCTGGATGCAATTACAGCAGGATTTCGACGCCTTGAACGAGGTCGTTTTGAACCAACAACGTGAAATTCTGGCTTCTCGAGCAGCTTTTGCGCGGTTTGAAACTCGGTTGGAAAGTCTGGCCGATCCCGAACCACCCCGCGACCCGCTGGCCGAACGGCCTCCACATTATTAGCATGGGGGAATCACGGTCTTCGCCGACCGAGGGTGGTGTGCGTTCCGCCCTTGTCGCGAGAGATCGCCGAATGGTCATGAAGACCTTCGGTCTGGCCGTTGTGGCAGAGTCAGGAGACTCGGCCATGACCTATGAATTTTTAGTCACGGACGGTTGCATGAGCCAGGAAAAACAACCCTACTTCCCCGGTCTTGACGGGGTCCTCGCCGGGGAGACGGCCATCTCCACCATCGAGGGGGGACTTCAATATTACGGTTACGCCGTACGCGACCTGGCGGAAGACGCCACCTTTGAGGAAGTCGCCCATCTGCTGTTGCGGGGCCGTCTGCCGTCGGAAGAAGAACTCGCTGATTTCGAAGCCGTTCTAGTCGAAGCCAGCACCGTTCCGGACGAAGTCATCAACTTCATGTCCACCATTCCGCTGCATGTGGGTGAGATGGACGTGCTGCGGACCACCGTCAGTGCCCTGGCCCACTGGGATGAAGATCCGACGGGATCCTCGAATGTGACCAAAGCCGAGCGTTTACTCGGGCAAATCCCGATTTTGATCGCCGCTCGCTACCGCCAACGCATGGGCCTGCGCGTCCTGAAACCGCAACCCGATCTGAGCGTCGCGGGAAATCTGATCTATTTGATTACTGGAGATGAACCTTCGCCGACTCAAGAACGGGCGATGGATGTCTCGTTGATTCTCTACGCCGAGCATGAATTCAACGCATCCACATTCACGGCCCGCGTGGTGACATCAACGCAATCTGACCTGCATTCCGCGGTGGTGGCTGCCATCTCCGCATTGAAGGGACCGCTGCACGGCGGTGCCAACGAACAAGTTCTCAAGCAGCTGCAGGAGATTGGTTCTCCGGACAACGCCGAGGACTGGTTCCACAACATGATCGGCCAGAAACGACGCTTGATGGGCTTCGGCCACCGGGTCTATAAAGAAGGTGATCCGCGAGCCTATGTACTGAAGGACTACTGTGTCCGCTTAGCCGAGGAATGCGGGCAGCTGGAGCTCGAACGCACGGCCGAAACCATTGAGCGGCTCGCCCGCGACGCCAAGGGACTGTACCCCAATCTCGACTGGCCGAGCGCCCGCCTGTACTACTATCTGGGCTTGGACGTCGATCTCTTTACGCCGCTATTCGTTGCGGGCCGCGTCGCCGGCTGGTGTGCTCATATCATCGAGCAAACCCAGCACAATCGCCTGATCCGCCCGCGAGCCAAATACGTCGGCCAAACAGGACTGACGTTCGAACCACTGAGCGAACGCGAAAGTTTAGAGTAGCCCGAGACCAGGGTACTCAGCCCGGACTAAGAACCTGGGTGCTCTAAAGAACTCCGCACGTACTGCGTGACGGCTTCTTGCCAAGGGGGCATCTCCACGTTGAGAACCCCCGCCGCCTTGTCGCAATTCAACACGCTGTACGCCGGCCGAGGGGCCTTCGCACCGAACTCACGCGTCGAGATGGGTTCGGTGGTGACTTCTAACTTTGCGGCAAGAAAAACCTCGCGGGCAAAGTCATGCCACGTTGTGGCACCCTGATTAGTCAGATGGTACAGGCCGAAGGCATCAGTCTCGATCAACTGCACCAGTGCCGCCGCCAAGTCCGTAGTGGATGTCGGCGTGCACTGCTGATCGTTGACAATCCGTACATGCCCGCGTTCTCGCCCCAGTCGCAGCATCGTCTTGACAAAATTGCCTTTGCCGACGGCTTCGGCATTCCCGTACAGGCCACAGGTGCGGATCACGAAATGCTGCGGGCAGAGACTGCGGACGAAGTACTCACCAGCCAGTTTAGACAGCCCATACGCACTCAGCGGTCCAGGGGGATCCGTTTCTCGAAAAGGAGCATTTCCGGCATCCAAGCCGAACACATAATCCGAACTGACATGCAGCAACGGCAGAGATCGTTCAGCACAGGCGAGCGCGAGATTCCTCGGCCCCAGAGCATTCACGGCATACGCGGCCTGGGGTTCGTCCTCGGCCTTATCGACCCAGTTGTAGGCCGCGGCGTTGATCACAAAGTCGGGATTTGTCGCAACGAAAGCCGCCCGGATACTCGTGGGATCAGAGAGCTCCAGCTGACTGTGTCGGATCGCAATAGCCCGGTCACCCAACAGGCGTCGGAGCTCAGAACCAAGTTGCCCGCTGGCTCCAACAATGGCAATTCGATGATGCGGATGACGTGACACGCAATGGCCCAGTTTCGTTTTATTTTATAAGGATTAGCAACGGCGTTAGTGTCCCAGAGGCTTACACCTCTGACTACTGACGTCGAGCCATCCGGGCTGTTGGATTCGAAAACAACTCGAGTCTAATAGTTCGATCACGCTAAGATCGGAACGACCTGGCGTTGTAATTCGCCGCCGGTCACATGCACTTGTTTCTGAGCGTCAACGAATACGTTGATCTCCGAACGAATTCCAAATTCCGGCAAATAGATTCCTGGTTCCACGGAAAAACAGGTTCGCGGAAGAATACGCCGTTGTTCGTGAGTTTCGAGATTATCCATATTGGCACCGTTGCCGTGGGTCTCTTGGCCAATGCTGTGACCGGTACGATGGACGAACGCGTGACCGTAACCGGCCGCGGTAATGACATCGCGAGCGGCTTGATCGACTTGCCAACCCTGCAGTTCTTCCCCCGCCGCGAAGGCGTTGCGAACACAGTCAATCGCGGCATCCCGAGCTCGGGCGACGATCTGAAATATCGTCTCATACTTTTCAGGGACCGTCTCCCCGATAAATCCCACTCGGGTTAAATCACTATACACAGCGCGAGGTTGATCGAGTTTCGCCCACAAGTCCACCAACACGAAATCGCCCGCCTTGAGGGGAGTCTCACCGGTCTCATAGTGAGGATCACCGCTGTGCGGTCCCGCACCGACAATGGGGGGATGATAGGTGGTCATACCATGCTCGGCAAAATGCCGCATGATTTCGTCCTGCACATCACGCTCGGTCACGGCAGTATCCGCGCGAATCCGGTCAGCGATGAATTTCCAGGCCCGAGCGTACGCCGAATCGGTGTGTTTCGCCGCTTCTAGATGGCTGGCCCATTGCGCGTCATCCCACGTCGCTTCAAACAGCTGAATGAGATCTCCCGAAGGAATCGGCTCGGCACCACAGGCGCGGACCAGTTCCACCGTGCCGGCGTCGACCTTGGAGATATAGGGATTCGCATTCCGCGGCGAGTACTCCATCGCCACGCGAGATTGCCCCTGGATCAGCTTCTGCACGCTCGCTTCTAATTCTTGCCAAGTGAGGTAAACAGTCTTATCACCGGGCAGATGATCGAGAGCCCCTTGTTCAATCCGATGGACCAATTTCTGCGGCGTGCCAGCAACCGGAACATAGTAGAAGAACCGGCGTGAACCGATGGGTTGTTCGCCCAAATCCAGGATGCGACGCGCCAGAATATTGCTGCCGCGAAAATCATAGAGCAGCCAACCATCAAGTCGAAAATCTTTTAACGCCTGCTGAATGGCAGCCAAATCAAACATGGATGAAGTCTCAAATGATGAGTGAAAGACAGAGTTTTCGCGATCGGTCTATGATAGTAGATGACCGAACTGAATCGAAGAGATCATCGCCACAAGTCGCCCGTGTTGAGATCACCGGGCGTGGCAAGCACGATCCAGGAATGATCTCACGCAGAGGCGCCAAGGCGCAACGTTCCAGCGATCAACCGAGCAGAAAGTTTCTCTTTGCGCCTTTGCGTGAGATCATTCTGAAAACATCTTCAATGACTGCGAAGTTCATCTCGCAAATTGCAGCTCGTTCAAGAGCTACTTGTCAACGACACTGAGCCCGGACTTTTCATCGACCACGGCAATCCGGGCCGTTCCCGTGCAGCCTTTTGCCTTGTCACTGCGTCCACTGGCCGACAAGAAACGTCCGTCCGGCAAGCCCACGATTCCCAGTGAGTAGTCGAACTCGTAGCGACCTTTCAATTGGAAATTCGGGTCGGTCACAAGCAGGATCTGCGGGGTACCATAACAACCGAACCACCAGCGATCATTGGCGAACGTTGCAGTCTGAATTCCCAAATGTGTGTGTCCGCTGGGAAGGATATGTTTTTTGATGAACTTGAACGTGCCGTCGTACTCGAAGATGTAGTTCTCGGCGATCCCCTCCGGCAGCCCACCCACGACGAAGAACCGGCCGTCTCGCACACCAATCCCCCCTGCCCCATGGAATGCCTCTGGCGTCGCGTGCTTGGTCAACAAGGCTAAGTCACGGGCATCGTAAACATAGACCCAAGAATCGGCGTTCCCTTGAGGATCGTTGAACTTCCCGAAGTTGACCGCCACATAGATCTTGTCCTGATAAAAGCACAAATCGCCGTGGTGATTGCCGACATCGATTTTCTGCAGCGTCTTCCCATTACGATCGGTCTTAACCAGCTTCGTCGTAAAGCTCCAGAAGATCGCATCCCGTTCGTTAGTGCAGATTCCTTGCAGGTGATGCGGGTATGTCCCTTCACACGCAACAGGTTGAAAGGATCGCTCGGCGTGAACGGCGAGCAGCAAACGAGGCTGATCGGTATAAATCCGATCGACACCCAGATCGACTAGCTTCCGCATGGTGGCTTGATCGTTGACGGTCCAGGCGCCGACCGCCATCCCGGCGGCTTTGATCTTCTGCACCTTTTCTGAATTCACGCCGCTTACATGCAGGACCAAGGTCTCAAAACCCTGCTGCCGAGCGATGCGGATGTCATCGTCAATTTGAGTGTCAGCGCCACGATCCCAGAACACAGGGATTTCAGGAGCCAGCCGTTTGACCTCGGACATGAGTTTCAGATTGCCATCATTGAAGCCCACCCAGCGTTCCGCCTTCAGAGACTTCACGAGAGCGATCGCGTCCGCAACACAGTCCATCTTGGGCTGGATCGAAACCCGAGTGCGGTCCTGCTTCACCGCAATTTTTAGAACATCTTCCAGCAGGGGCATCGACTGGGCCGGAACTTCGTCGAGCGTCTTGTGAAGTCGTCGACGGAAATCGGTAGCGACATCAACCGCCTGCAATTTCTCGTAGGTGGTATCAGATACAGTCAGGTTCTGATCGCCGACTCGCTCGGTCGTACGATCATGAGTAACGACCAATTTTCCATCCGCAGTGCGGTAGATATCGAGTTCAATCCAATCCGCTCCGACCTCAATGCCGCTCTGCAACGCGGGGAGCGTGTTCTCAGGAAAGTCACCCGAATTCCCTCGATGAGCCGTCACCCCATTCCGCAGAAACGTAGTCGGCACCGTCTGATCCGCCGCCTGCAGCGCCAGGCCATAAGCGGCCCCCAGAATCCCCACCACCTTCCAACAAACGCGACGCATCTCACGAATCATTTTCGAATCTCGCGGTGATTTTTTCAGCGATGCCCCACAGGCTGTGGCGTCGCACAATTCTAACCACCCCCAGGAGATTCGACACCCAGGAATGACACTCATCAAGATTCGATGGAGGCGTAAAGTCCCGAAGCTCAACAGAACAAAACGTTCTTCATCTTTGCGCCTTCGCGTCTTTGCGTGAGATCATTCCTGGGTTCTTTGTCTGCGCCCCTAATAAACAACGCAAACTCGTGATTCGACAAAACTCAATTGCCAGACTATTTACAACAAAACCAGCGGCGAGTTTGCTCCCAGCAGCCGTAGCTGCAGACCTTCGTATCTTGCCAAGCTCGACCGTACCACGTCTCGCTGACCGGGACCGGCGGAGCGGGTGGTTCGGGCAGATTGTGCTGCGTTCCTGTCAGATAGAGATCATGATCCGTCAAACTCGTCACGAGCGCACTCGGCGAGATCCGCGCAGGGTTCGTCGCCACCAGATGCCGACTGGCAATCAACGCGTCGGTGAGGTACTCGGAACAATGGAGCCCCTGGCAACGCCGGCCTGTGGCGAAGTGTTTCACATCGTACGGACGGCCGATCTGAGCTTGCAAATGCTTTTCAAACGCGGCGGCCTGAGTGGCTGAAAACGCCTGCTTCGGATGAAACAGTTGCACATCCGTGGGCCGCTGTGACATCAGGTAATCCGCCAACGGCAACCGACGGACGCCAGTCCCCGGCATCGTGTCATAGACCACGGGCTGGCCGTTCTGCATCACCACCGCAGCCACATGCGTGTAACTGCTCATGGAATAGGCTCGGATCGCCAGGCAGTCACCTTGTGAAGCCAAAATCGAACCCGTTTGCACGGCGGACGCAATCTCTTGAACCGTGACGGCCGGCAGCGGTGACGGCGCTGAGGACGGATCCCCTAATAAGGCGATGGTCAAAAGCAAGAATTTCATTGGAGATTCCCTATTGGATTGCAGTGAGCCACAACACGCGAGAGGCTCATTTCAAACACAACCTCAAGAACGGAAACGTCGGGTTCCGAGATTTGGATCAATTCAGGCTCATCCAGATCCGGAACATTTCCGATGCCATTTTTCAATTCGGCAACACCCCTTGAATCTACTCCCGGTTTCGCCAAGACTAAGACGCGTGCTCCACGTGTTTTGTGCTCCAGGAACAGCTCCCATGTCAGACCCCGCCCCCCTTGCCGCCCAATTTCGAGTTCGTGTGACGAAGGACCATCTCGTCTTCAGCGCGGCTCATTTTATTACCTTCAACGGCAACATCTGCGAGCGTCTACACGGCCACAACTGGCGCACCGCGGTGGAGGTTTCTGGACCGCTCGATGAGAATCAGTATGTGTTTGATTTCATCGCATTGCGAGATGCATTGCAGAAAATCGTGCTGGAGCTGGATCACCACGTCCTGTTGCCGACCCAGCACCCACGGATCTTGGTTGCGGCTGGTGAGCGTGAAGTCGAGGTCACATTCGAGGACCGCCGCTGGATCTTCCCGAGAGAAGATTGCGTGCTGCTGCCCGTCGTCAACACGACAGCTGAACGTATCGCGGAATGGATTGGCCATCGCTTGCGAGAGGCCATCAAACCGCACCACACGCACCCTTTGACCGGGTTGCAGGTCGAAGTGGAAGAGAACTTCGGCCAATGGGCGATTGTGAATCTGCCCTGGTAGATACGATGCTTCGGATCACGCTCTCATAGGGATAAAATCATTTAGGCTTGCCGTGTATTGGCTGCAGTGTGCGACCTGCTTGCTCCCAATATTCGGCAGCCTCTTTGAGCTGCGTGTCTGTGGCAAATTGAGCCATCTTCGCGAGATGTTCTTGTGGGGCCAGATCACAGCTCCACCAAACTTTAGCCTGACAGTCCGCACAAAAATAAAGAACACCTCGATCTTTTTCTTCGAGGCTGTTGCTGCCGTTCATTCCGCATTCGGCCGCAATGCAATGCTTAATCCCCAGCATGTGACCGGTTTCGTGCAAAGCCGTTCCAGGGTACGTTCGAGACACAGCTGATACGCCTCGGGACTGCGGTCTGGATCGCCAAATCTCTGAATCGACCAGACACCAACTCGGTCTATCAACGACGCCTGACCAAACACATAATTCCACCCCGGTCCGGGCCAAAGGTCCTCTGCAGAAAGTGCCAATACCGCGATGGCATTTCGCGGACGTTTGGGCGTCAAAACAGTATGCAACACATACGTACTGAGAACCTGGGTCTGGCCGGTGATGTTGCTGACCCGCCGAGCGTACGGTGGGAAATCATCCAATCCGATGCCAGGCAGCATCTTCACGGGGTGTCCATAAAACCGCTCCAGACATTGCGCTGTCGTCGCGACGAGTTGCCGTTGCGTCGGGCTGAATTCCCCGATCGGTTGAATGTAGAGCGTCGATAGTTCTTTAGGAAACGGCTGGGGCTGACGTTCCAGATATTGTTCAAACGTCTGGCCGTCTTCCTGATGTTCCGCCAACCAATCCCCGGGCTGCGGCTTACCCAACGCCTTTTGCAACGGCCGCAAGCATTTCACGACACGCTGCAGTTCAGCCACATTGTTGTGAGCAATCGCGTCATCGGCTTTGGTGGTCACGCCGGGAAGCTTTCCCCACCCCAAAACAAAGGACAAGGCGATGATTCCGACTACGGCAATAAATAGAAAATAGCGACGCAATCGGACATTCTCCCAGAGGAACAAGGTCGTTCCGATCATTGTCTCAATTGTCTATCTGTCTCCTAGATCAATTTGCCTTCCGGGCGCGGGAAACCACTTTTTTCGGCTCGACTAAGTACAAGGCAGTGCCAGCCGGAATCAATCGTGTCAGCACGGTATCCCGCTACCTCACAAACAAATTCGTGCACGTGGCACAGCAGGCGGCAACGGATTTTTGAGATTCGCCGGCAACGCGAGAATGAGAAGAGCAGAACCGGCTTCACGCGTAGCAAAAAATGCAGAAAACTCTGTGAGAAATCGCAATCAGCCGGATACCGCAGATTCGAGAATCTGCGGTATCCGGCTGATGAAAGCGAACACACGAAGCGATAAAGCTCGGTATCGTTAGACTTAATGCAACAGCATTAATTTCGGACGTTGTTCCCCGGCTGCGAAGAAATCGCGTCTTCGGGAATTGGCGGTGCGGGAGCGATGCTGGTCGCGGCCTTCTCGCTCTCTTTCACGACTTGGAGCGGCGGACGTTCGGAATAGCTCTTCACGTTCGGGTTCGCGCGGTAGTTGTACATTTTCAACGCATGCAACGCGTGGAACAGTGGGCCGCAATCGCAAGGCGTTTTGCGGTTGTCGATCAGGTCTTGAGCCACCGACTCCACACCGCGTCGCACCCAAGGTTGCTTGAGTTCATTCTCTGGCAAGGCGCACATCAGGAACTCTAATGTGTGACCATTGGCCGGAATGCGTTTGACAAAATCACTGCTGGCTTCGGGGCCGCGGAAGTACGCTGCCGAGAACGACCCGTCGCGATTCTGCAGCGACTTGGCTTCCTGGATATAGCGTTTGACTTTCATGTCCGCATACACCCACCACCCCTTGAGAGGTAGCTTCTGGGCGAGTCGCTTATTGCGAGCATAAGCCAGGACATACAGCCCATGAGTTCCACCGCAGGCGCTGTTCAACACCGACTGCTGGTACTCAATTTGGACCATGCGCTCGATGCTCCACGGCTCATTGCGGGCATTCATCCAAGTCGCATCCGAGTTCAAATAGTGCGACAAGGCCCACAGAGTCCAGGTGACTTCTGGCCCTTCCGACATGCGCATCTTGGCATCGTTGATGATGTCCTGGACCGTAATCGCCTTAGGGCCTGCCTGGAACTTGAAGTCCAGCGGCATGTCGGCTTCGCACATGTAACCCAGGAATTGGGTCGGATGGCCTTCGAAGGCGTACTTTTCGCTGAATGGGTGGCCCTGCCCGCCATAGGGCGTGACATTGAAAATCGTTTCGTTCTTCCACAGGGCACCGCTGGCCATCCAGTCGATCCCGGAGATCTCGCCCCCGCCTGGCTTTTTCATCATCATGTCTTGGCGCAAGGCCAAGACTCCATGAACGACCTGCCACGGTGAGTGCTGCCCCACGACCAACTGACGGCGCGTCGTAATCGCGATCGCCTGTTCGACTTTCTCCAGCAGCGGATCAATATTCGCCGCTTTCTCGACCCCTTCGGGAAGAGGTGCGGGGGCGGCCCCTTCCTGCCCCAGCGCCAGGCCACCAAACAACGACATGCAAGTGGCTGCCCCGGCAGTCCTGATCCAATCACGACGCGACAACTTCATGGTGCTGACCCGCTCCTGCCCTGTTAAACTGGAGAATCTTTCGCCGAAAGTTCTCGAGTGCGACTGATGTATCGGCTAACCAAATTTCCGACCGTGACTATTTCACTGACCAAAACAGTCGAGTCAGTCGCTAACGACATTAAGTCTTAATCTAAATTATAAAAAACGATTCCGATTGGGAAATCTTGGTCAGTTTAAGGGGATGGCGCCCTTCGGGACAACCGGAAGCCGAACTCGATGACCGGTATTCTTTGCGCAACGGGGAATGAGACGTTCTCAATAATCACCCTGCAAACAACACGTTTCGCGGATGATCTGTTGCGATAAACTCAGCGCCACAATGTCTTTGGGTTGGTTCGACGCCTGGTTCACTTGCCGCATGTGGGAGAAGCTGGCAAGTGGTTTGTGCGACGCGAAAACGTTGGTCCGGAGGTCCGGCCTTAGGTTATCGAAAGACTTCCCCTGCCACCTTGATATCTTAAGGTGGCCTCGTCACGGTCGCGTTTGGTGGCCTGTAGCAGGTAACGATAAAGTCGTTCTTGCGTGGAGGTCATTTCCGCACCGCGACGCTCCAGGGTCGCGCGAACTGTTTCCAACCAGCGTTCAAACGGCAGTCCCGGTGTCAGTTCGCCACCACGGACGCCGCAAAAGGAGGGGACATAACGCGGTGCGTAGTCCCCCGATGGAAGGACCAGCGACATCATGCCGATGGAGGTCCCCGTGTTAAATAAGGCCCCGATGCCAGTTTTGGTAAAGTCGCCGATGTAGCAGCCGACTTTCTTCAAACCGGTATCCACGTTGATTCCATTTAAAGGAACCCGCACCGGCGAGTAATCCACTTTCAAATCACTGCTGAGCGTATTGGCTCCCAGATTACACCAGGCTCCGATGTAACTGTGCCCCAAGAAGCCGTCATGGTACTTATTCGAGTATCCAATCATGATGGCGGCTTCAATTTCGCCGCCCACCCGGCACACTGGCCCAATCGTTGTGCCTCCTCGGATATTGGCGCGGAACAATTGGGTTTCACGACCAATGTGACAGGGACCTTCCAACCGCGTGAAAGGCTGGAGCACCACTCCGTCATCAACACTGACCGGGCCGTTGCGAGCGTCGATCACGACAAACGGATCGATCTGAACCGACGGTCGCACGTGAATCCATTCGGGCGGTCCCATACAGGCCACCTGGGGATGTGGTTCGGGAAGAACGTTGCCACAACCACTCAGTTCGAAATCGTGACGAATCTGAATCGGATTGTGGTCAATGATGTCCCAGGGGTAGCGAAAGACTTTGCCCCCCGTCGCCACGTGTCGTCGTGATGCAGCCACCTGCCGCAGAGTCGTCTCCCAGGTCCCATCGCACAGATGCAGGGCTTCTTCCGCTGTCAGGACAACATAAACCGGGGTTTCCCCGCACATCCCAATCGCTTGAAAATCCACCTCATCAAGAGATTTCGGATCCGGCAGCCAGCGCCCATTTATAAGAAGAGTCACATCCCCCGTCAGCCAATCGAGGTCATTGACGTGGGCTTCAGGGTGTTGTTCGTGATAGACATCCGCCAGATAGCTGCGGACGAAGGCGCCCCAGTCATCGATTTCCCAGTGCCGGATCAATCGTTCGCGGAGGCTGAAGTGGCCGCAAACAAGCTCAAACACCGGTCGCGTCAGCGCCAACGAACCGAAGTCTGTGGCCAGCCGATCTTCGAAAAATGCGACCCGCATAACTCTGCCCGCTTGTCTGAATCCTGAGGCTCTCGCGGTAACTGGAATGCTCGTGTGTAGTTACTGCAGTCCGCTGTCAAAATCGGCGTAACACGCGGGCCAACCCCAGCCGGTTTACCTGACAACACTAGTTGCGGGCGGTTCCGCACCGCTCAACTAGCACAATCGACACGACTGACCCTCAGCCACGCTAACAGGCTGCTCTCTCTACGCCAATATTCGACGTAAATCATTGCCACAGTGCACGATAACCCTTTTGAGGCAACCACCACATAGTGGGCAAACGGATGAAGTAATTTAAGGCTCATCCGCATTGTCGAAACAATCAGCAATTGAGGCAATCTCAATTTAACCGCAACAGCTTCGCCCGCCTTTTCAAATCCTGACTCCCCCCAATCAATATCAAACAGGAAATCCAACCAAGCTTTCCGATATTAACTTTCAGTGGGTTGCAAAGGACCGCAACTAGATAAATCAGGGACCGAGCGAGGAATTTATCGTGTGAACTGCTTGAGTACGTTGTCATGGACCTGGACCTTTTAGTCATCGGCGACAGTTCTGCAGGTTGGCAGGGCGCAGTCGCGGCGGCTCAGCGAGGCTACCAGGTAGGCTTAATCGCTCCTTGCGGTTCATCCGACACATCCACCAGCGACCTGCGGCAGATTTCTAGCACGGTATTGGATGATGCATATGCCGATTGGCCACGGTCTCGAACGGTCAAGCACGCCGCGTTGCGCCGCGCCGCATCTGCTCCCTGGATCCAGTTCGCGGACAACTTGAAAGCGACATGGCGGAGTGAGATCGGCCGCTACCGCCATCAGCATCTGGTCGCTGGCGGTCAGATTTGGACGGGCTCGGCCGCATTCACCGGCATCCATTCAGTCCACATTGACGCACCCGGCTCTGCCTCCGTGGAACTGTCCGCTCAACACACGCTGATCGCGACGGGAACCCAATCCCAGCGGCCACCGTTTGCCAGTGGCGACTTTCCCGGAGTGTTCGACGCCGCTCGGCTACTGGATGCCTCGGCCCTGCCGAAAGCAGCATCGATCGTAGGAGCCGGCGTCACGGGACTACGAGCCGCTTGCCTGCTGGCGTGGTGGGGAGTCCACGTCCGCGTCCTCGATAGCCGCAGCAGCCAGTCTCTTCTGCACGATGACGAGGCCTCCGATCTGCTCCTGCAAGCAGAGGGACTGGGAGTAACGTTCGACCTCAGTGAAGATGTGATTGGCCTGCAGTCCGCCGCAGGGCGTCGAGTCATGATCACCTTTGAATCGGGACGGCGCGCTGAGGCCGACAGTGTGTGGCTGGCAACGGGACGTCGGGGACGGACGGATGAACTGCAACTCGAATGTGCCGAACTGAGTACCGATGACTGCGGCCGGCTCTGGTGCGGAGCCCAACTCCGCACCTGGACCGCATCGATCTGCGCGGTGGGTGATGTCGTCGGTTACTCACCGGAGACCGGCTCCGAATCGGAGTTAGTCAGTCAGGCGGTGCACGCATTGCTAGGCAACGTCGTGAAAGATTCGAGGAGCCTCCGTAACGCACACACAATTCAGGTTTGATTCACCGCGGAGTTCACAGCCAGGACAAGCTCAACCGGTCCGCGGTAGAAGGGTTGTTTTGGCTTGCTAGTAGTACACCGTGCGCCCCAGCAGCACATCCGCGCGCTGCAAAACGTAGCGTCGCCCACAGACCAGCAACGCTCCATAAAATGCCGCATTGAGAATCGACAGCAGCAACGGGGTTGGAGAGATCGCACTCATGTCCATGAACTCCACCAAAAGGATCATCGCGAGTGGGCTAGTTTGAGCAATGATTAGCAGCGCAAACTGGAGTTCCCCAAACAACTGACTCGGAATGAAAACCAACAGCGGAAGCAACAAAAACAATTGGGGAACGCAACACGCACCGAATACGAAACCGAGCGCTTCGAGTATGGCGCGGGTCGCAGACTTATTACTTAGTCCGGCCCACAGCCCAACCCAGCTGATTAATGGGAAATAGATGACCAAGCATGCGGTAGACATCCACAAGTATTCCCACCAAAGAAATTGGCCCGCCCCAAAATTTGGAACCGCCAGTTGCGATCCCGGCAATACCGTACGCCACCACGCCTGAAACAAAATGCAACTGAATAATGGGATCGCCGCGACCACCATCAATCGCCGGGTACCATTAAACATTTGCTGAACAATCTCAGCACTCGTCAGAGGTGTGGTCAGCAACAAATCGAGCGTCTGTTGATTCCGTTCGCGGGTCACGAGCGACGCCGAATTCACGCTGATCAACAAGGCGCTCACCCCCCAGAGTCCACAAATCTCCAGCGAGATCAACTCCGCTCCGTCTCTGCCGAACTGCGCCAGACACAACGCCAGGACGAGTACCAGGACCTCCAGGACTAGCAAAATCAGCAGCCAGTTCCGAGACACCCGGGTGGCGTCGCGCCAGGTAATCGGTTCATCCAGCGGAACATTAGTCAGAGCAACTTGTGCAGGAACGCCGACTGCCGGATGAGAACGATGGCCCTTCCAGAGTTTTTTAACAATATGTCTCAACCGCACAAACAACACAAAACGCTGCGGCTCAAAGGCGCGATAGAACAGCAACAGTCTCGCGAGCACCAGGCAGGCCATGCCGGAGATAATCGAGGGAACACCCGCCAGCAACATCGCCCGCAATGAGAACTGGGGCCCAACAATCGAAGGTTCATAATGGGCCGTAAATAAGACCGCTGGGAAGCAGGCAAATGACACGTACTCCGGCGGGATTGCGGGGAGTGGGTTGTTGTACGAGTTCGACAGATTGGTAGTCGCGGTCGGGTCCCGCCAGGTAGAGGGCCCAGCAGAATCGAAGAAGCGAATCAAGCTTCCATCCGAATGCCAAATGTCGATCAACACCGGCCCGCAATAGATCAGCAGCAGAACGCCGTAAGAGACAATAAACGCCTGCGTCGTACGCTGGCACACAGTCGAACACAACACGGCCACGGCGGTCACTTGAATTGCGGTGACCGCCAGGAACCACATCGCGGTGATGAGCATCTCAAAATTAACACCACCAAACGAGTAGGCAAATACCAGCAGCGGCATGGCCAGCAGCAAGGTCCCCAGCAGCGGCAACAAACGACTGAGATACTTCTCGAGAACGATGTGCCATGGTGTGAGTTTCGTTAGATACAACGACACCAATGTCTGCTGTTCTCGTTCCAGCGTAATAACACCGCTCGCGGTTGCCGGACCAAATACATAAATGAACGCGAACAGAATCCAGACCAACGCATCCAGGATGACATGCCCCTGCCCTGGCAGTCGGATGGCCGCACTGAGTATCGGTGTGCCAGTCACAATCGTCGCATAGCACAGGGCGAGAAAGAACAGGACGGTGGCGAACGCGGAACGGATTATGTACGTTCGAACCCGTGATGACTGCATCAACATCTCGCGCCGGAACAATGGCAGCCCCTGCTGCAGTGTCACCAGGCACGCCAGTAGCGCACGTCTTAGCCACATCCCCCAATCGGTCAATGCGGATCGCCAACGGGCATCAGAAACTAGCGGTACATCTTCTTCAGGCATGGAAAACTTCATCTTCGGGAGTCGCAGTCCGAGGGGCATATTCACCAAGATTCCGTCGCCCTGCCAGCCAATCCTGCATCACTTGCCTGAGACTACGTGACGGCGTACGCCCCAGCAATTGGTCAGCCGATGCGAGAATCCACGCACGCAACAACAACGTGCCCCCTCCATACAACAGAATGTTAATCAGCATGGGAAACAGCGGACTTTGTGACAGCTCGCGTATCGCGTTGCCTTCAGAAGTAGCAAGCAGGGCCAAGGGGCTAAGCTGCAACAGCACACCATAGCCATCCATACAGATGTTCCTATTTGGTGAGACGAACAGATTCCATATCGTCGTGATGACCATTATCGGTATGACACACCAGGCAACGACTGCGATTAACGCCCCTAACACAGCCCGCGTGGGAGATTTGATCTTGAGCCCAACCCACAACGCCAACCAGGCCATTAACGGCAGATAGATGACTACCATCGAGAGTTCGGAAAACAGATACTCCCACCAGGTCGGCCTCAGATGTCCAAATCGTTCCTGGAACTGCATGATGTCGCGCCACCAGGCACCAAACACAATGCAGGTAACAAGCGGAACGGCGCAAATCCAGGCCAGCCGATAGACTCCAGCGACCTTGTTCAACAAGATCTCACGGCCACTCATGGGCAAGGTCAATAGCACGTCGAGTGTTTCACGCCCCCGCTCACCGGCAATCAAACCTGCAGACGTAATCGTGATTAACAGCGCCGACACCAGCCACACCAAACTCGTGGTGATACTGACCTCAACGTTCCATGGCTGATTACTACTGAAGACTTGCGTCACAGCGCGAATAATGACTAACAAAACAGGCAATTCCAAAAGTAGGAGGATGCGTATCAGGTACCGTGTTTGCCCCAATGAGCGTTTATGAGTTTCACGCCAGGCGATCGGTGAAAAGTCAGGCTCGCTAGTGGAATCAGGAATCAGGACAATCCCCCGCGTCACCCGATTGTTGTTTAACGTTTGAAAAATGCGATCCACGCTTCTCAATAGTTTTAGAAAAGTGTTGGAGGCTGGAAGAAACGCCCGACGAACCAGACACAATCGAGCCACAAATAACGCCAACACTCCAGAGCAAACCAACGGGACTCCCATAAAGAGACTGAGTACAAACGATTGCAAGCGGTTCAGACCAACAACTCCGCCTTGCGTTTGAATAATAAATCCGACAAAGCCGACGAAAGAATATAGGACCGCACCTGCAGGAATCGGTCCAAAACTCGGGCGACTTTGGAGCGACCGGGTTGCGGCATTGTTCAGAAGCAACCAATCCAAAGTTGGCGCGCCGAATCCCAACAAAAACATCACCGCATAACAAGCTAATAATGCTCCGGTCGTCGTTCGAAAAACAGCCGAGCACGCCACGGCTATCGAACAAATCTGAAATGCGGTGAGCGCTAGAAACCAAGTTCCGATTAGCATGTCAATAGGGTTAACACCACCAAAACTCATAGAGAATGCCAACAACGAACACAGCATCAAGGCATACATCGGCAGCAGCCGGCTAAGTAATTTTTCGAGAATGATCGTCCAAGAGCCTAACTTTGTCAGAAACAAGAGCCCCAGAGTATTGCGCTCTTTCTCGACAGTCAGGACCCCGCAAGTCAATGCGGGAATAAACAGATAGATCCCCGCAAACTGCCAGCTTACTATCGAAAGAAAAATGTAACGCCCAGTCCCCAACACCCCCAAGGGCGAGCTTCCCGCACGCGACATCTCCGGCAAAATCATCAATAGGCACGCGATAAAGAACAGCATGGCATAGACGACGCGAATAACATAAGTCCGTCGCCGCGTAGCTTGCTCGAGAAGTTCTCTCAGCAACAATGGTAGACTCAAGCGTTGTAATAGCGCAAGCATGGGCAGCCCCTTCAGGCCGTAATCGCGGCACCGTGCGGTACCATGGTCATAACTGGAGTCTCATGAGGAGCATTCCGAGACCCGCGCCCTAGATAGCGATCGGCCCGAAGCAGGACATCCCAGCGGAGCCACCACCAGCAAGTTCCATACAACAGGGCATTCACAATCGCCCCAACATAGGGGATCGGATGCAATGCAGCCAGCCCTTCACTTTCCGAGAACAGAACGCACGACACCGGACTGGCCAGAAGCCCCAGTTTTATGCTGGACGTGCTGAATTCCACATCAAATACAGGATCCAGCACGAAGGCAAATAGGAATATCATGAACACGATCGGCACAACCGACCAAGCAACGAGTGTCCCCACCGAAATCAGGATGGAGCGTGAAGGTGATTTGGATCGAATTCCCAGCCACAGAGACAGCCAGGAAAACACATTCAGGTAGATCACAATCGTCGCCAACCCTGACAATAAATACTCATGCCAAATAAAGGGCTGGGGCCGCAGGCCGAGTGAATCGTGTAAGGCTTGCGCGGTGACTCGGGACGGCGACAAGATCTGCTGTTCATGACGCGCCCACGTTTCCAGAACCAAACAAGTGACGAGTGGAATCGCACAGACAATAATTAGCCGGGTTATGCCGCTCATCTTTTGCAGAATGATCTGGCGACTGGAGAGCGGTGTCGTCAGCAATACGTCCAACGTCTGCCGGGCACGCTCACCAGCAATTAATGTTGCCCCTTGGAGCAGAAGTACCAGCGTAATAACAATCCACAAGGCCCCCACGACGAAGCTTATACGAACAAGGCCTTGTGAGTATCCTCCCGTGCTCAAGAGATCCAGCGAAAAAAAGAGCACGGGAATTTCGAGAACCAACAGAATCCGAACCAGGTACCGCAATTGGCCCAGCGAGCGTTTCGTCGTTTCCCGCCAGGTAACGGGTTGCATGTCGGGTAATGATTGCACTTCTTTCATCACCATTACGCCGCGCGCGTAACGTTGATTGAAGTAGTAAAATCCGCTGTCCAGAAACTTGAACAGATTCAAAATGTGATTCGAAGGGGGGAGAAAGGCGCGGGGCACCAGACACATCTGCCCCACCCAGAGTGCGCCCCCTGCGGTCAGTAGGGAGGGAACGCTGGTCAAGAATACAATTAGGTAGGCTACCGAAGACGGCCCTATCTGCGACGCGGTAAGGACACCAAATTGCCCCGGGGGAAACCACATTAGTAACGCAAAATCGCCGACACGGTGCGTTTCATCTCCTAACAGCCAAACCAAAGTCATCCGCCCGATTCCGGCGTAACCTTTTTGGACGTTGCCACCAAACAATGCTTGGTCGAGGAATACGGGACCAAAACTAAGTGCTAACAACATCAGGCACGTAGCCACAAATGCCGCGGCAGTCGTGCGAAAATAGGCTGAGGCAAAAGTTGCCAGGCTGGAAATGAGCAGAACAGACAAACCTAAGTACCAGACGCCACAAAACAAATCAAAGGGGGCAATGCCCCCTAACGAATAGGTGAAGGCGATCAGGGGCAGGCTCGTGATGAGCAGCGTGAACATCAACACCAGGCGACTGCCCAGCTTCTCAAAAATAATCGTCCACGGCCCAAGCTTGGTCAAAAACAGCAACCCCAGCGTATTTCGTTCTTTCTCAACGGTAATCATGCCCGAACACAATCCGGGCAAAAAGAGATAGACTCCCGCGAATTGGAGGAACACCAGAATGAGAAAGATCTGCTTGCCGACGCCGAGTAGCCCCAGAGGAGTGAATGACCGATTTTGAATGACCGGCAAAACAAAGACAGACGCCATGACGATGAGCAGCAAGACATAGACCACGCGAATCACGAACAGCTTGCGTCGCGCGGATTGCTCGATGAGATCCTTCGTCAACAGCGGCAGCGTGTATCGCGAGGATAGCCACTTCACGATGCCGCCCCCGCCGCGGAACTTGCCTCCAACGGCGATGCAGGATCCGCTGCCGGCGAATCCGAAACATTAACGAAGACGAATTCACGGGTGTCCCCCTGAAACGTACCAATCCGCTCCAAGTATCGATCAGCGCGACGAAGGATACGGCCGCGCAACCGAGTCACGAGCACCCCCATCAGTGTCAGATGGACCACCAAGACGAAAATGGAAATCGGGAAGGGAGCCGCATCCCGAATACCTGCAATTTCATTCAAAGCCACAAAGTAGCCGGGGCAAATAATGGCCTCGAGAATTGCCACTTCGGGGCGAGTCTGACTTGGCAGCCAGCCCACAGATGGTCCACCAGCAAAACCGAAGATCAAGACCATGGGGCCGAAGAAGAAAGCCGCCAACAGAGAACAGGAAACCAGCACGGCCCGCATCGAGTTCCGAATATGCAGACCACACCAGAGCGCCAGCCAGCGCGCCAGTTCCGAATAGAGCCACACCCCACCGACCGCACCGATCAAATACTCCAATGTGCTGAGGCCTGGTAGAACAGCACCGACAGCCCCCCGGTCTCCACCAGTCTGTAGCTGATATCTCAACCAGGCTTGCAAGCCGATGGCCGCCAGCACCGGAATCGAACAGACCCATTGGAGTCGCTGCACGCCACGAAGTTTTTGTGTGAGGATCTCTCGTCCTAGAAGCGGAGTGGAACGCAACACGTCCCACGTTTGGCGAGTTCTCTCTAACGGAATCGTGCTCGCCGCAGTTACGGTGATCAGAGCCAGGCTGGTGATCCACAAGAAACAAATCAGGCCGGACAACCCGTGATTCAAGCCATGGCGCATCTCGCCGACCGACGAAGTCGCCACCATGGCCCCGAGAAACACCACCGGAAACAGCAGTGGGATCATGACCCGCACGAGATATCGAAATTGCCCCAAAGAGCGTTTAGAAACCTCACGCCAGGCAATCGGCTCGTCATTCGGTAAGGTATTGGATTCATGCACCAATTTGACATCGAATGCCATCTTCTTATTGGCATGCGCAAAGATGCGATCCAATCCGCGAAAAAATCTGAGCAGTATATTGCTGGGGGGGGTAAACGCCTTGCGATACAAAGCCCAGCGCGCGACCACCAAACAAACAAGTCCCGATAGTAGACTGGGGATGCCGAGCAGCGTGGCAGCCCACCACTGTGAGGTTGTTCCGGCGGCGCCCCCCATCCCTACGAACTGCAGGTCAACGAAGACTCGATAAATCTCCGCAGGCGACCACGCCCTACCGATAATGTACCGGCTGAATTCCCGCGCCCCTAGCGTGCTATCAATCCATTGCGCCAGGCTCGGTGAGACACTATAAATCACCTGTAACGGCAACATATACAAGTAAACTAGCTGAGACGAAAACACGTACAGCAGGTACAGCACAACGTAAGTTTTCACAAATGCTGCGGTGGTGGTGCTGGATAAAGCGGAACACATCACGGCGATGCACGCCGTTTGGAATGCCGAGAGAAACAAATACCAAGCTGCGGCATACAACTGGAATGAGTTCAAGCCACCGAGAGAATAGCTAAACGCCATCACCGGTAACGCGCACATCAGGACCATCAGCATCGGAAACAACCGGCTGAGTAATTTTTCTATCACAATGGTCCACGGCCCAAGGCGGGTCAGAAACAGCAAAGCTAAAGTGTTGCGTTCTTTTTCAAGCGTTAACACATCGCAAGCCAAGGCCGGCAAAAACAAGAAAATGCCCAGAAACTGGAAACTGACCAAAGAGTTTAAGATCCGCTGTCCCTGTCCCAGGATGCTGAGAGTCGTGACACCAGACAGCGTGGTTTGAATCGAACTCAGTGCAAAATAAATAAAAACAGCAACATAGACGACCCGAATCACGTACGTGCGACGGCGGGCGGACTGCTCCTGCAGTTCCTTCGTGAATAACGGCAAACCCCACTCACGACGCGATGCCATTTCCTAACGACCTTTGGTTGAATCCGGTTATCAGAGCCATCAAGAAATCTGCTGAATAAGGATCACATCAGCAAGGAAACTGGATCGTTCTGTGCTATGTCACGAAATTTTCTTGGTGTTGCGTGCCGCTGGCTTTTCACCATGACCTAGCACTTATGCCGTCTTCCCTTCCGTTAATTTCATAAACGCCGTTTCCATATCCATAGCTTCCGGCTGGAACATGCGAATCCGGCCCCCCAGGCTGTGAATGTGATCGTGCAAATCTTCGATCGGTAGCTCGTCCTCATGCAGTTTGATGGCTAGCCGGTCGGTCATTTCATCTACCTCAATGACCCCCGGGACCGAGCGGATACGATTCGCCAGCTCTGGCGATTGCCGCACCAACTGCACATGAACGACACGCATCACTCCCAGCTGCCGATAAATGTCGGCGACTGATCCTTCCACCACCATCTTGCCCTGCTCAATGATGCCAATCCGGGTGCACAGCTGGGCCAGCTCTTCCAGAATGTGACTGGAAATCAGAATCGTTTTGCCCATTTCTTTCAGGGCTTTTAGCAGCTCACGCATCTCGATGCGCGCTCGTGGATCAAGACCGCTGGCCGGTTCGTCCAGCAACAAGAGATCCGGGTCATGCAGCAACACGCGAGCCAGCGACAGCCGCTGCTTCATCCCGCGCGACAACGCATCAACCGCCGAATGTAGCTTATGTGTGAGGTCGGTCAGTTCCAGCACGTCATCAATGATTCCCTTGCGTTTCTCACGCGGAATCCGATACGCAGCGGCAAAGAACTGCAGGTACTCCCAGGTCGTCAGATCTTCATAGACGCCGAAGAAATCGGGCACATAGCCGATCTTCTCACGCACCTCGTGGGCATGGCGCACGATATCCATCCCATTGATCTCGACCTTGCCGGTAAAGTCCTGCTGGAGCGTCGCGAGAACTTTAATCGTGGAGGACTTACCCGCACCATTGGGACCGATGAAGCCGAAGACTTCCCCCCGCGGAATCTGCATATCGATTCCCCGAACGGCTTCCAGCTTGCCATACCGCACGTGCAGCTTTTGGATGTTGACGACCAGCATGCTTACTCGATTCCTGCGTAAAGTTTGCGGTACACGATCCAGTCTTGATCCTCTTCGATTCCCACCATCAGCAACCACTGTCGGGGGTCGCTGGGATCGACCAGCGACAAGTCTTCCAATTGCCGTCCCCCGTGCGGTGCGATCCGGCTGACGACGGAGAACAACCCTGCATCCTGCAGCATGGAGACATCCGCCAAGAAATCCTGTTGCGAGTTATTCCAGTTCTGGAAATTACTGCCCACCGGCTGGGGGACAGCAACCCCATTAACAACCTGCGTCGGAATGGGAGAAAACAATTGCCTATTACCAAACAAGTGGTAGTACTGCCCTCCGGAATAAACTCCGATGGTGAGTTTTCCTGAGGTAAACTCCGCCTTAATCGGCTGAGTGAATGCATTAACTCCGCTGCGATCTCTGATGAATTTTTCCCAGTCATGGGGTTCTCCGTCCGACTTGAGCTGCAACTTTTGCCAGTCCATTTTATTCGCGAACTTGTCAGTATTCAGAGTCATAATTCGATTCAACTGCGGCACCCATTTGGGTGTCAGCTGATAAGCGACAAAACGACTGGGAATGCGCCCGCTGATTTCCGCCGGCCCCACAAATCCCGAGCTCTTCCCGTACTGCCGTTGATTGAATTGCTGATAACTGCCTGCCCCATACATCTGATGATCTAGCGAGGTAAACAGACTGCGGGTCAGCGGTGTTTCGACAACTTTCTGCCGACTGTTGAATAGCATCTCCAGCTGGTTAACCCGCTCCGCGCGGCCCTCCACGCCAATATCTACGAAATAGACCGAACGCCGGGCATCTCCCGTGTTCATGTACCACTCAGCCATCCACAGGGCACCGGCGGCGAAGATCACCGTCGTCAGGGGAAACGTCACCCAGGTCCACTTACGAAGATTGAACCGGCCCAGAATGAAGTAGTCGCCTGGGCCAATCGCCAGAACGTACAGAAAGAGCACGAACGCAATCAGCGGCAAGGGAATGATATGCAGGTTCGAAGGAACGATTGCCTGCATAAGCTGATCGCCAGAATTAAGGGGCAGATAGCCCAGCTTCTTTTGTTCATGGCGGATATTCTGATAGAGATATGACTGTCTATGCTGCGTAAACCGTTGTTCCTGTTGAGCGAGAATCTTGAGATTCCATTGCCCGGTCTGAACGAAATCCGAAACTTGATCTCGTCGGAAGTTCCACAGATGGGCGATCGTCGCACGCCACTCTGCAGATTTGGGGTCCAGCGTTTCGTCATCCAACAGATTGACAACAGCCACACGGCCCAACCCTCGCCGCGCGTGATAACTGATCTTCCGCTGTTGTTCGTTCTTAAATAGCAGTTCGCTATTGGGCCCTAACAAATATGTGCCTTGGGGATTCTTACTTTCGAGCAACTTGTTTAGCAGTACCACGTGATGCGGTGACAAATCGTTGGTCGGCAACAGGCACAGACTCCCCCCTGCTTCCACCCATTCCACGATGGGAGTCCACTGCGATTCCTTCACCGCCGAAAACCCCTCGGCAGCAATAAACAGCATGTTGAACGCGCACATGGAAATCCCGTCAGTCGGCAACTGCTCGGGCGAGATCCGATCATTAATCGTGCGGAGACTGCGGTCATTGACGATGGGTGAGAAATTCTCAAATTTGAGCTCGTCTAGTAACAAATCGAGCGTTTTATCCAGGCGCATCGTCTCGGGCGCGACATAGCCAATCACCAGATCCCGGTCACTCCCTAACGGAGCCAGGATACTGAACGGCCCGAGGAGCTTGAATGGACCATTCTTGGAGATAAATTCCACAGTTAAGTCCAGCTGCTGGGCATATCCTCGCAAGTCTGGCGCAGGCAGCATATAGCGTGCTTTTTTTGACGGCGGATTGATCACTTCGTCATCCGTCGTGACAGTCGTCAGCAGTTCGCCCCCATTCCAGAGTTTGAATCGCAGCTTTCCCTCCAGCAATCCGCTACCATTTGGGGTCATCGTCACAAGCAAGGTCACCGGGCTGTCGGACCGGATCGGATAGAGCCGATCGACCTGAATGTCCAGCGGCGGCTTGGGCAACTCGGCCATCACAAGCGATGGCTGCCCGAAACTGGCCGCCACGATGAGTAGTCCCCAGGCCAATCGCCACCAGCGATCCCGTATAACATGTTGCATGCAAATTAACCGTGACATGAAGTAAGCCCCAAGGGCCACAGGTGCGGGCCTGTCAAACGACCGATCGTGTGCTGGAGCGACGAACGCCAGAGCTGAAGATGCCTTTGGCTCTGCCTGGTATCGCTCCAAGAAAGTCTCGGGCGTCAATGGGCCGTCCTTCAGGTGTGTGGATTGCGACAAGGTCACGTTACCAGCCTCCCGGACGGCGCTGAAAATACCACCACTCCAACACCAGGAAGAGCATGCCGGCAATGGCAAATTCAGCCCACAGCGGTTTATCCGTTTTCAACCGCGTCTCGTTCGCCCCGATGGAGATCTCGCGAAATTGAATATTCTCGACGGCCTGCAAACTGGTTTCACTCGCCGTTAACAAACTGGCACTGGTTTTCGTAACGGTAGAAAGCCCCTTCAGGATCTCATATTTTCCAACACGTGGCGCAGAAATTCCACTAAGAAGTCCTTCGTTCGTCGTCGTAATTTCTTGACGCAACCCATCGGGAGAAACAATCGTGTAGGTCATCGTGGGATCGGCAGCCCGGGGGGGCAGCACCCCCGTCGCCTGACTGCGAACTTCCGCCAAGCCGGCTTGTTGCATGGCGATTTGCATCAGATTCGACACTAAAATCGGAAAACCCACACGGTACGGCAACGTGGAGCGACTCGTGTGAAACAACAACCAGAACGCTTGGCGGCCATCGCGATCCTTGTGCAAAATCAGCGGACCACGGGCGGCGTGAGCGAGAATCTCGTAGGCGTGTTGCTCGTAGTCACGATCTTCAATCCCCACCGCGGACACCGGATTTTCCGACATCTGCACGTCGGCCAGCTGCACATGCCGGAGGAAAGCGGAATTGCGTTGCCAGTCGACGACTTTCACGAAGTCCTTCTCGACTTTGACCAGCTTGCTCAGTTCCGGCGGAACCTGCCCCACAGTCAACGACACCGCAGCCTGTGGCACAGTCTCACCGACCGCTTCCGTCACGACAAGATCATATCCCGTCACGAGCTTCGGCTTGGTCGACCCGGGAGTCGGCAAAACTTCGACCCCTTTGAGGGGCTGTAGAGCTTTGCGAAAATCGGCGAGTTCCGGATCCACATAGGCACGCAGCGGACGCAGGATGGGCAGTTCGAGATAGGCCACATTATCACTGGCGAGTGAATCAAACCCATCCGGAAGAATGCGAACCGAAATCTGCGAAGGTCGTTCCGCAGACGCACGAAAGGACAGCCGTTGGGACTCCTGCGGATCAAGCGAAACTTGTTCCGTCCCGAGCAACTCGGCATCTTGATAGAACTCCACTTTCGCCGCCCCACCCCCGACCTTAGCCCCTTCCAACCGGACGAACACATCCCACCGTTCGGCCCCCCGCCGGGCATTGAGTTCCGTAATTCCAATATTGGCACCACCAGGCGGAATCAGCTGCAAAGTGACTTGAAACGGCAATTCCAAATCAACATTACTGGGCGTATTTCCGTCGGTTAAGAAGAGAGCTCGTTCAATGGGATAGGTCCGAGACAACGCCTGAGCCAACCGCAGGGAATCATCCAAACGACTGGGGACATCACTGACCGCAACATGATCCAGCGCGTTGCTGAGTAATCGCTTATTGTTCGTAAAGTCAGTCAGCCGGCGGCCGGTAGAATTGACGATGATCAGCGACACCAATTGATCCGACAACAAGTTGTCAATGATCTTCTTCGCTTCCGCCTTCGCCACCTCCAGCCGACTGGTTCCCCCTGGTTTGTCGAGGGCCCCCATACTCGCCGAGCAGTCGATCAAAATAGGCAGATACTTCGACCGCAGAGCCCCCGTTCCCCAGTAGGGCTGCATCGCCGCCAGGACCAAACAGGCCAGCACTAATATCTGCAGTAGAAGCAGAAAATTTCGCTTAAAGCGTTGGAAGGGTGAATTCACACGCTGGTCGTTCATCACTTGCCGCCACAGGGCCAGTGATGGAATGGATTGTACGGGCCGCTTGAGCTTTAAAAAATACAGCAAGATCAGCGGAACGAAGAGCAACGCCAACCACGCGGCGGCAGGTGCAACGAAAGGCCAGATCATCGAATCCACCCCTTTCGTCGGAACGCATCGAACAGAATGGAGTCGAGCGGAGTGCTCGTCGAGACTCGCATAAATCGCCCCGACCGCTTCTGGCAGTCAGCCGTCAATTGCATTTCTTGCCAAGCCAGCTGGTCCTGATAGATATTGAACAACTCTGCCGCCCCGGAAATATCCAGCGTCTCACCAGTTTCGCTATCGACCAGTCGAATATCGCCCGTCAGTTCAGGATGCAGTTCCGGTTCGCTCAGGATCTGGACCGCATGAATTTCTAATCCGGCACTAAACAGGGAATTCAGAGCCGGATTAATATCCCCCAGCGTCAGGAAATCCGACAGCAGCACAACCACGCCGCGTCCCCGATGCTGCCGCAACAAAACATCGACCGCCGCTTCCAGTGGTGTATCACCCCCAGCTTGAATTTCTTCGATAAACCGAAACAGTCGCCGCAAGCTCACCCGCCCGGTACACGGGGGAAGTAACTCGGGAGATTTTCCCAGGTGATGGCAGGCATAGACGCTCACCCGTTCCGAGTTCATCAAGCCCATCAACCCACACGCCCCCGCGAGCTGCTTGGCCAACTGCAGCTTGCCTTCAAACTGCATCGACGTCGAGGCGTCGATTAGCAGCACAACATGCATTTCCTCTTCGTGCCGATAGAGTTTAATGTACGGCCGGTTCAATCGAGAGAAAATATTCCAGTCGACATTCTTCACGTCGTCACCGGGGACATAGTCCCGGTAATCGGCGAACTCGGTACTGGTTCCCCCCTTGCCCGTCTGGTGCTCACCCCGGCTCCGCACAGTCAGACGCCGCAGCGAATTCAAACGCAACCGCTCCAGTCGCGACAAGATGGAATTGTCGAACAGAGCGGTGAAGCGAGTGGCGTTAGATGCGGTACTCATTAAATTTCAGCTATTGTCGGTTGTCGGATAAAAATGTGCAGACCACATTGCCGGGTAGCCCTAGCCTTCTTGAGGCAGTTTTTCTAAACACGCTTTAATCATATTCGGTACCGACACGCTCTCGGCTTGTCCGTCATAGTTAAGGAGCACGCGGTGCTGCAGAACTTCAGCGGCGTAGTAAGCGACATCTTCAAACGCGACGTGGGCTCGGCCTTGCGAGAGAGCCCGAACTCGAGCCGCCCGGATTAAAGACTGTGCGGCACGCGGACTGGCCCCCCATTTGACGTAGCTGCGGACATCATCCGTGGCAAAGTCGGTGCCGGGATGCGTGGACAGCACCAGCCGCACCGCATAGTCGCGCAAGGAATCGACGACCACGACTTTGTCGAGCACCGTTCGGAGCTCCATGATCCGCGTGCCATTTAAAATCTTGGCGGGGTGCACGGGGCGTTTCAAAATCGTCCGCCCGACAACCTCGTTCAGTTCCTCACGATTGGGAAACGGAACTTGAATCTTAAACAGAAAACGATCCAGCTGGGCTTCGGGGAGCGGATAGGTCCCCTCTTGTTCCAACGGATTCTGCGTCGCCATGACGAAGAAGGGTTGAGTCAACGTATAACAAGTTCCGCCCGTCGTGACCGAGCCTTCCTGCATCGTTTCCAGCAACGCGGATTGCGTTTTGGGGGACGCGCGATTGATTTCGTCCGCCAGCAACAACTGAGTAAAGATGGGGCCGCGACGAAACTCGAACCGGTATTTGCCCGTTTCATCGGTCGACATGATGTTCGTGCCGATGATGTCAGCCGGCATCAGATCCGGCGTGAATTGGATACGACGAAACTCCAGATCAAGAACTCGTGAGAGTGCTTTGACCAGCTCCGTTTTCCCCAGTCCGGGGACCCCTTCCAGCAGAATATTGCCGCCGCAGAATAGCGAGGTCAGCGTGGCTTCGACGACCCGTTCCTGACCTACGATGACCTGACTCACTTCCTTCCGCACTGCGGCAAAGGTCGCCTTAAAGTCATCCGCTTCCGCTTGAAGCAAGGAGGTATCCGTTAGAGCTGCTGTAGACATGATGTGTTGCCTGCTAGGACTTTTATCTAAGCCACAAATGAAATTCGCACGGGCACGAACTTCATAATTAGGAGCGAGTCACTGACTGTTTACTGAGGCAGACCGAAGACCAACATGCTCGGTTACTCGGGATCTTTCTGCTTCTCGGCATCGCGTTGTCGTTTTAGTTCTTTCAACCTGCCGGTCGTTCCCGTATCGACTGCGGGCTTGTCGGCGGGTGCTTCGCCTGCCGCCGGTTTAGCCGCACTAGGAGGCGACGTGCTTGTCGGGGGACGATCTTTCACACGGTCTCGGTAATCAGCCGGCGGCAACGGAGCCTGGCGTCGGGTTTCAATCTGCGATTTCACCGCCTGACTGCGCTGCAGGAGGGCACTCATCGTCGGAGTCGATTCCGCAGCAACGGCCCGCTTCCAAACAAACCAACCGCGAATCACACTCCAATCAATCTGGATCCGCCGCAGCGCCACATCAAGGGGAATGAGACAAGCCAGGATCATCAGCCAGACATCGAAGATCGGTTGTGAACTACGTTGGGGCTGACGGCGTGACAGGTAGATTTCGTCGGCCGTCGAGTCCTTCGTCAGCATGTGCCCATCGGTCCGTTTAATGATATCGGTGATGGCCTGAGGATTGGAGCGGAATCGCAGATACTCTGGTGAGTAAGAAACAATCATTCGGCCAAACGCATTCTCGGTCCGACCGCCGCCGGCACCTGCCGCGGTAACGTGATAACGACCAGCCCCCCACAACGGAACCGTGGCTTGATAGCGCCGCGGTCCCACTTGCTTTAAGGTCAATTGCTGCGATTTATTGTTCGGGCCCGAGACACGAGCTTGAACTTCTAAAAAGCCCTCTTCAGGATGGAAATCTTCGACAACAATCACCCCGTCACCACCCGAGGTATACGTCGACATTCGCAGAAAACCTTCTTTGCGAACACGCGCGATTTCCGTCAGCATCTGCTTAATGAACGGGGTGAACTGATCCCACTCCAGCCAATCAGAACCCCACCCGGGCGAGAAGTCCGAGGTGAACGCCGCGGTAGCCCCTAGACCATATCGCCAGACAGCCAGGATCGGGTCCACCTCCGGAGAGGAAGGGTCGTCGGGGGGAGCTCGCAGAATGAGTTGCGAGTGCTTCTTCGCCGTCGTTAAGACATACCCATGCAGCGGCGGTAGCCCGTCCAGTCCCTTCAAGATCGGAGACACAAACTGAACTTCAGGAATAAAGTCCTTCTCCTGAATCATATTCCGCCGTAGCGTTTTGGCCTCTTTAATAAAGATCGACGGCAGCTGTTCGGGATCAGACGGGAAGTAGTAACGGCCATTGGTGGCGGAAGCGATTCCGCGCATCGTCGAGATATCCCGGCCGCCGTGAGGGGCGATGGCAACCAGAGAAACACTGACTTCGTTATCCACGAACTCTTTAATCAACGCCGGATCCGGCGCGATGGGATCGCCGTCAGAGATGATAATCATGTGCTTGGTCGCGGCATCATTCAGCTTCAATCCAGCCAAGCCCTTCCGCATCGGGCCTCCAAAACCAGGCATATCTCCTGGCTCGGCGGCGTTAATTTTGATCACGAGATTGTCGTAATCTTTGGCGGGGGCGATTTCAAATACCCAACGTTCCCCACCCTCGTAATCCAGCACTCCCACGTCATCCTGCGGACTGAGAACCTTAATCGCCTGCTTGGTGATCCGCTTGGCCCAGGCATTCCCTTCGGGAAACTCGCAGGTGTGCAACACAATGACGAGTGCCCCCTTGGGCAACACCTTCTTTTGCGAGACATCCATCGAGACGGGGAGTGCGTCCTCAATCTGGGTCTTGTGATACCCCCCAGGACCAAAGCTATTTTTACCGCCGATCATGGCAAAGCCGACACCCAAGTCGTAAATCGCATCATGAACGGCCTTCATCTGCACCGTGTCGAACGAGTCCGTCCCCACGTTCACAAACAAGATGGCGTCGTACGGTTGTAAAGCCGCCGGATCGCGAGGCAAATCATAGGCCGGTTTAATTTCGACAAGTCGTTGTGTGTCTCGAATGACAGAAGTCAGCCGCTGCCAATCACGCTCATCTCCTTGGGAATCAGTGACGACCAGAATCCGGCCTTCGCCTTCCAGATAGAGATCATTTAATACGGTATTGTTCTGCAGCAACTGATCCTGCGTACGAGGAACCATGATCGACGCAGAGTAGTCGTAGTATCCGGGCTGGGTCAGAGTGATCGGGAAAGCAAATCGGTTCTTACCCGCCTGGAATTTGACATCCTGCTGTTGGATGGGTTGGCCATTCTGTTTAAGAACCAGCTTCCCTTCTCCCGCCATCAGTGAACTCAACACGGTAGTGGCCTCAAAGGCCTGACCGATCTTCACCGCCTGCGGCAACTCCAGTCTTTCGAGCCAAACTTCGTTGGAGTAGTTGTATTGGACCGGCAGAAAATCGACCGCGATGTTGCGGGCTTTTAACTCGTCCAGAACCCGGCTGAGATTCCCCTCGGTCGCCGTACCATCGCTGATCAGGACAATTCGTCCCTGGTTTTCTTCCGGGACAAGCGCCGCGGCCAAGCTTAAAGTTTGCTCGAGATTCGTGGCGTCTTTGTCTACCTGCGAGTTGATCGCTTCGAACGGAAATGACATTCGCGGGGGGAGCTCGACCGACGCTTCCCGGCCAAACACGACCAACCCGGCTTCGTCACGTTCAGGCTTGCTGGTGGCCGTCTTTGTGACGAATTCCAGGGCGGAAGTCGTCGCTCGGTCGCCAATGGAATCGGACAGATCCACCGCGTACACCACCGACATGACATCGCGTGTCCGCACCATTCGCGGCTCCGCCAGCAACATCACGAACAGTCCGAGAATGGTCAGGCGAACCAGGAGTGCGCCGGTCGCCCGAGCTCGCCCCAGTCCGGCGTAACCCACCAGCGACAGCCACCAAACCCAGGGACACAGATTCAACCAGACCAAAGCCCGCGGGCGAGCGAACAACAGCGTATTCGACCATTCCAGATACACCCAGGCCGCGCAGAACAGCACCAGGAACACCACCAACGGCGCAGCATCCCACCACCGCACCCGGCGTCGAGCCGGCGGAAATAGGTTGTTCAGAATACGTTGGAAAAAGTTCACAGTTGCCACTCTACGATACGTCGGTTACCGGTGTCCGCGACCCAGATTCGGGAGTGCTCATCGACAGAAATGCCCCAGGGGGTGCTCAGTTGCTTGACCCCATCCCCGTTGCCTCCGGTGCGCCCCTGCAGCTGTCCATGTTGATTAAATTTCGAGATCCGCCCGGCCCCATATTCGACAACAAAAAAGTCACCCGCGGGCGAACGAGTTAAGTCGTAGGGATAGTTCAAATCGGACTCGGCACTATTCCCGAAAATTCCCAGGTATTCGCCGGAATCCGAAAAATGCTGGATGCGGTTGTTGAAGGCGTCCACGACATAAATCTTGTGATCATGCCAGACGATGCCACTGGGACGCATGAATTGTCCCGGCTGAGTGCCAAAACTGCCGAACTGCGTCAGGAACTCGCCTCTGGGCGAAAACTTTTGCACGCGGTCGTTGTCGCCGTACTCGCAAACATAGAGGTTGTCCTGGTCATCCTGAGCCAAAGCAACAGGATAGATGAACTGACTCGGCCCGCGGCCAAACGTCCCCAGCATGCCGACAACTTTCCCCTGCGAGTCGAAGAAGACAACGCGATGGTAATGCGTGTCGGCGACCGCTAGTCGACCGTCCCGGAGCAAACAGATTTTTTCTGGTTTGCCAATGGAATATTCCGGCATCCGCCATTCGCGACGAAGCTTTCCCTGCGAATCAAACACCAGCACCCGGCCAGCGTTATCAAGCACATAGAGTTCGCCATTTTTCGCCGCATGGACCGCGCGCGGCGCCGGCACTCGAGCCCCATCAGGCGGCAGCAACCAGTGCCGCAGTTCGCGAACAGTCAACTGGTGACCGCTGGCCCCGCCATCGCAACCGGCACCGATACAGATCGCAACCAGCAAGGTCCAAAACGCGAATCTGGCCCCCCAGTGCGAAACGAGGGTGCCAGTGGAGCAGAATCCGGAGACACTTCTTGAGAATCGAGCACACAGACGGTCAGTCCGTGCGGACTCTGGGGCTCGCCTGTTCGACAAGCCGGCATTCAATCGGAAGATTCTCAACTGCAGCATGCGGTGCACTGTCCGTAGAAGTGTTTCAATCAAGCGCTGCGCCCGTTTGACGACTGCCCTCGCCGCGGCCACGAATGTGGCTTTCCTCGCAATATCATCCACCAGCAAAACGCCTTAGGAGCAGTCGGTCACGGTAGAGATCTACCAGAGCCCCGATTTTGTTTCGATTCGCGCTAAGTTTTCGCGTGTTGCCGGCGGTAGTTCAGAATTCGCTGCAAAACCTCGTCACCGCCGCGGAATTGGACCACGGAAGCCGGCGATTTCAGCGGGCCCGAATGGGCCAGCTGGCCGGCATCCAGAATCAGCAGGCAATCCGCTTCACGGGCGATCAGTTCCAGGTCATGTGACGCAAGTACCAACGAAGTTTGCTGTTGCGCCGCGAGCTCACGCACAATCTGCCAATAAGTGGGCTGCCGTAAGATGCTGGTGTGTACCAGTGGCTCATCAAGAACTAAGACTTGGGCCTGACTGGCCAGAGCACGAGCCATCGCCAACCGGGCGCGCTCTCCTTGAGACAAATCGTCTGGACGAGCCCGCCGGAGTGTCTGCAAATCGAAACGCGTCAGCAATTGGTCAATCATTGCGGAGGCTTCCGCAGTGGGCGTCCGAACGATCTCCAGATGTTGCTGAACGGAAAGGTGACTCCACAGGCCATCTCCCGGGGGCAACCAGTAGACACCTAATTGTCCCTGCGCCGCCGCGTAATGGCAATCAATATCCCCCTGATCCGGGCGTTCGAATCCGACCAGCAAGTTTAAAAGTGAACTTTTACCAGCCCCGGAATCCCCCGCAACGGCCGTCACACCCGGAAAAATTTCACAAGAGATGTTCGCCAATCGAGGACGCTGAGTCCCTCGCAAGGTCACGTTTTTCAAGGTCCATAGGGGAGCGTGCATAGTCGTGGTTCGCTCCGCGAACGAAACGCGTTCGCAGCCATGGCTAAAATAGGTGTTGAGATTTAAAGCGAATTCAAGTCCGTTACTGCGAATGCATTATGCTCACAAGGTGAACCACGACGACCTGAGGCCCCGACGCCGAGAGTCAGGCTACGTGGCACTCTTCTTTAGCCAAGGCCAGCAAACGGCGACTAGCAGCAGCGGTGCCGCCAGGGTCAAGCCGGCTTTGGCCGTCAACATGGCATTACGACCAAAGTGCATATCGATATACAACCGCACGGGGGCCGCAACAAGCCCCGCGGGGGCCAGAACATCCGGAAGGGTCAATTCCCAATAGGCCCAGTGACACAACAGTAACCGCACGGCAATCGCCGGCCGGCCTTGGATGTGCCAGAGAATATTGCGAGCGGCAGTGGACCGTGGCCCAGCATTCGTCAACAGCAGCCGTGCGGCATGTTCGGCAATCGGGGAACGGATCGACTGCAGCATACCTTGGAGCAAAATCGCCCGGGGCAGCAACCAGACCACCAAACCCAACAAAAGAGGCAATGGCGTATCATACAGAGGCCTCAACCAGGACGATTGAAAGCAGGCCACGACAACCAGGCTGATGATTAGCGAACCACATAATCCCACCCCCGACGCCAGAATCACCACGCGGAGCCAATTGGGTCGCTGCCGGGCACAGCTTAACAACAATCCAGCCAGCAAATCGGCCGCCACTCCCGAGATCAACGCACTTCCAGCGGCAATCAAAATCCCTTGAGCCAGCCCTCGAGCTTGTACGCCATTCGAGAACAACGCCCCGACTCCCGGAAGTGCCTCGCGGCCGATCAGCACGCTGGGGTAAATCACCAGCAGCCCCCAGGTTACTGCCAGATAACTCCAGCAGCCGGCCCTACCGGCCATGGACAGTCGAGCCTGATTTGCCGAGTGCCCCGCGCTCCGTAGCGGCTGCGTCGCAAACATCCAGGGCAACGTCCCACACGCGAGCCAGGTGCAACACGCAGGCCCCACGCAGCATTTCAACGATTCGCTCAGCGGTAGCCCGCCGGCTTGAGCATCAAACAACCACACTGTCCAGGAGGTCGTAGCCAACAGCGAAGCCAGCTCAAACTCAGAGAACAGCACTAAGAACAGCCCACTGGCGGCGAACAATCCCGCACGAGCGGGACCTTGCACCCAATACCAGCAGAGAACCCCCAATCGCCGCCACACGGGCTCATCCGACCGCAATGCCAGGACGCGTGCGTGCCATGCCTCGCGCGACAGCGGCGACGGCGGCGAGTAGTACCAGAGCAATGTCCCGATGGGAATCACGCGTAACAGCAGCAGGAGATCAAACCAGAGTTCCCGCGGCCACCAGCCGGTGATCAACAGCCGGGTCATCTGGCTGTAGGCATACCCCGTCAGCAACAGTGGAAACAGGATCGGCAACATTAGTAGAGCAAGCTGCCAGCCGCGCCAGCGGGGGGGCGATGTCCTCAGCCAGCGGACCAGCAAACCACTGCCTGGCAAGGCAATCGTCATCAAGACCAGGCTGCGCAGCAACGTCCACAACCAGACCGCAGTAAAGGTCATGGAGACGGCGCTCCGGTCGTCGCAGGTGGGGTCACAGTGGCAGCGGGCGAGTATCGCAAATATTCTTCGGTCAGCCAGGCCACACATCCCTGCCGAGCCGCATACAACAATCGCAGGTCGACGCCATCCTGAGCCCAGGCCGCCAGCTCACGAACTTCCGTCGGCAAGGTCACAGGGTCCATCTTCCCCAGGGGAACTTGCCGCGCCGAGGATTTGGCGAGTTTTAACTCCGTCTCGGCCGACAGCAGGAAGTCGATCAACTGCTGGGCTTCGGGTGTATGCTGACTCCCCTGAATCAACGCCACACAGTTCGGGATACAGATCGTCTGATTCTGGTTGACTCGCACCGGCAACATAGCGACCGGCAGGCCGGCATCTTTCGCCACAAAAAAGTCATCCGTGTCAGTCCAGCCGGCACTGCATGCACCTTGCGCCACCAGATTCTTGACGGTCGCATTGCCGTTTACTTCGTTTAACCCACGGTCGCGAGTCTCACGATGCCAGGCTTTTAAACGCGGCAAGCCCCACTGCTGCGAAAGCACCGCATAATGCACCAGAGTCGTTCCATACAGCGGCTTGGCGATGGCCAGCGAATTTAATTTGTCCGCCTTCCACAGCTCTTCGACCGCCTCGGGATCCGCTTTCACTTTCGAGGTATTGACGATATCCACCCGCAGTCGAGCCGCAAATCCGGTCCAATACCCTTCCGGATCTTTATAGCGATCGGGGATCCGTTCATAGCCAGACCCGCGATACGGTTGCAGCACCTCTTGAGCCTGCAAATCCAGCATTCCGAGCAGTTCATTGTTCCAGAAAACATCACACCGCGGCTGTGATTTTTCGTGGATCAAGAGATTAATCAGCCCCAACGATTTGGTGGCTTCCGTATCGAACCGGATCAACATTGGAATCCCGGTGCGGCGTTCGAATTCTTTAAGGATCGGCTCGGAGTATTCCGCATCGTGGGCACAGTACACCACCAGTGCCTGCGAGGATTTCGTCCAGATGGAACGCTGCGACAACCAAGCAGCGACAACCAACAGCAACGTCCCCAGGACGATCACGACGACAGATTTCGAAAGGCGCATAAGCGAGGCAAACGTTGAATGATGAGGCGGGATTGATTTCGAAATAGTTTACTTTAAGAGCCAACCACGCCCAACTCACCAGCGCCCTTTTTGAAGCTCTAACAACACCTTCGGCATTGAACGAACGCATTGAACTAGTTCAGGAGATTGTCACCACGAATTACACAAATGACACGAATAAATCACGGGGAGATTGATTTTCAGGTGATTTTTAAAATCAGGAACAGGCTGCGGACACTTGCAGATTTCCCGACCACTGCGGTTGGCTGTTCTTCATTCGTGTGATTTGTGTCATTCGTGGTTTTACACTCCCTTTTGTCACCTCAAACTCGATTTCACCGTTAGCAATTTCTCGGTCTTATTTAGGCGTTATTAAAAAACATCTACTTTGATTTCTTAGCGGGCTCTTCCGGTGGAGCTTCTTCCAGAGAATTAAAATAATTCTTAATTCCGTCGTGATATCCCGGGGGAATCTGCTCTTGCTGAATGGCTTCTTCGGCGCTGTTTTTGACCGAGCGAACCAGGTCGCGATATTGAGTTTTGACTTCTTCAGCTTCGGCGTCCTTGGGGGGGACTCCCTTGGTATTGATGGTCAGCAACATTTTTCCTGCTTTGACCGCCGACTTGGACTGCTCGTTTTTGAAGTTAGTCTTCCCCGAATCATCTTCGGCCTCCGGCTCACCGCCGCCTAGTCCTTCGCCGTCCCCATTTCCTTCACCTTCCCCGTCACCCATCTCGGCCATCATTTGCTCATACATTTCCTGATATTCTTCCAGCGACATACCGCTCTCTTCACCTTCCCCGTCGAGCTTGTCCTTGTCGTTGAGCTGCTTCGCCATCTGGATCGTTTTTAAGGCTTCTTGCAGCTCCTTCATTTCTTTGGCCGACAATTCCAACTGCTTGATTTCTGCTTTGGCCAACTCTAAAGATTCTTTCAGCGCTTCCAGCGCTTCTTTTTCGGCTTCTTTTCCCTGGCCCGGCTGCTTCGAAGATTCCAGTTGCTCCAGAGCTCGATCCAGAGCCGCTTTTAAGGCCTTATTCTGAATTTTTTCGGCGGCAAATTCCTTCATTTGCTGCGCCTTCTTTTTCAACTCCGATTGCAACTGGGCCTTCTCCGCCGGATCCTTGGCCTGTTTGATTTTCTCGGCGAGTGCTTGCATCTCGGCCAGTTCTTTACGCAGCCCGTTGGCATTGCCTTCCTGCAGCTCCTTGGCCCATTTTTGTTGACTGGCATCCGCCGACTCACCAAATGCTTGTTCGGAAGAGTTCTTCGTCAACATTTCGGCCATCTTCTCGGCACTCAGTTTTCGCCACAGGGCGCCCAGCTTCTTTTGCTCCGAGGCCAACCCCGCGCGATTCTCTGCGGGCTTGCCTTTTTCCATCTTCCCCAGCACATGTTTCAGCTTCTCGAGCGCCTTGGCGACTTCCGCGTTCTTCTCGCTGGCTTCTTCGGCCGACTTCAGCTCTTCCATTCGTTCCTTGGTGGCGCGACGGGCAACGGCCAGTTTTTCTCCACGCTGCTCGGCAGCCTGAGCTGCCGCAACTTTGCCGAAGGGATCGAACTGGGGAAATAAGGCAATGCCCCCCCAGACCACTAGCGCAACGAGAGCCGTCTGCAACGACGGCTGCTGCCAGGGAAATTGGACGACCTGCCAGGGATGATGTTGCTGCGCGGTTTTTTCCGCCGACTGCACCACCAACGGCTGAAATTCTCCCACTGAATGGCCCAGCTTCGTGACGGTGAGAAACAGATCACGAGTCTGACCGTGCACATCAACACGGCGGGCGGCATCAACAACTGTCGGACGGCGATGAAAGAGTGCACTGACCGCCAACGAGAGCACGGCCAGAATCGGCAAGTGCAGCGTCAAAAATTGACCGGACGCCCAGCCAGTGCTGCGGCTGACCAAGAGCGCGATGGCATACACCGCACAGAAACTCAGAAACACCCAACGCCACTGCCGCCCCAGATTCGTCAATCGCAGCCGCGTGGCCACGCCTCGCAGAAGTTTGTGGCTATGTTGTAGGTGCTGCATGGCCGAGGGCCTCTAAAATAGGGAGTAGGTCAGGCTGTGCCTGACGCATAAACAACTGGGCAAAATCCAAGTTCGGTTGTTCGCAACACCTGGAGAGAGTCAGACACAGTCTGACCTACGGGTTTCGAACATTCATGACCGCTTCACAATTAAGTTCCCGCTTCTTGCTCACTAATTAAACCATCTCCGTCGCGATCCCATTTTTTGAACGCGGCGTCATTGCCGATGAACTCGCGGCGTGAGATATCTCCATCCTGATTCCGGTCCATCCCGCGGAACCACAGCGGCGCCGCAGTTCGCGGTCTAATGATCGGTTCCCCCGCCGCCCCGCCCGGGGCTGCAGCGATGTCTTGAAACAGACGCGGCTTCACCAATTCCGCTGTCAGCCGCAACTTGCCCGAAAGCTCCTGCCGCGCCAACTGTCCGTCGTGATTGACATCATACGGCTTCCAGGCTGCCGTCACGTGAATGCACTCGCGCGGCGTCAAGCGGTTGTCCTTATTGAGATCCAGCAACGAAAACAGCGAGAGCTCATTACTATCGTAGGTGATTTGAACGTGCCCTTGATCGACCAGATTTTCCAGTTCGAGAAACTCTTCGATTTCGTTTTCGAAAACCTGGCCATTGCCGTCGGTATCGACCGCTTCGAACGTGGCCCCAGGCAAATTCAACATCGCGAACTCGGTCTTGTCGAGATACTTATTCTTATCTGCGTCGCTACGTCGAAACTGCAATTTATAGAATGACAAATTGTCCCCTTGCGAGGCGCGACTGCCTGAAATCTGCAGTTGCAGAGGCAGACCAGCGATGGCCACTTCCAGGTTTTTGGTGGTAACCACTTTCGCTCGTGAATTCGCCCGCTGGGGTGTAGCGGGCGGGGGCGCAGCAACGTCTGCCCAGGTCACATTCGTCTGTCGAACTTTCCCTTGGGGCAGGCTGACTTGTAACTGATACTGCGGCGGCACCGTGGGCAGCCATGAGCGAAGTTCATTCAGATCAAGCCCCCCGTCATGGTTAGTGTCTCGCGCGTCAACTAGCTTTTGAGGGAGCCCCAATTCGGCGGCCGTCAGCAATTTCAACGGGGGCTGCTGGTCAAACCGCTTCAGCAACACTTCCGCTGCGGCTTCCACCAGTACCCAGGTGGCATCTTCTGATGGAGCGGTCATCGTCGTGCTTCGCGGACTGAAGGGATTGCGAAACGGTTCGACCTCGATCACGGAGAAGGAATCGTCGCCATCCGCGTCCAGTTTATGCAACCGACTGGAGAGGGCCGCGAACTCCGCTTCGTTGAGAACTTGATCCTGGTTATCGTCCAGCAGTTCAAACAGTTCGACCGCCTGATTGGCACGACGGACGCCACGCGGACGAGCGACCAGCACCACCGGCGGCCCAAAGCGGGCCTGGATGAATGACGCCAGTTCCGCCGCGGAGATATTTTGATCCACCGGAGTGATATCCAGACGCAGAAGAAGTTCCGACCACTTCTCGCCCACACCAAGCTTTCGCAGTGCCTTGGGGGTGGCGTCACGCTCGGCAGGATCAATCATTCCGTCGTGGTTGGCATCCAACTCATTGAAGACCGATGTCACCCGCTGTGCTCGGGCTTCCCGCAATTCTTGGCCGCCCAACATCACGGTCAGTTGCACGAATACGGGTTTCTCGGCGCGGAGAAAAACCAGCATCTGAGTGCCAGTTGGCGGTTGAGAATTATCCGCAGACTGAGCGCAGACTGAGGCTAGTGGCATGAGACATAGAGGTATCCCATACAGAACCAGCAAGCGGAAATAAAACTCAATTCCAGGACGCGGCATCGACAATTTCCACCATCTATTGCGATTCCGTTCAGCAGTGATGATCTCGCCGTAAGTGATTACCGACAGGGACTTTATTGTCATCCGATAAAAAACCAAATACAAGCCCCTACCGGAAAGATCTGTATTCCCGGCCAATTTGTCTATTCGCAGTCCGGCCATCGTCGTTCATAGTCGTTGTTCGCTCCGCGAACTGAACGTGCTCGCAGGACACGGGTTATGTTCGCGGAGCGAACAACGACTATGGTTCGGCAGCCGCCTCACCCATCCCAATAGCCCCAAAAGTCCTTCCGGTGCCCTCTGAAATAGCCCTGTTGTCTTGTACTGTTTTTTCCGTTCAGTCTTAGTTTGAACTAGAATTGGCGACACAGTCCGGGTCACAATAGCTGGTCGGCCATTTTCCTACCCACAAAAAATGCGCCGCACGTCGGGCAAGGTGATTCTTGCCCGACATTGCCGAAGGTCCCACCTGAGAACGTTGATCACTGTCGAACACGAGTTCGAGAGGCCAGACGAGAAGCCCACACCATTTAAGCCCCGCTGAGGCTGTTTATGTTGCGTCACATGATTTGTTTCCTGCTGCTTGGTTTGACGCTGACCAGCGTTTCCGTCGCAGAAGATGCCGTGCCGGAGGCCTCCCCGCCAGCTGTGGTGGCACCCGCAGCGACGCCGCCGGCGGCCACTCCGGCCGCACCACCGGCAATCCAGCCAGGGCACTCGCTCCATGGAGAAGTGTTTGACGAAGGGCCGCGGCAGAAGGCCTACCTCATGTCGAATACGGGCAAAGTCAACTTCCCCACTTCGAGCAAAGTCCCTGAGTGTCAACAGTTCATCAACCAAGGTGTCGGGCAATTGCACGGCTTTTGGTACTTCGAAGCCGAACGATCTTTTCGACAGGCCGCAGCACTCGATCCGAACTGTGCCATCGCCTATTGGGGCATGGCCATGGCCAACACCAATAACGAAAAGCGGGCGAAGGCTTTTATCGCCGAAGCCGTGAAACGCAAAAAGGATTTGACGCCGCGCGAGGACCAGTACATCGAGTCCCTGGAAAATTTCTATAAAGACGACCCGAAAAAGAAGAACAATAAGGAAAAGGACAAGTACGAAAAGTACACCAAGGCCTTGGAACGCATCTATCTGGATCATCCGGAAGATCTCGAAGCGAAGGCGTTCTTGTGCTTCCAGCTGTGGGACAACCGCAGCCACAGCGTGCCCATTACCAGCAATCTGGCCGTGAGTGCGTTGATTAAAGAAGTTCTGTCCGTTGAGCCCCAGCATCCGGCGCACCACTACATGATCCACCTCTGGGATTATGAGAAGGCGGAACTGGCCTTACCGTCTGCCGCCAAGTGTGGCCAAGCGGCTTCCAGCATCGCCCATATGTGGCATATGCCGGGGCACATTTTTTCGCGAGTGGAACGCTATGCGGAGGCGGCCTGGCAACAAGAAGCCTCAGCCCGGGTCGATCATGCCTACATGCAGCGAGATCGCGTTTTACCCGATCAGATTCACAATTTCGCGCACAACAACGAATGGCTGATTCGCGATTTGAGCTTTGTCGGCCGCGTCCGCGAGGGAATCGATCTGGCCAAGAATATGTCCGAGTTACCGCGACATCCTAAGTACAACACCATGCAAAAACATGGCAGCAGCTACTACGGACGGTTGCGGTTGTTCGAAGAATTGTCGCGGTATGAGCTCTGGGAAGAGCTGATCTCTCTATCGGACACCAGCTACCTCGAACCGACCGACATTCCACTCGAACAGATCAAACGTTTGCGACATCTGGCAGTGGCCAAAGTGCGTCGTGGCGATACCGAAGGTGGGACAGTGCAGCTGGCGGCTCTGGAAGAACGTCTGAAAGACGAAGTTCGCAAACAGACTGAAACCGACTCGGCCAAAACGAAAAAAGAAGCGGAAGAGAAAGCCAAGACTGAAGCCGCGAAACCAGCTCCATTGGTCGCCCCGGCTCCAGCTCTCCCGGACGCGGCGACGACGACGGCCGAAAAGAAGCCCACCAATCCCCAGATCCAGGCGTTGGATAAAGCCATTGCCGAAGTTCAGGGACATCTCGCGGTTGCGGGAAGAGATTTTAAGGCCGGATTGGTGAAGCTGCGCGAGGCCGGTGATGTCGATGCCATCTATCTGGCTCGTGTCCAGTTGCAGGCGGGTGAGAAAGAGGCGGCGTTGAAAGCCGCGCGAGATGCCGTCAGCACACGCAAGAATCAGACTCAGCCACTGGCCGCATTGGTGGAATTGCTGATCCTGGCCGAAGAACCCAAAGAAGCCAAAGAGACGTTCGATAAGCTGCGAGCGATCTCGACTTACATCGACATCAAGGGCTCCCCGGTCTTCTCGCGACTGATACCGTTCGCCGCGCAACACGGCCTGCCCGAAGATTGGCGCGATGTGAAACCACCCGAGAAGGATGTCGGAGAACGCCCAGCCCTGGATAGCCTGGGACCGTTCCGCTGGCAGCCCCAGGCCGCTCCGGAATGGATCGCGGAAAATGTCACTGGTGAGAAAGTGGGCTTGGCTCAGTTTCGCGGGAAGCCGCTGGTGTTGATCTTCTTCCTCGGGCACGGCTGTCTGCATTGCAGCGAACAGTTGCAAGCCTTCGCTCCCAAAGCCGCTGAGTTTGGAAAGCAAGGAATTACACTGGTGGGAGTCAGTACGGACGGTCGCGAAGGTTTGGAGAAATCGCTGAAGTCGTACGGTGAGCAAGCCTTCCCGTTTGCTCTCTTGAGCAACCCGACAATGGATGCGTTTAAGACCAATCGGGCGTTTGACGATTTCGAGAATCGCCCGTTGCACGCGACCTTGTTGATCGACGCTCAAGGGTTGGTCCGTTGGCAGGACATCAGCCACGAACCGTTCCGCGACACCGACTTCTTGCTCCGAGAAGCGAAGCGTCTGCTACCGATGGCCCCGAATTCGCCCAGCGTCGCCCCCACAGTCGCCGAGGGAACCCAGGTCGTCACACCAGCTCAGTAGAGTTGTGAGTCAAAACACATCTCGCATGGGAGGTGAGAGCGGTTTCGCATAACGCATGAGTCCTCATCGACACCGTCGATGGGTAGCCCAGATTCTCGAATCTGGGTGAGCATAGCGAACAAGAGGTTG
>JAZKFE010000090.1:0-6809 GCA_040386595.1 Planctomycetota bacterium | reverse complement strand
TAGCGGTTCGGCAGGAGCCTCACCCTCCCAGAATTCTTCCGGCGTAGGACTTGGGGGAAATCCCTCCCATGCCGACCAACGGTCAGAAGAAAAACCAAACGTCATCCACAGGACTGCCCATTCGACTGGGGCAGTCCATTTCTTTGCGCCTTAGCGCCTTTGCGTGAGATTCAAGAATCCCACAGCGACCTCATGAACGCGGCCTTATTGCGTGCCTTTCCGGCACCACCCAATCCCCACAATCCACCCGCACTTCCGTCAAAAGCCATCCAGCACCAACAGCCTCGCTAAACTTCCCGGCTCGTATCGCCGAAGTTACGGGCAGACCCACGCTCAATTATCTGCAACAAGCGACTTTCTGGTAGCTCGGTGTTTTGACACACAGGCTTCCGCAAAACTCACGAAGGTCAGGACCACGCAGGCGGTCTCCGCTGGCTCACACTGTGCAACGTTGTCGGTGCTCCCACAACGCCGCTGGTGACCGGCATCTCGACTATTCCTGCGTTTGACACACTTAACCCCGTGATCACATTCCACGTGGAGCCGAGGTTTCCGATGTCATTGCTACACCGTATTCAATTTGCCAAAACCGTCCGGCAAGTGCGCGACGTCCCCACCTGGTCTCCGTCGCGAATTCTGCACGCTCAACGCCGGCGTCTCGAGCGGCTACTGACCCATACGCTCAGTAAATCGCCGTATTATCGTGCCAAGTTCGGCGAAGTGGACATCAAAAAATTCCGACTCGATCAGCTTCCGCCGACGACTAAAGACGAAATGCGGGAGAACTTTGATTCGTTGGTGACGGATAAACGCCTACACCGCACCGACCTGGAACAGTACGTCTCCGACGACCGGAATCTGGGCAAATGGTATCTCGATGAATACGCCGTCTGCCAAACGTCAGGCAGCCAGGGAGCTCCTCTGCAGATCGTGCAGAACCGTAGCTCCTTAAATGTCATCTTCGCGTTGATGTCAGCTCGCTCGTCACCCGACGGAGCTCCCAACCTATGGGAAGGCATCCGCCGTCTGATTCGCCCCAAACACGTCGTGGCGATGTTGTTTCGTCGCGGTGTTTACCCGTCGAGCATGACCGTGGACTTCATGCCCCACATCGTCGCGCCGTTCGCCCGGTTGACACGATTATCCTCCATGCAGGCCGACCTGATCGACCGTCTGAATGAACTGCAGCCCGATGTCCTAACCGGATACGCCAGCGTGCTGGAAGCCCTCGCTTTGCAGCCAAACCGGTTAAAACTCAAGAATCTGGAATACATCACCAATTGCAGCGAACAACTTTCCAGCCGGGCGAAAGCACGAATCGAAGAGGGCTTTGGAGTGCCCGTGTTTGATCATTACGGCACCGGGGAATGCCTGCAATTGGCCGATGCCTGCCGCGGTTGTGGCGGCGTACATATCAATTCGGACTGGGCCATTCTGGAAACGGTGGACGACAATAACCAACCGGTGCCAGCGGGGACTTCCGGGGCGAAGATTCTCGTGACGAATCTGGCGAACTACGTACAACCCTTCATCCGTTACGAAATCGGTGACCGGGTCGCGCTCTCCGCCCAGACCTGTAGTAGTGCGAATAACCTGCCGCGAATCGAACGTTTTGAAGGCCGCTCGGCAGAACTGTTTTGGGTTCGAGAAGGAAGCAATGACCGCTTCCTGACCTACGTGCTGTTTCACTCGTCCGCCGATTCACTCGGTGAGATCCGTGAATGGCGCGCCATCCAGACCGAACGTAATCGTGTGGAGTTCCACATTCAGCTCATTCACGAGCAACCCAACTCCGCGGCGGAAGACGAAATTAAACGTCGATTGCTCGTGCGGTTGGCAGAATATGGGATGCCGTCTTGCGTAGTAGTTAACGTCACTATTGTCGATGCCATTACGTCAGATGAACGAACGGGCAAGATGCGACGCATGATTAGTGAAATCGGACCGCCGAATCTGGCTTAAGGCTGGATTTCGGAAGGAACGAATGTCCCGAGTGCCGATCATGAAGCAACGTCAAGGGCATCGGTAATTCCTTGATTCATTAAGCAGTGTGGAATGCACACGGCATGCGTGTTCCTTAATTTTAAGGGGCATCGACGGCAACGATCATTTTGTTGGAAGCGTGTTAGCGACTGACGAAATCGACTTGCTATCAAAGAAGTATGCAGCTGCGACCGAACGGGGCGTCAACAGACGTTCGCAGTTCGGTGGGAGTCTCATTTTCTTGGACCACGCATCTACGGTGTGTTCTCACAAAACGCGGGCCATCGCGGGAATCTCCTCCAGGGGTAATCGTGTCACGGGCTGCGCTTTGTTACGAGAGTTGGGCCACTCTCATCTGCTGCCGAAATACCGAATTCCCAGTTTCAGAGCGTCCGCAACACACCAGTGAACCGCGTACTATGATCCCGTTTCGGCCCTTGAACGGCATGCAGAAAATGATGCTGCGGTGGGAAGAGTTTCGTGCTCTAAACGCCGCGCATGTCGTTGAACTCGGACACGCCACATCCATCCAAGATGCGGAAACCGCGGTGCACGAAGCGTGTCGCACCGTCGGTTTGAATCCGGTCGAGTTTTGCAGCCAGAGGAAGAACTTTCGCTTCCTCGATCAACCGGTTAGCACGAGCGAGGAATTTCCCTCACTCGAGCATCGGCACTTCGCAGCGTCGGGTGTGGACTCGATCCACCAGGTCCTGCAAGAGCAGCTGAACCGTCCGTTCGAAACCGGGGCGCATTGGCCCTTCCGATTTCTGTTTGTGGAAGCCCCCGACTCGGGCCCGTATCTCGTGGTGGTCTACCAACACGTCGTTTCGGATTCGCGCGGGGTCCAGCTGATTCTACGTGAAGTGCTGCGAGCCCTCTTCCGGCAACCTTCGAAGTGCGGGAAGCTACGCTATCATCCCCCTGCTCTGCAAGAACTTTTTGCCGACGAATACGGCTGGAAGAACTTGCCGCGGCGGGCGTATGAAGTGTTTGACGACATCTATCAATCATCGGGCTGTTTTCGTGCTCGCGAACATGACACCGGCGAACAGGGAATCTCGTGCGGCATCCAGGCCACTGGATTGCCCATCAGCCTGATTAAGATGATGTCTCGGCAAAGTGGCGTCACCGTTCAAGATTTGCTGTTCGCCTCCATGCTCGAAGCGTATGCGCTTCTGTTTCAAGATCAACTGCAGAACACGCGACGCAAAACCCTGGCCGTCTACACCCCCGTTGATCTCCGCCGCGAATCGCCCGAAAACGTGGACGATGCGATGGGCCAGATGCTCGGCTGTATGACAGTGCGTTTGAAGATCACACCGGGCATGCCCTTTCCCGAGATCATTTCTCGGGTGGCCGAACAAACTCGGGCCGTCAAACGAACTCATGGCTACCGCACGCACGCCGCACATCTCGATACGATGTCCAAGCTCTGGGATCGGGCTCCAAAGTGGATGAACCGTACCGTCGGGCCGAATCTGTTTCCGTTGTTGGGAGTCATCTCCAACTGCAACCTGTCGGACTTCTTCGCCGAAGAACTGTCGACCGGCCGCATCCGGAACTACTTCCGCGTCTCGGGGACCGGGCTGATCGTGCCCATGATGCTGACCGTGACCACCCTGGGCCCCAGCGTGAACCTCACGACGACGTATCACGAGAACACGTTCAATCAGCTAGATATGCAGCGTGTCGGCTCGCACATTAAATATCGTATTACGGGCCAGCTGCACGATATCGCGTCGCACGACGAGTTCATGAACTTGAACCCCAACCAGACCGACTTCAACACCGACCGTTCAACCTACGAGCCACGTTCGGCCTAGTCGTTGGTCGGGCTGGCGCGGCCTCAGGGTGCAACCGTTAAATGGTGACCCCAGTGTGGCGATCCACGAGACGGTGTCCACCAGGGATCATGCTCCCCTCTCCCCGGACATACCGAGGCGAGGGGAGATCAGTCAGCCGCTTCGAGCGTACAGAACTCCCACGTGATGCTTGCGGAGCAAACCACGACGAGAGCTCATTTCCCGAGGTGCCGCACCAGCCATTCGACAGCGTACTGCTCCGAATCGGGGTTAACCATGTGCCGCGTGTTGGGCTGCAACCGGAACTCAAACTGCTTCGCCGCGCCGGCCTGCTGATAGGCCTCGTGCGCCGCAGCAGTACACAATTTCAATCCCGGTAACGGAGTCCGGTCGTCGCGATCTCCGTTGATCACCAGCAAGGCTCGCGGAGCGATCAGCGGCAACATAACAGGAGCATCAAACTCCTGATGAATACCCGGGACCACGCGTTCGTAGAATCGTCGCACGAATGCCGCATCGACGCGTCGTTCTCCGACATCGCTTGCCGCACCATCCACTGCCGACTGGATCGTCCCGATCCGCGATTGCCAGGCATTGTGTTGCAGGGCCCAGCCGAAACTTTGCACGCCAATACACGGCACGGCCGCCGTCAGACGCTCATCCGCCGCGGCAGCGAAATAGACCTCGGTCCCCCCTTTGGAAAAACCGATGGCACCGATCTTGAGTGGATCAACGTCTGGTCGCGTCTCCAGATAATCCAGCAGCCGCAAGACATCCCACACGGTGTCGTACAAGAACGGAAAGCCCTCGCCGGATTTCCAAGTCTCGAATATCGCCGCACGATAAGCATCCGGCACTTGCCCTGTACGCTCACCCGCAAAACGTCCATCGATCGCCACGCCAATTACACCGCGAGCCGCGAGCTGCCGCAGCAGAGGCCGCAGTCTCTCTTTGTCGCCCCCCGTGCCATGTAACGCAATCACCACGGGTAAGCGGCCCGTCACAGAGACCGGGGCGATCAACAAGCCGGGGACGCGTTGCCCGGCTTCCGCATCAAACGCGAATTCGATTTCTCGTAAGTTCGCCTGTACCACAGGGGGCTGTTCCGTCGCCTGTAATGGTACGCGGGGCCGATCAATCAATTTCAAAAAGCGAGCCCGCGGCCCATCCCCGTCTGGGATGGGCCGCGCTGGACGGTCGGCAGCCTCGGACAGAGTTGCCAGCATGGCGCAGATCCCGATCACACGTAACAAGAAACAGCTCATACCGCTCCTCAGACCGCCTGAAGTCATCAGGCAGAAGTCTCTCAGCCGTTAGTCGGTGACCGCGAGGTGTTGCTAGTACACTTCAATCAAACGGCTTTCTTCACAGTCACCGAATGCCAACCGTTGTACTGATAGCCCTGAGCATTCCACGGGCTGCGAACCGGTTGAGAAACTCCTTCAGAGTCGGTCACTCGCACCGAAATGCGTTCTGTTCCCGCCGGGACATCCAACTCGGCAGACCACAATACCCACCCGAAATCACGGACCGGACTAACAATCTTCGCTGGCTGCCACTTCTGGCCATTATCAGTCGTCAAGTTAACCTCGGCAATGCGATTGCCACGTTGCCCACCCGCTAAGGCATACCCCTTCACCAAGTACTTACCAGACGCAGCCACCAACTTCGCTTCACAGATCGCCGAGTTCGTCAGGAACTCATAAATCGGAGGCGCAGCCGCCACATTTTCCGGCGTATTTTCTTTCACCAGCTTGTAAGTCTTGTCCAAGTAAAAGTTGCTCGAGGGTCGATCGCTGATCGTGATCTTCGACAACCATTTGACACTCCGCGCTCCGATGTAGCCCGGCACCAGCGAACGCAACGGGAATCCATGTTCCGCAGTCAGCGGATGGCCATTCATGCGGTCAGCTAAAATCGCACGAGTCGAGGCTTCATCATCGAGTGCCGTGGCGAGCGGAATGGATCCGCCAAAGGGAATGCTTCCTCCATGGGCCGTAATCTGATCTTGGCCTTCGAACCACACATGCTTGCCTTCCGCCTTGATTCCCGCATGCTTCAAGACGGCAGACAATCGCGGCCCGGACCATTCAGCATTCCCAATCGCCCCGGCATCCCATTGAACTCCGGGGACATTCCTTTCGACACCAAACTCAATCCGTCGGTTACCAGCACAGGTGACGGCCGCCGTCACAGAAACGCGAGGAAACTTCTCGGTCAACTCGGCCAAGGACAACGTCAGCGGTTGCTCGACGGCCCCTTCAATCGTCAACCGATAAGCCTGCGCATCGATCGTAGGTTGAGTGCCATGATTGCGAACGAAGAAATTTTCGACGGGCGTGATGAACGCCTCGGGCAATCGTTCCAATCGCGGCTCCGCATTGAACGGCTTCTCGGTCCGCACGAGCATCTCGTGTCGAGCTGGTCCTGCAGCTTCCGCGGCAAAGAGATCGAACGGCCGCGACTGCCACCACAGCCCGGCACCGGCAAGTCCCACCCCCAAACATTCACGACGATTGAGGCGATTCAGAGCGAAGAGATCGATGGTCATACCTAGGGGTTCCTTATCTTCTAAGCGGCAGAATGCACAGTCTAAATCCGTCTCTGGATGATTGAGCGCCAGAACGACAACTATCATATACGGCAACCAGGAAATATGCGACATTTACCCCTCGGTCGCACCTCGACGACAGCAGACTTAAGTCACCGAACAAGGGAACCGCAACACGGAAGTTCCTGTCGTGCGTGAGTTTGCAAAACCACAGGTCAATGTTTTATTTTTCCAATGAATTTTCCATTTCTTGAGCCCCCACTTGGAGGTTCAGGCCTCCGTCCACCCAGCGCCTTCTGGCCTGATAACACAACGTTTTCAATGAGGCATGACAGGCAACGCAGCGAGAGATCTTTGAACTTAGGTTCTCCAAGATATTGAATCACGTCGTGTTCCGAAGCATTGGGAGGGTGAGGCTCCTGCCGAACCGCTAAGTCTTTCGAATCCCAGTAGTCCAAGCGGTTCGGCAGGAG
>JAZKFE010000089.1:2413-11351 GCA_040386595.1 Planctomycetota bacterium | reverse complement strand
ACGCTCGCCTTAGACGTCATTATAAATACGCCCGCTTACATTAACCGACTCACTTCTTGTCATGACAAAGGACCTGAAGACCAATATGACTCAAGCGACATCTGCAACCAGTCACGGTGAACCCACCGTTCAGCAACTCTTCGACCTTACCGGAAAACGAGCCTTGATTACCGGCTCTACCGGCTACCTGGGCAGCGCGATGTCACGAGCCCTCGCCGAAGCCGGTGCCAGCGTCGTCGCCACCAGCCGCGAAATAGACCGGGCGCAGGCAGCAGTCGCCGGCCTGCCCAGCCCCGGCGGTGTGAAACATTTCGCTGCGGCACTCAATCAGATGAATCCCGATTTGCTGGACGATCAGTTCGCCAAAATCGTCGAGCAAGCTGGGCCGATTGATATCCTCGTCAACAACGGACACGCTGCCGAAGCCGCCGACTGGACCAATATCACCGCCGAGCAATTCAGCACTCAGCTCTCGAATTCGACCGGCTATTTCATTCTGGCCCGGCTATTAAGAAATCACGCGGTCGAACGCCAAAGCCCGGCCAGCATCGTGCTCTTGGGCTCGATGTACGGCGTGGTCGGATCCTATCCAGACGCCTATGAAGGGGTCTGTGCCGCGAGTTCTGTCGCCTACCACGCGTTGAAGGGTGGCATCGTCCATATGACGCGGAACCTCGCCGTCTATTGGGCCAAGGATCACGTCCGAGTCAACTGCCTCAGCCCCGGGCCGTTCCCTCCCGAACGCATCTCGCCCACGTTAGTCGAACGCCTGAGTGCGAAAAGCCCGATGGGCCGCATGGGCATCCCTGAAGAGTTGAAGGGAGCTGTCGTGTTCCTGGCGAGCAACGCCAGCAACTACATGACCGGACAGAACCTGATCATTGATGGCGGCTGGACTGCCTGGTAGCTAATTAATAAAAAGATCTCACGCAAAAGCGCGAAGTCGCAAAGAGGAAAAACGAACGAATTCGAATTTGTTCTTTGCGCCTTGGCGCCTTTGCGTGAGATCAACGCATTTCTTACAACAAATTCTCGCGATGTAATATCACGAGGCTATACCGCGTTCGCAGTGCGACGCTTCGCGTTATCTCGCATTTGTTGCACGATATCCATCCCCACCAGTTCGCTCCAGGCAGCCATCAGTTTCTTCCAGATGGGCCCCGGGCGACCGTCGCCAATTGCTAAGCCATTGATCTTTGTGGCCGGCATCAGGCAATACGGCGTCGTGGCGGTGAATGCTTCGTCCGCATTGATCACCGAATGAACTTGGAAATCCTTCACGACAAACGGAATTCCTAGTTTTGCGGCCAATTCAATCACCGTCTGGCGACTGATACCCGGCAGCGTGTTGGTGAGCGACGGTGACACGATCGTCCCGTTCTCCACGATCAAGAAGTTGGCGCCACCGGTCTCGGTGACGTTCCCCGCCAGATCTAGTAACAGTGCCGAAGCATCGGGATCGACCAGCTGCGCTTCCTTATCGGCCAGATAATAATGCATGCGGCTACGATACTTCATTTTCGGATCGTAGCACTGCGGCGGCACGTGTCGAATCGACGGCGTGACGAGGTGTGTTCCGGTATCCAGTTTGGGAGCCCACAGCTCAAACGGCATCGGGAACGTATGCGCACACACGGTCGGTGTGAGTCGTGCCGATCGTCCCGCGGAGCCAGCATAAATGGGGAACTCACCGGCAGTCACGAAATGGATCAGTCCCAGTTCGTCGGCCGGGTCCGCCAGCTTCAGGTTATGAGCCACGAGTTCGCGGGAGGCACTCGCCAGTTCCGCTTTCGTCATGCTAATTTCCATCCGCGTATATTTCAGCGAACGAAAGAGACGGTCCATGTGATCGTCGAGGCGATAGGGCTCATGACGAAAGGTACGCGTCATTTCGGTCACGGTCGCGCCCAGTACAATCCCCGCGTCAAAAATGGCGAGATGCGCTTGCGACGCCGGGACCATTTGGCCGCGGAGAAATACAAGAGGTTCAGTCATAGTTACTCGGCTTCCAATTCCTTCTGAAGAGGACGATATCCATACTCGTTGAGAACCGCGATGATTCCACGGTCGCTATTACTGCGGGTGATGGCACTCAAGGCATTGAGCGCGGAATGCAGCGACTCGACGGCTTTTTCTAGTTCGGCGATCCGTGTTTCGTTATCGCCTTTCGCCTTTGCGATTCCCGCACGCTTCGTAGCTTCCAGACAACTGAGATACTCGGCACCAAATTCCAGGCGGCGGGCGATATATAAGCTGAACCGGCGATTGCCGTCCCGAGCCCGGCTATTCACGCGATACATTTCATCCATGCCATGCAAGTACATGCCCTTCGCCTGGCCCCACCATTCGGGAGCGGGTTCACCGCTAGCCAGGTACTTGAGGATCATGTCTGGCTGGGGCGCCCCGAAATCGAGATCGTGAGCGTCGACTAAAGCCGTGGCTTTTTCGGTAAATTCAAATGCTTCCAGCGTCCGAACCGCAGTCCCCGCACCTAACGCCGCGGTGGCCAAACTCTCTAATGCCTGTGACGGAGTCAGCTCCGGCTGAAAACTAGCCCGGCTCAGATAGTAGGTGCTAAAGTCGATATCTCCCACGTTCCGACTGCGTACCGCAAATCCATCCCAGCCGTTGGCTCGCAGTTCATCAAACAGAATCTTGAGAGACGAAAACGACATCTGCGGCAGCACACCGAGATGCTCGTCGCTGAGAGTCAAAATCAGGCGGCTAGGAACTGACTTCGCCGGGATCGCCTTGAATGCCGTCCGTTGCTCCGCTGCTCGCACTGCGGAACTTGCGATTGAATGCAGAGCTTCCGTCCCCGCCGGCAGCAACTTCGGAATCAGCGGCAGAAGAGCCGGATCGACATCCGCCACGACAAACTTCACGGCCGTGCCGCGCGGCCGTTGGGCCAAGTCTTTATCAGCCAGCAACCGACTCGCAAATTCCAAAGCCGTCACACTCGCATGCAATGCCGGTAGCCGGTTGTTCTCGGCCGGGGTCAACTTTTTCAAATCGCCCACACCGTATTTCGCATCAAGCTCTTTCCAGACCACCTCGGCCTGCTTCGACCACTCGGATTGATTTCCGAGTTCCAGACACACGGCGTCGACATCGGGATAAGTCAGCACATAGGCACGCAGTTGTGCCTTCGCCAGCTGCATCAACGGTGAATCATCCGCTCGCGCCGCAGTTCCCGGCCCAATCGCCAGCGGTTCCAATCCCGGAAGAACTTCCGCGCCCGGCAACACTTTCTCGAATTCTTTCGGGAACTCTAAAGGCGAGAACGCGATCGAGGTACCCATCCCCAACTTTCGAGCCGCGGAGATGATCCCCCGAGCTTGTTGAGTCCCAGCCGCGATGCGTTCTGAATACGTTTTCTTCCCTGCGAAATCGGGGTTCTCAAACAGCTTGGCCCCACGAAACACAGCTCGTCCTGCAGTATCGCCATTGATGGGATACTGATGCCCGTACCACAGGACTCCCGTCTCCTTTTTCATACCCTGGAATTCAAAATCCACAAAGGGCTGCCAGGGATGAAAGACGAGCGTTAACTGGTTGAATTTGTTCTTGGCCAGTTGCTGAATCACGAGCTCATGCTCGGCCAAGCCCCACGATTCCGAACCGATCGCTAAATCGTCGATCGTCCGCCAGGATCGCGTCCGCAGTGCCGGTTCCAACTGGATATCAATTCCATCCAACTTAAGAGGAGGAGTATCAGCGGGATACATGTCTCCGTACAACGCGTACCGAATCCCAAAGTGATGGCCTAGCTCATAGACAGCCCACAACGTCGCAACGGGTGAACCGCCACCCGCCACGATTGCCGTCTTATCACTAAGTTTCACACTACGCAGCAGATGCCCTTGGTCGGTCAGTTTGGGCCATTCGATTCCCGACGATTTCACACTCGAGTTCGTCGCGGGGCTGCCGATCAGCACCACATGTGCGGCCCCGTCGGGGATTTTTTCTCCGATGGTGACTTCGGCTTCAAATAACCGCGTGAGTTGGCTTGCCAATTCGCGTGCAGCGAAACGTTCCAGCTCGGGAGCAGCACTTCCGACGACCACGGCGACCTGCGGCCCGGCGAAGATTTCACCAGTCAATAGCAGGCAGCTCAGTAACGTCCACAATCCGCAATAAGTTCGGCTCATGCTTATTTCGCCTCATCTGAAATGCAGTAGAGGTGTTCTCGGGTGCGAATAAAAATCCGGCCGTCAGCAATCGCGGGGGTCGACAGGCAAGGCTCGCCCATGTCGTTCTTGGCCAGCACATTCAGCGTCGCCCCCTGCTGCAGCACGACGACGAAACCATTCTCGCCCATGACATAAATCTTGCCGTCCCCAGCAACAGGCGAAGCATAGTAGTCGCCAATATTCTTAATCCGAGCCATCTGCCATTGGGTCTTGCCATTGGCAACATCGAAAGAGCTCGACAGGCCCCCCTTACGAACTACAAACAGTTGGTCGCCAACGACTAGCGGTGAGACCAAATTCGAAGCCGGAATCTTCAGTTTATAATGATTGAGCCACACGACGTTGGTGTCGGTGACATTCCCTTTGCCTCCACCCCGCACGGCCTGAATATTGGCTCCGCCGCCCGCCTGATTATCGCTTGACTGGAACGCCGTATCGAGCTCATCGTCTTCGATCACACCGTTGTGATCCTTGTCAGAGATGTCGAATCGCTTCCAGAATTCCTTGGGCAATTCGGCTCGTTCCAGCTTGCCGTTCTGGTCCGTATCCAGCCATTCCAGCAAGGCAAACTTCACCGTGCGAGTTTCATCACCGTAGCTCTGATTCGCCATATAGATGACACCATCCCGTTCGACGGGGGACGTCATGATCGTTCGCAACAAGGTGTTACAAGTCCAGCGTTCTTTACCCGTTTCCGGGTCATAACCTTTCAGTTTTCCGGTACCGGCAATGACGATGTCCGTCTGACCGTTGGCTTCGCACATGACGGGAATCGCATAGCCCGCCAGCATATCGTGCCGATCGGTACGCCACCGTTCGGCTCCGGTCGCTGAATCAAATGCAAACAGCGTGGGGTTTAAGTCGTCATCCTGATTGAAGATGACCAAGTCACGATAGACGATCGGCGAGGATGCCGGCCCCCAGTCCATCAAGTAGGCGGGCATGGGCACGGGACGTTCCCAGACGGTTTTCCCATCCGCCACGTCGAGGGCGATAATCCCCAAAGTGCTGAAATATACATAGACGCGATTGCCGTCTGTGGCGGGCGTCGAGGAAGCATAACTGTTAGGGGGCGTGATCCGCGGCAGCTTGCCGGTGGCAAATTCGCGGCTCCATAATTGCTTGCCCGTTCCGACCTCAAAACAGATGACCCCGAGCTTCTGTTCGCCCACCATGGCAGTGACGAAGACTCGGCCACCGGCAATGATCGGCGACCCGATTCCATCCCCCAGCTTCGTCGACCATTTCACCTTATCGGTCTGGGAAAACTCGACGGGAAGAGGATAGTTTCCCGGAGCCACACCGCTGGCATTGGGTCCGCGGAACTGTCGCCAGTCATCAGCGGATAAGTGCGGAGGAAGGAGCATCCCTGCCGCCGCCCAGGTCCAGAGCAGGACCTGGCAAACACCGCTTCGTTGAGTTCGGCTTCCACGCATGTCGGGTATCCCTGTGTGAGAATTCGAGCGCCGAGGTGGTCGGTCATCCTACTCTTCAAGTGCCAATCACGCAAATCGCCGGAACGACTTGCGGGGCCCTGATTTGATTGCCAAAAAACTGCTGCAGTCAGACATCCCAAGAGCGGCGATTTCTGGTTCGCAACACTCCCCCAGGTTCAAGAACCCAGGCTATCCCACTTTCGATGTGGGTTCTTCCAAAGGCGGACCTTTGACGATCGCAAACCAGGTAAAACCCTGGCCAGCATGTGTGCCGCCGCGTTCAATCAGGAAACTCAAGACGAAGGCTGTGGCCACGGAGGTGAGCCAGGGCACGGCAATCGCCAGGAAAATCGTCGGGCCGCGTTCGACACCGAAAATTTCACGATACCAACTCCAGAAAATCGAAGCCGTCAAACCAGTCAGCACGGCCCCCAATGCCGAACGAGCGGTACAGCGTGGCAAGAACATTCCGATGAAAAACAACGCCGACAGCGGGCCGACAAACATGTTGAAAAACTTCGGCATCATGTCGATCAAGGTCAGGTTGCTAGTTAGCGAAAGTCGCGCCACAAAATAGGCATTCGCCGTCACCAGTACCGTAATGAAAATGGTCAGCACACGAGCAAACGTGAGCTCGCCGAGGACGCGCGGACGGCCTTGACGCAATCGGGGAATCACATCATTGGTCACGACGGCGGTAATGGAATTGACACCTGACTCCAACGTCTGCATCGCATCACAAATGAAGGCGGCAATAATCAGCCCGGCACACCCCGCGGGGAGTTGATGCCCCAGGAAGTGCGGGAACAACTTGTCGGCCGATTTGGTAGGTGTCCAACCGGCCGGCAGCAGTTCCCCATGACGCAGGTAGAACGCTAGCAACGCCAAGCCGGCCGTTCCCAATAGCACTGCCATTAAGAGGTCAACGCCGACGTTAATGAGATAGCTACGACGTGCCGATTTCTGTGACGCGGTTGAGAAATAACGCTGCAACACCACTTGATCTGACCCGTGGGTGCAAATCGTCCAGAAAAAGTTCCCCAGCAGCACCCAGACAATCGTCACGCGCTCGGTAAGGTCCCAACTGATCAGCGGAGGGGCCACATGTTTTGGAGTATGCTCGGCCGCCGTGGCCCACCAGTCGAGAGGCCCCGTTTGATCGACGATCATGACATAGAAAATGACCATCAAGACGCCAACCAGCAATAGCAGGCACTGCAACACGTCGGTCCAGATCATGGCCTGAATACCACCGACCGAAGTGTAAATCGCGGCACCTAGTCCGACGGCACAGATCCACCAATAGATGTCGGGGCCGGCCAGGAATTCAATGTCATCCCCTTTGACCCGGTCCAAGGCCATCGACGCCGCATACACCACCATGCTCATCCAGCCCAAACGCAGCAGAATGAACAGCACGGCACCGATCAGACGCACGGCATAATTAAATCGTCGCTCCAGATACTCGTAGGCGCTCGTGACTTTCAAGCGCATAAAAAACGGAATCCAGAGGAAAAACACGACCATCATGCTGAAGGGGACGGCCAGGTAACCCAGGAACAGCCCGATACCGCTTTTGATCATTTCGCCCGGCGTGCCCAGATAGGACAACGTCGAAAACAGTGTGGCGAGAATACTCAACCCCACTGCAAACCAAGGCATACGTCGACCGCCAACGAAGAAATCGTCGGTCGTCTCCTGCTTCCGCCCGAACCACACTGCAATGCCAAATGTCGATAGCATGTACAGAATAATGACGCCGTAGTCGAGCCAGCCCAGCCCGCTATCAGTCGCCAGTGAGGTTTCGGGCATTGTGGAGCCTCCTCGGTGATGTGATGACCGATTATGTCCCGCAAGCGCGCGATGCACAATCAATATCCGCCGACCGGCGGAACGCGCAATCATTGAAACATGTGAGAGGCCTTCAATGCAAGTCGCACGGTGTCTCGGAATGCCCGGCCCGGCCAGATTGCCATTCTTTCCCGCACCGGTCAACGGTCTCCAGCCAAAGAACCTCCCGCCTCACAATCCCTTTCACCGATAAAATCTACGCTTGTAAGGCTCTTTTGACATCCCCGGCAGCAAGTCAAAATAGACACAAACGGTGATCACCATAAGAGAAAGGGCTGTTTCCGGAAGCCATCCAAACCCCACAAATCGACATCGTTGCTCAAATATTCGGCCGGGAATTCCGCAGGTCTGGGAATGCCGTTTCTCTCTGGTCAGTCCAATTTCCTCGCCCAGTGATGTAGAATCCCGTTTGGTCAGTGCCGACTCGAACTCCCCGCAGGATCGTTCGCCCCGGCGATGGTGATCCTGAGAAATTCGTTTGAAACGTATTGATGTTCGCTTCCAGGCGTCCATTTTTCCTTTTCCCTAGCCCCACATCACAGACTTATGCTCAACAAGATCAGCAGCCGCATCACACAACCCAAATCCCAGGGCGCATCCCAGGCCATGTTGTACGGTACGGGTATGACCGCCGAGGACATGAACAAGCCTCAGATCGGTATTGCCAGCGTCTGGTACGATGGCAACACCTGCAACATGCACTTGAATGTGCTGTCGGACAAAGTGAAAGAAGGCGTGGTCGCGGCCGGCATGGTGGGGATGCGGTTCAATACCATCGGGGTGAGCGATGGTATTTCCATGGGCACCGACGGCATGTCCTTCTCGTTGCAGTCGCGCGATCTGATCGCCGACAGCATCGAAACTGTGATGTCGGCTCAGTGGTACGATGCCAACATTTCGATTCCGGGTTGCGATAAGAACATGCCCGGCTGTCTGATCGCCATGGGCCGTCTCAATCGCCCGTCGATCATGGTCTACGGTGGTACCATTCGCCCGGGTTGCACTCCCCGCCATCCCAAGCTCGACATCGTGTCGGCCTTCCAGGCTTATGGCGAATTCATCACCGGCAAGATCACCGAAGAAGATCGCGCCGACATCATCCGCTGCAGTATTCCGGGAGCCGGCGCCTGCGGTGGAATGTACACAGCAAACACGATGTCCTCGGCCATTGAAGCCTTGGGAATGTCGCTGCCTTACAGCTCTTCGATCCCTGCCGAAGACCCGCTGAAGCTGGGCGAATGCATGGCGGCCGGTAAGGCCATCCTGAAATTGTTGGAACTCGACTTAAAGCCGCGGGACATCATGACCCGTGCGGCGTTCGAAAACGCCATGGTCGTCATCATGTCGACCGGTGGCTCGACCAACGCCGTGTTGCACTTGATCGCCATGGCTCGCTCGGTGAATGTCGACCTGACCATCGACGACTTCAACCGCATCGGCGACAAGGTCCCGCACCTC
>JAZKFE010000089.1:0-2403 GCA_040386595.1 Planctomycetota bacterium | reverse complement strand
GATGGGTATAGTGGGAGGTGCTGCTGTGAGGGTCGTCAGGCAAGTACGTGATGGAAGATCTGCACAATGTCGGCGGAACTCCGGCGTTGATGAAATACTTGCTGGAGAAGGGTTTCCTCGACGGCAGCTGCATGACCGTCACCGGCAAGACCATCGCCGAGAACCTGAAGGACGTTCCGGGCCTGGCAACTGGCCAACGGGTGATTGTGCCGATCGAAACCCCGATCAAAGAATCGGGCCACTTGCGGATCATGCGCGGCAACTTCTGCCCCGAAGGTGCGGTCGCCAAAATCACGGGCAAAGAGGGTCTGGTCTTCAAGGGGACCGCTCGCTGCTTCGACAGCGAAGAAGACATGCTGCACGGTCTGGAGCAAGGCAAAATCCAGAAGGGCGACGTCATCATCATTCGGTACGAAGGCCCCAAGGGTGGCCCCGGTATGCCCGAAATGCTGACGCCGACGTCCGCCATCATGGGTGCCGGATTGGGTGAATATGTGGCGTTGATCACCGACGGCCGCTTCTCTGGTGGCTCGCACGGATTCATCGTGGGACACATCACACCGGAAGCCCAGGAAGGTGGCCCGATCGCTCTGGTGCAGGATGGCGACGAGATCACGATTGATGCCAACACGAACCGCATCGACGTGGCCTTGACCGAAGCAGAACTCGCCACCCGCAAGGCGGCCTGGAAGCAACCGGCATATAAGGCGACTCGCGGTACGCTCTATAAGTACATTAAGACGGTGAAGAGCGCCAGCGAAGGTTGCGTCACCGACGAGTAGAAAACTGGCGATGGTCAGCCATCGCTAAGAGGACATTCCAGGTGAGCCGGGTCGCATCGGCCCCCGGCTCACCTGTGTCATGTCTATGACAACTCGATAGTCGCCGCTCGCGACAAACATTTCCACCTTAAAAAGGGATTGCCATGCGTGGACTTCTGATGGCCGCCGTGCTGGTTTGCGGAATGTTGACAGCAATCTGTCGCGAAGGGTTGGCTCAAACGCCGCCCACTAAACCGGCCGCCGAGTGGCCGCAATTTTTGGGTCCGCAACGAAATGGAATTTCCCCCGAGACCGGTCTGCTGCAAACCTGGCCCGCAGACGGACCAAAAGAAGTCTGGCGTACCGCAGGCGGCCCCGGGATGTCTGGCCTGGTCATCAGCCGTGGCCGAGTCGTCACGCTGGTGCACCGCGACGGTAAGCAATCAGTCATTGCCCTGGATGCCCGCACGGGCAAACCGCAATGGGAAACCGCAGTCGCCCCGGAATATCACAATGGCATGGGCAACGGCCCCCGCGCCACGCCCGCCATCGCGGGCGAGCAAGTCTTCGTGTTTACCGGCGAAGGGATTCTCGCAGCACTCAATCTCAACGACGGCAAGCCTGCCTGGTCCAAGAACGTCGTCAAGGACCTGGAAGGTGAAATCGCCGAGTATGGAATGGCCTCATCGCCGTTGGTTGTCGGTCAGCACGTCATCGTGACGGCCGGGGCTCCGAACGCGGCTGTCGTGGCTTACGACATCAAAACGGGCAAACTCGCCTGGAAAACGGACGATGGTGCCGCGGGATATTCCTCGCCCACACTGTTGAACGTCGGCGGCCGCTCGCAAATCGTTGCATCCACCGGTGGCGCCATCCTGGGGATGTCTCCCGACAAAGGCAGTCTGTTGTGGAAATATCCCTTCGAAACAAACTACAACTGCAACATCGCCACACCACTAGCAGTGAACGGCCAAGTCTTCATTTCCGCTGGCGAAAACCACGGCAGTGTCCTCTTGGCATTGAAACCCCAAAAGGACCAGTTTGAGGCCAAAGAAGTCTGGTCGTCGCTGGGCACCAAGAGTGTGCTTCGTAATGAATGGCAGACCTCGATCCTGCACGACGGGCATCTGTACGGCTTCGACAACGTGGGGGCCGCGGGACCGGTAACGCATCTCACGTGCATCAATGCCGAAACCGGGGTCCGCGTCTGGCAGAAGCTGCGTTTCGGCAAAGGCAATCTGATGGCCGCCGATGGCAAGCTGTTCGCGACAACAATGAACGGCGAACTGGTCATGATTCGCCTGAATCCCACCGCCTACGAAGAACTCGGTCGAGCCACCATACTCGGTTCCACACGACAGGCCCCCGCTCTGGCCAATGGCTTGCTGTATTTGCGTGACGACAAAGAAATCGTCTGCCTCGACGTTCGCCAACCGTAGTCAAAACGTGCTGGCTGAGACCTTGGTCTTTTCGTTGAAATCTCACGCAAAGGCGCGAAGTCGCAAATTTCGGAATTGGCCACTTGGGCTCGCCCGCACAGGATTTTGAGCGCGAATTCTCAAGGGATTTTTAATTTTCCGTGATTCGAATCGCTGGGAGGGTGAGGCTCCTGCCGAACCGCTTGGTCTACTGGGATTCGAAA
>JAZKFE010000088.1:3655-15393 GCA_040386595.1 Planctomycetota bacterium | reverse complement strand
CGCTGACCCAATCCGTGTTTGATCCGTGTCAATCCGTGGCTAAAAACTCTTCTTCATTCTTTTTAAAACTCCGTGTTCTCCGTGTCTCCGTGGTGCAACCGCATTCGTAATGCCTGCCGAACAGTCCCAGGGCTCACGCCGCCGGGCTCGCCAAGAGCCGTTGGTTTGTGGGAGTCGAAGGAGCCTTGCCTCTTGTTCGCTGCGCTCACCCAGATTCGAGAATCTGGGCTACCCACACTCTTTTTCGGAGTGGCGTTTGCGTTCTTCCGGGGCGGAGTGTTTGTCGCTTTTCTTATGGGGCGGCTATAATACGGAGCTGCCTTGGCCTGTCTGCCGGGGTGACTGAGTTCAATCGTTTCCTCACGTGCCGACTCCATGCAACGTTTGCTCGAATGGCTGTTCGATGTGCCGCCGGCTGATCCCGGTCAGGGGACGTCGTGGCACTGGGCACAGACCTTTCCGTGGCCGCAGTGGTTCCTACTGCTATTTGTCATCGCCACGGTGCTGTTCGTGGTCACCATCTATCGCCGTGATGGTCAGAACATCAACCGTTGCTGGCGCGCCCTGCTGATTGGATTGCGGCTGGCCTCGTTCGGTCTATTGCTGTTCATGATCAGCGAAGCCGTACTGCGAATCGAACGGACCGGGTTGCCTTACGTGGTCATCATGCTCGATACGTCGCGCAGCATGGACACCCCCGATCAATATGCGGACGCCAAAGTTCAGCAGACGGTGACCAAACTGCTGTCCGAAAGTGGGGCCAAGACGGCCTCACGGTTGAATCTCGCCAAGGCCCTGCTGACTCGGCAGGATGGTGGGTTTCTGCGAGAACTCCAAAAACAACACAAGCTGCGGATCTATACGTTTGCAGAAAGTGCCAGCTGGCTGGGCAACAAGGATGTCATCAAACCGGAGGACATCCAGGAACTGCTGCCGCTGGTGAAGGACCTGCAATCGCAAGGTGACAACACACGTCTGGGGCCGTCGGTCCGCGGCGTCCTCAATGATTTGCGGGGCACTCCCCCCGCCGCCATTATCGTCATCTCGGATGGCATCACGACGACCACCGAAGCCGAACGTCTTTCCACGGCAGCCGCCTATGCCCGGGCGCGTCGAGTTCCCCTCTACACGGTGGGCATTGGCAATGATGAGCCGCTGCGCGATCTGGCGCTGTTTGATACGTTGGTCGATGAAGTTGCCTTCGTGGATGATCCCATCACCGTGTCGGCAAAGCTGAAGGCGTCGGGCTATGCGGGCAAACCGATTGAGGTGCGTCTGAAGCAGGCTGGCACGAATAAAGTTCTGCAGCAAAAGACGGTCAAGGTGACCGACGACAAGACGCCGCTGGGACTGGAGATTACGTTCACTCCGACCGAGGTCGGGGAAATGGATCTCATTTTAGAAGTCAGCCCGCAACCCAAAGAATTCCGGCTGGATAATAACAAGGAAACCCGGCACGTCTCTGTTCGTAAAGAGAAGATCCGGGTCTTGCTGGCGGACAACACTCCGCGGTACGAGTTCCGCTATTTGAAGCATCTTCTCGAACGAGAAAAGACCGTCGAACTGGCAACTGTGCTGCAGGATGCCGACCCGGAGTATTCGGCGGAAGACCTGACGGCCAAGCCACATTTTCCCGTGCAGAAAAGCGAGTTGCTGCAGTACGACGTGATCCTGTTGGGGGACATCAGCCTGTCCTATCTGAGTCCGCTAGTGCTAGATAACTTGCGAGACTTCGTAAAGGACCAGGGGGGCGGCCTGCTGTTTATCGCCGGGCCGCAGTCCAACCCGCTGAGCTACAAGGGGACGCAGCTCGCCGACTTGTTACCGATTGAACTGGATACGGCCAAGGCCCCTTCGGCCAGCAGCCCGATTACCGAAAGCTTTCAGCCGCAACTGACGGTAGAAGGTTTGAAAGGAAGTTCCATCTTCCGGTTCGCGACCGACGAGCCCGAGAGCCTGGCGATCTGGAACAATCTGCCGGGAATCTTCTGGCTGATGGAGACGCCCGATTTGAAACCGGGGGCGAAAGCGTTTGCCACGCACCCGGTCAAAACGAATGGCAACAACAAATATCCGGTGATTGTGATGCAGCGTTACGGAGCCGGAAAGGTGATCTTTCACGGCACCGATGAAACTTGGCGCTGGCGATTCCGTGTCGGCGATCTGTACTACGGTCGCTATTGGGTGCAGACATTACGGTACCTGTGTCGGTCTCGCTTGTTGGGCAAAGACCGTGCAGCGGAGCTCACTCTGGATCGATCGGTCTATCAAAAGGGCGAACCGATTTATGTGCGGGTTCGATTCCTGGATGATCGGCAGACGCCGGTGAATGACGATGGGGTGACGGTCGTTTTGGAACGTCCCGGAGATCCCCAGCGGAAGCTGAAATTGACTCGGCTGCCGCAAGCCCCATCCACGTTTGAAGGCCAGCTGAATCAAGCTCCCGAAGGCTCCTATCACGCGGTGGTGGAAACGCCTGCGTTTGCCGGTGCGCCGCCGTCCAAGGATTTCCGGGTGGAGTCACCGTTAAAAGAAACGCAGACGTTGCGACTCGATGTGGCCGAGCTCACCCAAGCGGCCGAGCAAACCAACGCCAAGTATTTTCCAATCGCGGCTGCAGAAGGACTTCCCGCTGCACTGCCACCCGGTGAGCCTGTCCCGTTGAAGACCGACAACCCGAAACCGCTGTGGAATCACTATTTGATTCTGTTGTTGTTCACGACGTTGCTGTCGACGGAATGGATGCTGCGAAAACGGTTGCGGTTGTTGTAGACGCCGCCGTGCAAGATTTTGGGAGGGTGAGGCTCCTGCCGAACCGCTCAGTCTTTCGATCCCCGGTAGACCAAGCGGTTCGGCGGGAGCCTCACCCTCCCGACGCCCGTGCATCCCGTCGCTTATCCTTTGCGTGTGCTTCTCGCATTGAGATAGGCCCCAATGGCGGTCTGATACGGTTCCGTTGTGACCAGCTGGCAATAGTCGGCCCCCACGCTGCCGACATGATGTTTCAAGGCCTGGCAGAACTCTTCGAATTGGGCGAGGTAGTGCTGTCGCAGGCGATGCGGATCGGCCTGCACGCGATGCCCATTGCGTTCCAGGCTGCGAAACTGCGTGGGTTTGCTGAAGGGGAACTCACGCTCTTCCGGGGCGATAATGTGAAATAAGATCACCTCGTGCTTCTGGTGCCGGAACTGATTCAAAGCCGTTCGCAACAGGTCGAGCTTATCGAAGCAATCACTGAGGATCACCAACAGGCTGCGACGTTTCAGCGTAGGGATGATCTCGGAGAAAACCTTGGCCAGGCTGGTTTCCTGGCCTGTCTTCCGGGTCTCTAAAATCTGCAGCAACTGCTGAAAATTCTGCGGTTTGGACGAGGGCTCCAGCCGATCGCGGACTTGCGTATCAAACGTAATCGCACCGATGGCGTCGCGTTGATGAAGCAGCAAATAACCCAATGCGGCTGCCAACTGCCGGGCATAGTCGAACTTGCTGAGCGTCCGGCCGGCGTACCCCATGCTGCCCGATGCATCGAGCAACAGGTAACACCGCAAGTTGGTTTCGTCCTCAAATTCCTTGATGTAATAGCGGCCGGTTTTGCCGTAGGCCCGCCAGTCAATGTGGCGGACTTCATCACCCGGGTAGTACTGGCGATGCTCGACAAATTCGATGCTGGAGCCTTTGTAGGGACTCTTGTGCTGCCCCATCTGATAGCCTTCGACCAGCAGCTTGGCAATCACTTCCAGCCGCCCAAACTTGGCCAGCGCCGTCGGATCAGCGGGGATTTCCGCAGGAAGGCTCATGTGCACGCCTCGAGGCACGGGAAGTGAAATCAGAGGACAGTCTGTCGTCTTCGATGGTAGCAGAGGGGTGGGGGAATGACGAATGTCGAAACCAGAATGTCGAATCAATCACGAATGCCGAATGACCAAACAGGTGCGACGTCGCCCCACATGAGCCAGATGGCTGGCTCTTCCAGACTCTGCGACGGTGACGTTTTCGACATTAAGGCATTCGACATTCTTTCGTCATTCTGGTTTCGGCATTCGTCATTTCCTCAATTTCCCCGTTTCCTTGGAGGAATTCACCGTGTTCGATATACTGAGTATCTGGTCTCCAGCAGGGATTGCTGGAAGCCGAGTTCCAGAAAGTTTGTGAGACCCGCACCGGTGTTGAAGCCCGACAGACAGTCGGCCTGACCGGTCCCTGCGATGTTTCACAGCTTGTCACGCCACGCGGAGTTGTGGACCGTGCCCTCAGGTCAGCCTGACGCCATTGCTGATGCCGCTGTTCTGGACCAGTTTCTGGTCCTGCCTGAGAATCGATTTGCCCATTCCGTTCTGCTGGCGTGGGACTTGCCCCCGACGACAGAACCCCTGCCCCCGGTTTTTCTGTATGGACCGTCCGGCACGGGGAAAAGTCACCTCATTCAGGCGGCTCTGCGGCATCTGTCGGAAACACACCCCGGTTGGACCACGCTGGCACTGACGGCCGCGGATTTCGCCGCCGGTTATGCCGAAGCGGCTGAAACGCGTGGTTTTCGAGTGTTTCGGAAACAGTTTCAACGATTGAACGTTTTGGCGATTGAAGACTTACACGCACTCAGCGGCAAGTTCGAACCGCAACGTCAGCTGGTTGCCATGCTGGATGATGTCGTGGCTCACGATTGCCGTTTGATTGTCAGTTGTCGCACGTCGGCCGCGGAAGTCTCGGGGTTAATCCCGGAGCTCGTCAATCGATGTCACGGAGCAATCAGCGTGCCCCTGCGGCTTCCGGCGCTCAACAGCCGCGAGCGTTTACTGAATCACTGGATCAAGATTTCCGGACTATCCATAGCCCCGGAAGTCGCCCCGTTTCTGGCAGAAAAGTTTGTGGTCTCGCCGCGTGAATTGCATGGCGTACTAATCCAGCTACGAGCCATTTCGCAGCAACGAAAGCTTACGCTGAGCGTGGACCTGGTGCGTCGGCATTTGTTGGGCCAGCATCCGAACCGCGTCTTTCCCGTTCCAGATATCGCCAAATCAGTCGCGCGACATTTTCAGGTCACGTTGGCCGAACTGCGAGCCAAATCACGACAACCGCGATTGGTCTTACCTCGTCAGTGTGCGATTTTCCTGATTCGAGAACTGACCGACTTGTCGCTGCAGAAGATCGGCGAGTACTTCGGCGGCCGGGATCATTCGACGATTCTGCATTCCTGTCACAAACTGATCTCGTTGCTCCCCGAGCAACCCGACTTGCGACAGCACCTGGCGAAGATCCGGACGCAGCTACAGGCACCGCAGTAGGCCGAAAGGCCTGGCTCGTATGAACATCGACGAAGTCGATGGGTAGCCCAGATTCTCGAATCTGGGTGAGCGCAGCGAACAAGAGGTTGCGGCTCCTTCGATTCGCCAGTCGTTGTTCGTGAGAGAGATGAGACTACAACTAACTCAAATACGGCTTCAACTTCTCAACAGTCTGCGCCTGGTTCAACTGGTCTTTACCAAACCCCGACACCGCCCCGGCGGCCACTGCGGCTTCTTGGTACTCGGGGAAATTCGTCACCAACATGATTGGGATCTGGGACAGTTCGGGATCAGCTTTGATTTCCGTCAGGATCTCCATCCCGTCGCTGTAGTCGATGTCGAGCTTGCGGTTGATCAGGATCAAATCGTAAGCTTGTTCACGTAACGCCTGCAGGGTGTCCTGCAATTCATGCGTCCGCACCACATTGACGGAAAACGATCGTTCCAGCAGGCGACGAATCGCGGCGTGATCCGGGTTACACTGACCGACATCCAATACTCGCTTGGTCATAATTTCTTCTCTCACCCGCCGCGACAATTTCGATCAGCCCAATTCGTGAAGTTGCGATATTCCGTAAACGGTCATCAATGAGACGTTTTACTCGCGGGAGTACTACTGACGCAAAAGTCTCAGCGTTGGCTACCTAGAGAATAACTCTATCATTAATACAAAAAGCACGGCGGCAGCAAGAGACTCGCTCCTGGCTCGCGGATAAAACTCATCCTCATGTGGTTTCTGAACTCAGTCATGTTGCTTGGTCTGGCCGGTGTCGCCCTGCCCGTGCTGGCCCATTTACTGAGCAAAAAGAAGTACGAGGTCGTCCGCTGGGGGGCGATGCAGTTCCTGGAACTCGGCCGCAACACCCAGCGACGGGTTCGGCTCGAAGAAATGTGGCTGATGCTGTTGCGAATGGGACTGATCGCCATTCTGGCCATCGCCTTGGCTCGTCCTTGGATTTCCAGCAGTTGGTTTGCCCGCCAAAACTCGACCGAAACCCGTGATGTGGTGCTGGTGGTCGATGGTTCGTCGAGCATGGGTTGGGAAGGCAAGACGGCCACGCCACACGCGGCGGCTTTGCAGTGGGCACATCGGTTTTTGGAGCAACTGCGCGGCGGTGATACGGTCGCTCTCTTCGAAGCACGGGACGTCGTACGACCGATCGTGACGCCCGGCACGACCGATTTTCGAACAATCCGGCAAGCTCTTAGCGGCTTGCCGTCACCCGCCGGCGGGTCTGATTTGGCCGAGGCCATCTCGCAGGGGCTACGGCTGCTCAACTCCGCCGGCAACCTGACGCGAGACGTCATTGTCCTGACTGATCTCCAGGCTCGAGCCTGGAATACAGACGATCGTCAACGCTGGGATTTTCTGGATGAGCAACATCGCCAGCCGACGATCGTCCCGCGGATTTGGGTGGTGGATGTCGGCGGTCAGACCGTCAGCACACGAGAAAACTTCAGCCTGGAACGCATCAAGCTGTCGCGGGAATTCACGGCCCCCGACATGTCCGTACGAATTCAGACCAAGCTGCGGCATCATGGCGGACAAGCCCCCGTCTCACGCAAGGTCTACCTGGAAATCGACGGCCAACGGCTGACGAATGCGACGCTCCAGTCTGCATCAATCCCGCCTGGGGGTGAGTTCAGCGTTGAGTTCGATCATGTCTTTACGACGACGGGCGGGCATCTGGTCAGCATCGTCATGGATCCCGATTCCCTTCCTGGCGACAACCGGGCGGACGCGGTCATCGAGGTCCTGCCGTCGTTACCGGTCTTGGTGGTCGACGGGGCACCTCATCCCGATCCGACACGCAGTGAGAGTTTCTTTCTGAAGATCGCCTTGGGGGCAAGCAGCACGGGAACGGCTTTGATCAAGCCGCAGCTGTTGGCGCTGGACCAGTTGCAGCCGGCCATCCTGAAGGATGCTCAATTACTCGTCCTGGCGAACGTGCCCCAGCTGACTCCGCAACAAGTGACCGCTATTCAAAGTTTTGTGGATGGAGGCGGGGGCCTGTTCATCGCTTTGGGTGATCGCGTGGATCGCACGTTCTACAACGAGAAACTGTTTGCTCAAGGTCAAGGAGTTCTCCCCGGGACCCTGGAAAAGATCGATCAGCCGCCGGTTCCCGTTGCGGGGACCCAGGTCTCACCCATTCAAATCGACAACACGAGTCTTGAACTCCCCTGGCTGCATTCCTTCCGTAAACAGCATCAGGGCGGGCTGACGGAGACCCGCTTTGACAAATGGTGGCAGGTCACCCCAACCCAGTCGGCCGGCGGCGATCAGCCAGGTGCCGCCCTGCCCTCGGCGGCCGTCGCGGCGCGTTTGACGAACGGTGCCCCGCTATTGATTGAACGAGACTTTGGCCACGGCCATGTACTTCTGATGGCGGCACCGCTCGATTCCGACTGGTCGACATTTCCCGCGAAGCCAGACTACGTGCCGTTCCTGCATGAGGCCCTGTTTCACTTGGTGGCAGGCGGTCGGACCTCGCGGAACGTGGCGGTGGGGGAACCATTATTGCTGCCGGTGGTGCGAGACTTCGACCCTTCCCAGTGGATCTTTCGAGGACCAGGAAAACGGACGTTGCCCGTGACACTGGGCGGAGATGAATTGCGGCCGCTTGCCAAGCTGGACGACACCTCGATTCCCGGCATCTATACTCTAGTTCCGGCCAAAGACGGCCAGCCAGTGCGGGGGGCTGCCGGTGAATCCTGCGTGGTGAACTTCGACCGTCGAGAATCTGATCTCACCATTTTGACGCCCGAACAACGTGAGTTTCTGCAGGGAAAAGAGCGTTTGAAGATTGTCACCAGTCTCGATGAGCTCCGCAACCAGATGTTCGCGAGCAACACCAAAGCCGAGTTTTGGCAGCTGATGTTGCTAGTGATGCTCGGCATGCTAGTGATTGAAGTCTGGCTGACCCGTCGCCTGGTTCAAGGCGGCCACGCAGTACTCGACGACGATTAGACCGCCGGATGCTGACTGATCCAATCCGATCAACAAAGGGTAGCCCAGATTCTCGAATCTGGGTGAGCGAAGCGAACAAGAGGTTACGGCTCATTCGACCTCTGCGAAGAGAAATTTCTGCGTCTCCGAAAAGGCCTCAGACCGTCAACCGCCGCATTCTCTCGCCAAGGCAATCACGCGACTGATGCGGTCCACGGCTTCGTCAATTTCCGCATCGGTATTTTCCGGTCCCACACTAAACCGGACGGCCGAGCGATAGACTTCGGGAGAACAGCCCATCGCCACCAGCGACGGAGCCGGCTCCGCGGCCCCACTGGCACACGTGCTGCCGAGCGAACAGCAGACCTGCTGCAGGTCGAGAGCCACCAGCACGGCCTCCCCATCGCAGCCGGGGAAAGAGATATTCAAGGTGTTGGGCAAACGCGGGGCACCAGCTCCGTTGACGACCACGGGAGCACACCGCTGCTGCAGTGCCGACTCCAACTTGTTTCGCATTCGAGTCACCCGCGCCGTTCGGTCTGCCTGCTCGGCCTCCCAGATTTCCAAAGCTCGAGCCATTCCGGCGATCAATGGGACCGCCTCGGTCCCGGGACGTCGATCCTGCTCTTGGTGGCCGCCGAACATCCACGGAGTCAGCGTCACTCCTTTTCGGACTAGGAGCGCACCAATACCACGAGGGCCCTGAAACTTGTGGGCTCCCAGGCTGAGAGTCGTCGCTCCCAATCGCGTGAAGTCGACCGCAATTTTTCCGGCGGCCTGCACGGCATCCACGTGCAACGGCACACGATGCTCCTGGCACAATTCCGAGAGTGCTGTCAGATCTTGGATCACTCCAGTTTCGTTGTGTGCCAGGATCACTGTCACCAAGGCCACTTCGGACCAGGGGACGTCAGAAAACGTTTCCGGTCTGAGTTGCCCGTGGCAATCCACCGGCAACGTGTGGCCGCGAAAACCTCGCTGCAGCAGCGTTTTGCAGGATTCCAGTGTGGCAGGATGCTCACCGGCCGTCAGGACAATGACTCCTCGCCGCCCACTGGTCAAACCAAAGATGGCCAGATTCGACGATTCGGTTCCGCCGCTGGTGAAGATGACTTCCGCAGGATCGGCCCTCAGGATCCGGGCGATGGTCTCGCGGGCATCTTCAAGAATCACCCGTGCCCGCCGACCCGCCACATGGCGACTCCCGGGATTGGCAAACCCATCACGCATGCATCGCGCAATCACCTCGACAACTTCCGGATGAACCGGAGTTGTCGCATTGTTATCGAGGTAAATGGGCGCGAGTGACATCGATCAAATATCTCTAGTCTCGGTTGAATGGGGCGACCTAATATTAGCCCGAAGCACTCGCAAGTACATCTCGGGCGCAGTCGACATCCCCGTGGGATTGAGTTTTTCACAGCCGATGACTGAGATCACCCACCTCGCCCCCGCAAGCGCGTTCAGTTTGTGGAACGAACAACGACAATGGACGGGTTGGCAAACTGGTCGGGCTGCGGCTACGCTGTAGAGATGCGAGCTGGACTCTTCTTAGACGATCCGAAGTTCTGCAGCACAGCGTTCATCCACTTCATGTCCAGCGGATAGGAGAGCCACGGCGACCATGTTAAACATCATTATGGGCCTGATTTTCGTGATCGGCGGGCTCACTGGCCAATTGGCGCTGCGTGGATTAAACAGCCCGGAATTATTGGCCGCGATCGGCGCCGTCATGATCGTCTGGGGAATCTCGCAGGTTGTCCGCAAGCGGCGACTCGAAGCCGAAACGCGTCCCGCAAACGACGCCGAATTTATCCCCCCCGAAGAGCCTCGCTAAAGGCTGATTAAGCGAATTTTGTGCCACTGTTTCGCAACGGTAGTCCGTCGTTAAGCAGTGCTTCCGGCAAATGTTCGTCCCGGAATTTGGCAGGGAATAAAAACCAATGGCCCGCTCGGATTGTCGAGCGGGCCATATTCGTTTTCAGTTGCAGTCTGCGACCAGCGGACCGGCCAGTTCTTCCAGATAGAACAGCTTGCCTGGCATGCTGGTCATATAGGTGGAAGGAATCCAGCGGGTCGGCGTGTGTCGCAGCGACATCCACAGGCTCAGCCCCTGCCACATCATGCCGCGGCCAAACGTCCCGTCAGCGCCGCCAATACAATAGTCGGCTCCCAGGAAAATCTTGGGACCGATCGTGTTCGCATAGCACGGCACCAGGGTCGTGCGGCTCTTGAAGCTGGTGATCGCATTTTGCTCGATCGTCAGCGGATGCAGGCGAGCGCCAAAGCGATGCGTCGCATCCTTCCAGGACGAGTCGGTTTCAAATTCTGCGGCGAAATGCGGCTCCCAGAAGGCAATGTGGCAGACGCGACCGATACCATAGACCACCGCCATCTTGGCTCCCTTGGCCTTCAGATCGGCGATGCGGCTGTCATACGTGTGCAAGGTGCGGCGTGTCGCAAAGCAGCGTTGCTTCACGGGGACCGTCAACGAACCCAAGGGCCCGTAGAATGCTTTCTGCATTGAGTACTGGAATGACGCCGGGTCGTTGTGGCTGAGAGTATTTCCCTCCGCATCGCTCCATTCGTCCATGTTGAAGCCGTGCACGTGAGCGGCCGAGACGTTCCAGCAGGACAGAAAATAGACGGCCCAGCGGTACATTCCCATCGGCCCCACCGGCAGGATCATGATCAACTGCTGGCCGGCGTCACGAGTCTGCCGAATCAGCAGAGCGATCTCATGGCCCAGCATCATGTCGAAGTCGGACTGTGTGGTGCACGACACCGGCTGATAGGCCTTGTGCCACCATTTCTGACGCTTGCCAATTGTGCTCGGGTCATCATCGACGCACGCATCGATTTTCGCCAGATCCCAGCCAGCCGGAAAGAAGCCTTCCATCATCGATCCCGCCAGGGTCGAAATCAGATTCATCGTACGCGTTCCCTTGTTCTAAGCGTTAAAAACTGTCGTCCAATGAGTAGTGGGATAGCACCAACAGGTAGGGAGTGGTGGTTCAGACGAGCGCCACTCATTGGTATTGATCAAGCCATTGCGAGCCAGCTTGAGCACTACCCGGCTGGGGACTGAGTTTGAAGTGTGATCACAACGCACCAACCTCGAATTTTCAAGTCCGACAGCCTCGCCCGAGCAACTTCAGAACTTGAAATCACTCGTCTTCACGCGATCGGTGCGTCTTCTTTAACGTAGGGCAATTTCATTATGAGGTTATACTATCGGCGAGTTTGAACAGGGGCATTATTCTGATTAATCACAGAAGAATGCGAACCATTCGACGCCCCCCGGCTTTACGTTTTACCTAAAACAGGGCTACCGTCCAACGTACTGCATCGGTCGGGCAAATCGTCGCGCAGGCTTGGCAGCGGATACAGGCTTGGTCTTCGGTCACCTTGGGAATTTGCTGCACCCACACCAGACATTGTGTCGGACAGATTTTTAGACAGTCACCACAGCTCGTACAGAGTCGCGGATCAATTAGCGGCAATTC
>JAZKFE010000088.1:0-3645 GCA_040386595.1 Planctomycetota bacterium | reverse complement strand
CGAAATCTGTGACATAACGACCTGAATTGAGGCGAATAAGCAACGCAAGTATACACGCGCCAGAACCAGACAGCGACTAGTTTTTCGTGATTTGGCTTGGTCGCCTGTTCATGCTGGCTGCGGTTTCGAATCAATTTTCGTAACCGCTAAACTCAAGTGCGAACTTTTCAAAAAATACAATCGATTTTATTGCTGATCAACAGCCGGAGCACGATGGCGCTGCAGTTGTCGCGAGCACAGGCCTCCTAGCTCGGCCTCCGAAACAGACTCCGGTAAAAACGCCAAGGCCCCGAATTCCCGTGCGGGCCATTCCAAATCGGACAGAGATGCCGGCGCCACGACAATCACGGCACCTTCCGGAACTTGCAGCTTGGCCTGAGCAATCAAACGCAACCCCGGGGCCGCGCCCGCCGCGAGGTCAATAATGGTCACACTTCCTGGCATCGTCGCCAGAGTGCTGAGTACCTGAGCCGGCAAGCGGCAGGGCCGAACTTGCAGCCCCTGATTTGCGAAGTACCGCTTCAGCAGCGCTTCCCACCGGCTGGTTTTCTCATAGATCACAACCCCCGGAGCAAACATGGCAGCTCTTTCGCGTCGCTAGCAGCTTCTCGGCTTTTCATTGTTATCAGGGGCGCGGTTCAAATAACTTGGGAGTCTGCGGCTGAGACTTATCAAATGTCAGCTTGGGCAAGTTTTCCGCTAAGTAGTTCTGCAATTCCTGGGCTGTGATATACAGATCGTGGTCGACGTCTGCGGCCCCCTTGATTCCCTGGACCATCTGCCAGGCAAAGCTGCCCACGTGCTTATCGGGCAGCTCTTGTCCCCGCTCGTTGTCGCTGCGTGCGGCAATGGCATGCAAGGTTTTCATCGACCCCGAAACCGATTCGAGCATTTTTGCAGGCGATGGCTGCATGTCATATTTGGTCGCCGTTCCCACTTGAAACGTATCGAGGATCAACAGCTTGTCCTTCGACGCACATTTCTCGAGAACTTCGATCAACCACTCCAGCGGTACTCCAGATTCCGCCGGTTGACTCTTCTGAAAATCGCGGGCCGCCAGAAAGAACTTGCCGTCCGCACCTTCATAGGCCTGGCCTTCGAAGTAAACCACAATATGGGTCTGCCCCAACGCTTCGCCCAAGACCCGGGAGATTTCTTCCTTCAGCTTTGCCTTGTCCGAGTTCTTCAAGACCAGCAGCCGTTCCGGCGCCACGCAGTAGCGGTGTCGCAGGGCGTTCGCCACCAGATCCACATCGTCCAGGATATACTTGGTCTGCGTGACAGCCTTGTCGACATAGTCTTGCACACCGATCACAATCGCCACGCGGTCGTGCTTGGCCGGGCGTGTCGCATCGATCGTAAAGGCCTGTGCGCCGCTTCCGTCGTCGCGTTCCTGGAACGTGGCTTTCGCCTCGTCATATTCTCGCAACTCATCAAACTGAGCCAACTCGCCTCCGACGTCAATTTCCGTGTCGGGGGTGATATTCAGCGAATGCTGTTTGCGATCGTGAGTCTGAATCGTGACCGCCTTCGGGTCTCGACTGATCGACAAGACTGTCCCGGTCAATGTCTGATTGCGGCTGGCCAGCACCCGCGTGATTTCCGTGTCATATTCGACGGAGACACGATCCGCGGTTTGCAGATCGTCGGCTTTTAAATCTTCAGGCCCCACCGTTTTGCCGTTTGGTAATGTGATCGAAGCACCCTTGGCGAAGGGATACTCGAGCAACCGTGAACTGGTTCCTTGTCGCACGTCGAAGCTCAGTTTTCGCCCCTGCCAGTTCAACGTCCGAACAAAACCGGTTGCTCGGACCGACCGTCGTGCGGCAACCGTCAATGCGATACGCCGATCTTCATCACGAGGATCTGCCAGATGCTGAATGTCGATCCGGTCATGTTCTTGCAAGCCGATAAACTCGGCCTTGCTGCCGTTGATTTGAATCTTTGCCGATTCCCCAATTTGAATCGGGATCTCTTCGCGATGAGCGTCGTCATCCGTTTCGACCACAACAATCTTGGCGACACCGTCCAGCCGCAGGATTCGGCCGTGGGTTTCTATGGGGCGTGAGAGGACGAATTCCACGCGTCCCGCTGGTCGACTAATGCGGACTCGGTCGCCCGCTTTGACCTCTTCCAGCAAGATCTTATGCTGGGTCTTCTTCATCCGGTCTTTGAGTAAGAGAGACGGTTTCTCTCCGACTTTGATGATCTCGGGGATCTCGGTCGCTTCGTCCACAACGACCAGTTCACGCTGATCGAGCCGCACATCCCGAATCAATCCCGATTGGGCTTTGGGCTGGGAGGCATCATCACCTGCCGGCAACAACATGAAGAGCGATGTCAGCATGCTGGCCGCAAAGGCCCCAATGATCAGAAATCGTTTCCGCCGAGCCGTCGCGTCCACTGGAGGGGGAGCATCTCCCTGGTCCTCAGACCGTACGACGCGCAGGTCCACATTCAAATCAGTTAGCGCTTCGTCGGCCGTCTTGTACCGTTGTGCCGGGTTTTTGGTGGCCAACTTCTGAATGACTTTGGCCAAGTCTTCTGGAACCCCTTCTAACACTCGCGCGATCGGCGGTAGCCGACGATCAGCCGCGGCATGCCACATGATCCAGGCGAGCTGCTTGTCGCGGCCATGGGCATTCAGGCCGGGGAACAAGGAATCGAAGTTATTGCCGCACATGAGCTCATAGGCGGCGAAGCCCAGCGAATACAGATCACTAGCGGGGCCCACGTCACCAAACTCATCCGAGACGACTTCGGGAGCCATGTACTTCGTGGTCCCCTTAATCAGGCTCCCCTCTTCGTCACTCACACGCCGTGCGAGTCCGAAATCACCGAGTTTCAGACGTTTACGCCGGTCAACCAGCATGTTACTGGGTTTGATGTCCCCATGCACAATGCCATGTTCGTGTAGAAACTTGAGAGCCCGCAGGCAATGAGCCAAGACGGTTCGCAGAGCCACCAGGTCCATGGCCCGACCTTGCATCCGGTCGGCCAGGTTGCCCTGCATGAGCTCCATGATCAGCCAGCCCTTCTCGCGAACGATGTCATAGATCGTCACGATGTTAGGGTGCTGCAGAGAAGCCAGCAGCTGGGCCTCGCCCCAGTAGCGATCCAGTTGCCGCGGATCACTGAGAAATTGCTCGTGAATCTGCTTCACGGCGACTTCGCGCCCCAATTCCTGATCATGGGCACGATACACCGTGGCAAAGCTGCCGGAAGCAATCTTCTCCAACAGTTGATAACGATCTCCCGATTTCACGTCGGCACCTGTTGGAAAGGTTTTCTAGGCCAGCATTAAAACACGTCAAGTAGTCTGAAATCGATTATGTCATCGTCATCCCGTGCTGGAAAGTCCGCCCCGGGATGAGCCCGCATTTGGTGGCGATTTAACGACAATCCAGGACTGAAATTGAACCCCTCGGAAGTAGCTTCCGGGCACTCGCATCCCAGATCTCCGTGAGCGAGAAGAACAAAAGGCGAAGCTTCCGCCATTCTTTGACATCAAGTCATTTCAGCCCTCGATCCACATAAACGTATACTATGTCTAACGCGAGACAAAGAATAAAAAAAGCCCCACGTTTTTCAACATGGGGCTCTTTTAATGTAAGTTTCCGGCGATAACCTACTTTCGCACTGGTA
>JAZKFE010000087.1:33741-41949 GCA_040386595.1 Planctomycetota bacterium | reverse complement strand
AAGAAGGGCAACTGCTTACCTATACCGGCGCTGCGCTCTCCCGAACCGGCTTGCTCGCCAATGGTCACAGCTATGCCGTGCATATCGTCGACAGCAGCGATCCGACTGCAATCGTCGTGCAATTCATCGACAATACCGGGCCAGTGGTTGCCGATCTCAGTACCGATGGCACCGACCCGCTCAGCAACTCGGTCGTTCTCTACCCAGAGCAAACGTTAGTCCCCAACGGCATGCTGGTGACCTACCACGCCGGGGGCTCCGGCACCGCGATCGGCGGTCTGCAAGATGGAGTCACCTACCAGGCCGTGGTGTCGGCCGCGAATCCGAACATTGTCCATTTTATGGAAGTCGGAGGGGGACAGGTCCAACTGACTTTGGACGAAGCGCTGACCTCAAATGGCTTCTCTTACACCATCGTCGGCAGCGACAGCGGTACCCATCTTCTAACCATCCAAGTTCCCGCCGGTGCACCACAGTTAGTGAACGGACAAGCGGTTGTCTATTCCGACGTCCTCGGTTCAATGACCGCCAGCCTGATCGATGGTACCACCTACTACGTTTCGATTCCCGATGCGGACTTCCCCACTCAGATTCAATTGCTAGCGACGGCCGATGCCACCGTGCCGATGTCATTGCAGGGCGCAATTGATCTCGGCGAGACCGATCTGAGCTATATGTCCGGCAGTGCGCATCAATTGACGCCGCTGAACTCCGGGGCTGCCATTCAGATTACGGCCACGATTTCCAGTACAGAAAATCTCTCAGTCTCGACAGGAATCGGCTGTGAAGCACCGATAAAAAAGCGGCTGATTCCCAACAAATACACCGCGAAATGGAATTCGAAAGAACCCAATGCGGAGGATAATAGCGACTCACCAGTCACACATGCCTTGGCACTCACCGGAGCATTTCTGGTGGAATCAGTTCGCAACTCGGCCATCGCGGAAATCGGCGCGAATGCCGTTCTTCGAGCAACCGGCGACATCTCGGTGGGGTCAGTGTTGACGGAAAATAACCATGCGGCCGTCGCATCCACGGCGACAGTTGCGACCAACACCCGCGCAGACAATAGCCCAGTGACTGAAGGCAAAGTCCAGGTCGGTTTGGCACTAGGGGTGATGGTCAACTCACTGACGAATACGTCGCAAGCCATAATCGATGGTGGAGCGCGGATCGATGCCGGTAGTACCTTGAGTGTCTCATCGGACCTCGTGTATCCGTGGATGGGACAGATTAACAATCCCAACGGCTTCAATCTCGAATCCACAAAAGGGACCAGCTCCTCCAGTGACATTCTGCGGTTCTTCGATGGCACACTGGGCTTTGAGGATTCGCTGGTGAATAACTGGGCCAACGCGGTGGCCGCTACAAATAACTCGAAGGACATCGCGATTGCGGGATCGGTCCAATGGACAGCCTATTTTAATGATAGCCAGGCCCGAATTAATTCCGGGGCTCTGATCAATCAGGATCCCCATTACACCGCCCCCACCCAATCCGTTTCAGTCACCGCTTCCACGACCTTCGAAACGTTGAATTTCTCGGGAAACACGAATTTCGATTTTCTCCCCGCTGATATCAAAAAGGCGACGAAAGGCCGTGGATCGTCGGGAGTCGCCGATGCGGTGCTCCCCGGAAACCAAGGCAAGCTCGCGGGAGTCGGTGCATCATTCGCGGGGATGGTCCTGCATAACAACACGCAGGCCATCATCGGCAGCAACGATATCTTTAATCCCTTAAGCGCCGTCAACACCGATCAGAACAAAATTGAATTCAATTACAATCCGGGGTACATCACCGGTCAGCCGTTGGTCTATGACAGCAACGGTGGCACGCCCATTGAGGGCCTAGTCAGTGGCCGGGTTTATTATGCCGTCGTCAGCGCCACGAATCCGCAAATCCTGCAGTTGGCCAGCACGGAAGATGATGCCAATAACGGCATTTTAATCACGTTGGGTTTGAAGAAAGTCAGCGGCGCAGATCACAGCCTGCTGCCCCTAAGTGCCGCAACATCAACCTTCGACGGTACGGCCAACGTCAACACCGCGACGAGCACTCTGCAACTCGGTTCGACTCCCGTGTTAACCACCGGGCAAGCGGTCGTTTATTTCAATGGAGGTGGGACGAATAGCAGTGTCGGTGGGTTGGTCAGCGGACAGACTTATTATGCCATTATTAGTCCGAGCACCCCACTGCAAGTTCAACTCGCTGAAACTTATGCCGACGCTCTCGCCGGCAAAGAGGTCACCTTCACAAGTACCGGCCTCGGGGCTGGTCAATCACTGCAGGCCTTGGCCGTTCGAGCCACCACGATCAATTTTGGTAACGCGCCGAGTATCTCTTACCCCACGTTTGATGGAAGTTCGGTTGTCGATACGAGCGCGGACACGATTACCCTCAGCGCCAATCCCAACTTCTTTACCGGGCAGGCCGTCACTTACTCCAACGGTGGTGGCTCGGACATTGGTGGCTTAAAGAATGGCGATGTCTATTACGTCATCCTCTCAAACACCTCCCCGAATGTCGTGCAACTCGCCCGAACACTGGGTAACGCGATGGGCGGCACGGCGATCAATTTAACCAGCGCCGGCAGCGGCGCAAGCCAAACTCTACAGCCGGTGGATAATTACGGCTTTAACGTCACCGCGAATCAACAAGTCGTGATTGCGAACCTCGGGACATCCGGTGGATTGGGGGCGAACGGTCTCTCGGCGGGTGGCCAGTATGGTGCTAGCGGCACGGTCTCGTTTGTGAATGCCGAGACCTCCACGATCGCGCAAGTCGCATCCGGAGCCGTGATCACTAGCAACCCGGGTACGAATGGCGGAGTCAATGTTTCGGCCGATGACACGCTAATTCTGATCGCCGTCGCGGGGTCCGCGTTCTCTGGACAAAACCTGGGAATCGGCGTCAGCGCACTCGCCAATACCATCTCACGAGAGACTGTCGCCATCGTCGGTACGAACGTGGATAGCGGCCCGATAACGGGATTGGATTCGACGTGGAATGTCTCAGGGCCGATGGTCGTCAGTGCGACAACCGGCGGAGATATTATCAACTTTGCCCTCTCCGGCGCAGTCGCCACCGATCCCACCGATCCCACCGATCCCACCGATCCCACCTCTCAGGAAGCCAACCAACCCAAGCTCCCTCCCACGTTTGGCTCGTGGGGTCTGCAGATCTCGGGCGACGCTTCCTATACGCGAGCCACCGACAACACCAAAGCCTACATCAATGACTCGGGGACGATCGCCACGGGCGATCTGTCGGTCGAAGCCACTGACGAAACGATATTCGTCGGATTTGGCGGCTCCTATGCGATTGCCTCATTAAGCACAACCACCGATCGCGACAACGTGCAGAATGTGGGCATTGCAGGCTCTTATAGCCAGATCGATCTGGAGGGAACAACTGCCGCCTTTATTCAGAATGTGCGGCTGACCGTCGGTGGGAAGCTGGATGTCGCCGCCGAGCGAGACAACTATCTGGGCACGCTCACATTCTCCGGAGCCGGCTCATCGACGAAGAAGAGCTGGGAAGTTGCCGGCTCGGTATCGCTCGATTTCTTCACCGGTGAAACCCTGGCTTATCTCTCGAATGTGCTCGGGACAGTGAGCGGCACGGCGACGATCACTTCGGAGGACAATACGATCTATGTGGCCCTCGGTGGGGGCGTTGGAGTAGGGGGCACCGGTGGTATTGGATTGTCGATCGGCTATATTGAAATCAATCACCAACTCACAGCCTCTATGGAGAATTCCAATCTGAACGTGGGAGGTGATGTCCAGGTCCAGGCCTCGGCGTCGACCGCATTAGGCTCACTAGGACTCGCCCTGGGAGTCGCCAAAGGGGATTCTAAATTTGCTGGCGCCGGGAACGCGTCCGTCAATCAAATCGTGTTGGGAATCGACGCACATATCAGCGACAACTCACAGATTACGTCAGGCGGAAGCGTGACCGTCGAGGCCATCGACACCTCTTACCTGGTATCAGTGTCGGGTGGCCTGGCTGTGGCCAATAATGGTTCAGGGGCCGCGGTCAGTTATAATTTAATTAATAATACGATCACGGCCTATATCGACGAGTCGCAGGCCGCGGCGAATGGTAGCACGTTAAGTGTCTCCGCGACGTCATCACCACAACTCTATGCATTGGCGGCAGGTGGTGCCGATGCCAATCAACTCGCCATTGGTGGCTCGGTCACGATTAACTCGGTCGCGAATTCCGTGACGGCCTATATCAGTGGCTCCACGGCATCTGCTACGAGCGATCTCGACATCACTGCGAGTGAAAACGCCTTAGAAATCGTCGTGGCGGGCGCGATTGGTGTCTCGGGATCAACCGCGGTCGGGGCAGCGATTGCCTATAACTATATGGGCCAGATGTTCGACACCGCCAACCCCAATGTGGCGGCACATGGTGCGACGACGAGTTCGACAGCAGCGTATGTCGATAACTCGAACATCAATGTCGACGGTAATCTCCAAATCTCTGCCGGGTACCAACCGCCAAGCTCTCTAACACAGCCGACGTCAATCACAATTGATGGCTCAACGGGCTTTGGAACGACTCTCGACATCCCCGTGAGCGTTGACAGCCAGTTGGTGTCGGTCGCTGTAGGTGGAGCATTTGCCGACTCCTATTCTCTGGGAGCCGCCGTCACGCTGGATTACATCCGCCAGACGATTGATGCCCACATCTCAAGTGGCTCTGTGGTGCAAGTCACGGGCGATATCACGGTGACCGCCCTCGATTCGTCGTCCATTGGTAACGGCGTGCTGGGAATCGGGATCTCTAAAGGTTCCGCGGCGATCGGCGCGAGCGTCACCTCGAATGACATCCAGAACAATCTGACCGCCGAAATTACCGGTTCGCAGATCACTTCATTCGCGGGAAACATTAATGTCGTCAGCCAGGAAAGTGCCGAGATCACAGCGATTGCCGTCGGCGTGGCAGGGGCGGAAGGATTTGCTTTAGGCGGATCGGTCGTGGTGAATGTTATCAACAATACGATCGCCGCAAATGTGAGCGATAGCTCCACGTTGTCGGCAAACGAAATTACGATCTCAAGCAGCGATGCGTCACAGATTAATGTTGGTGCAGGGCAGGTGTCGATTGCGACGGACGGTCCCGCAATCGGGGCGGCGGTCGCGATTAATGTGATCTCCAATTCGACAATCAGTTCGGTGGATAGCTCTGAACTGACCGCACGGACCGGCGCTCTGGATGTCCTGGCGACTTCTAGCCAGAAAACCATCGTGGTGGCAGCCGGAGGCGCGGGAGCAAATGGTTTTGCTCTCGGGGGCTCAGTCGCCGTGAATACGACGACGAATACCACCAAGGCCTACATCAACAACAGCACCCAGATCGACGTCGCAAGTTTGACGGTTTCGGCAATCGATACCCCCAGCATCGATACCGGAGCTGGCGTGGTCAGCATTTCTTTAATGGGCAGCGCTATCGGGGCCAGCGTCGCCGTCAACACGATCAGCAACATTGTCCAAGCCTATGTGGCTTCTTCGACCGTGAATTCGTCCGGCGCGGTAGCCGTCAATGCGGGTTGGAATGCACCGACTACCCCTAGCACGTCCACGGTCCCCAGCGATTTGCCAGGGGGCGAGCAAACCCAATCGGCGTTGTCGGCTCAGGTCGTGGCGGTGGCGATCAGTGGATCTGGCGGCAGCTGGAACGCCATCGCCGGGGCGGCGCCGGTCAGTAACATTAATAACACCATCTCGGCCTATATTCAAAATTCGACGGTGACTCAAGGCACTGATGTGACGGTCAGCGCGACCGACAGCGCCAGCATCGGCACTGGAGCTCTGGGACTCGCCATTGGCCAGGACGCCGGGGGTGCGGCCATCGGCAGCAGCAACATTGAAAGTCACGTCACCGCAAAGATTACCGGCAGTACGGTCACGGTCGACGGCACGGTCAATGTCTCGGCCCAACAGTCTTCGTTGATTGAGACAGTGGCCATCGGCTTGGGACTAGCAGGATCGTTTAGCCTGGGTGGTTCGGTCGAAGTCAACGTGATTAAGAATAGTACGGACGCCTACTTCGATAGTTCCACCATTACGGGAGCGACCGTCATCGCTCAAGCCTTGGATCAATCGACATTGAAGACAGGCGTCGGAGGCTTTGCGCTTTCAGCTGGCACAGCGGTCGGGGCGGCGTTGTCGAGCAATACGATTTCGAATACGACGAGCGCCTATCTAAATAATACCGACGCCACAGCGACGACCGGCAACGTCGAAGTCGAGGCCACGTCCGTGCCTGAAATTACCGATGTGGCCGTCGGGGGCGCGGTCTCGGCCGATGTGGCGGTGGAAGGGTCGATTACCGTGAACGTGATCACGTTGACGACCTCCGCCTACTTAAGCGCCTCGTCGAGCAACACAATCCAGGCGCACGGCACAGTCGCCGTTGCGGCATTGCAAGATTTGCAGATGTCAGTCGGAGCCGGGGCCATCGCTGCCGCTGGTACCGCGGCGGTGGGGATCGCGAACACGACTCTGGTGACTGATGACTCCACAACCGCCTATATCGGTCCCAATCTGGTGATTGACGGCTTCGCCAATGGAGCAGCCTATCCTGCATTCACGGGAGGCAAAGACGCCGCAGGAAATCTGGAAACGACCGACGTCTACGGAGTGTCCGCCACCTCGATCGCGTTGCAGGATATCGTCAATGTCGCAGCCGGTGGAACCTTGGCCGGATCGGCGGGAATCGCCGGATCAGTGCCGGTGGAGGTCCTCGTGGAATCCAGTATCGCGTCGATCGGGACCGGTACCGTGATCAACTACTCGGCCGGGGCCACCGCGAACCAAAGCGTGAATTTGCTGGCATCAAACATCACCGACATGGTCACGGTTGCCGGCGCCTTGGGCGTAGGGGGAGCAGCGGGAATCGGAGCAGGCGTCGATGTCGGAACGGTCACCAAGACGACTAAAGCATTCGTCGCAGATGCCAACTCCGGTTCGAAAGCCATGATCCAGGCGCAGAACGATGTTCTGATCCGCGCCAATTCCGCTGAAGATATTACCTCTGTCGCCGGAACAATTGCCGCCGGGGGTTCAGCCGGCATTGGTGGTGCAGTTAGTGTTTATACGCTCAATCTCACCACGCAAGCCTACCTGGGTAATTACTCCACCGTCGTCGCTGGAAATAATCTTCAAGTGGCGGCCGACGAACAGAATCACATGGTGGTGGCGGCGGGTTCAATTACGGCCTCGGGGACGGTGGCTGTCGGGGCCTCTGTGGCCGTTCCCACCATTGAGAAGACGACACAGGCGTGGATCGGCCAGGAGACGTCCATCACAGCACACGCTCAGGGCACAGCCCTGCAGGCGACCACCGGCTACTACGGATTGGACTACGCCGCCTCAACATTTGCCACGTCCGCCGTCAATACCCAGGCAGATACGGTCGATTTAGGATTCGCAGCCACCACGGGCCAACCGCTCGTCTACACGGCAGCCACCGCGGGTAGTAGTATTGGCGGCCTGATCAACGGTGCCACGTATTATGCCATCGTGCCGGACACTGCGAATCCCAATCAGATTCAGCTAGCTTCAAGCAAAGACAATGCCGAAGCGGGAACGGCCATCGATCTGACATCGCAGGGGACGACCGGGCAGAGCTTGCTACCGCTTGGTGTTTCCTTCCCGTCGGTCAATCAGTCGGCAGTGCCAGATTCGCCGGGAACCAATTCCTTAGCGTTCCTGGCACCAGACACCACCGACTTGAGCGGCGTAGCCGTTACAGCGACCAGTTCGGATCAATTGACTCAGGTGGTCGTCTCGGGCGGTGCTTCCGGAGCAGTTGCGGTTCCGATTTCGGTGGGAGTGCATGTCGCCAACAATACGACTGCCGCTTGGGTCGGCGATAATGCCCAGGTCGATTCGAGTGGCTCGGTCCTTGTGACAGCGGGGAGCGCCTATTATCGCCTGGGAGTCGGTGGATCCGCCGGACTATCAGGGGTCGCATCGGTGGGAGCAGCCGTGGATGTCGCGGTGATCACGCTGTACACGACTGCCAGCATCAATCCCGGTGCCGAAGTCACTGCCGCCGACGACGTGATCGTGGGAGCCCACGCCACGGAAACCCTCACCAGCGTCGCCATCGGAGTCGGGGGCTCAGCAACCGTCGCCGTCGATGGAGCCGTCTCGGTCATCACCATCGACTCCACGACTCACGCCAGCATCG
>JAZKFE010000087.1:29679-33731 GCA_040386595.1 Planctomycetota bacterium | reverse complement strand
AAATCGATCCGCTCAACAACGCTCCCGCTACGGTCACCGCCAAGAACAACGTTTTGGTTTCAGCAACAGATGATACCTTTGTAGAAGCCATCGACGGGGCCGGAGCACTAGGGATCACTGCCGCAGGCGTGGGCATTTCGGTACCCGTTATCGTTATCGACAAGGACACTCAAGCCCTCATCGGCCAAGCATCGAACGTCACGGGTTTGGCACAGTCCAGCACGACAATGCTGGTCCTCGAAGATGATGCGTCCCAGGCCACGGGTCTGACCAATGCTTCTCAGGGAGTCGCCGTCCAAGCCACATCCAGCGAGAACGTCACAACCTATTCCGTCGCTGGAGCGGCTGGCCTATTTGCAGGATTTGCCGGTGCCCCCGCCGTGGTTACGATTCAATCCAACACCATCGCCTTGATTGATGACGGCGCTCTGATTAACAGCGTGAATACTGGAGCCGGTCCGAATCAGTCGGTGAGTGTCGGGGCATTTAACGCGACAACGATTTCGAATCTAGTCCCTGCGGTCGGAGCTGGCATCGGGGGATTTGCCGGGGCAGTCAGTGTGGGCCTGGTCTACAATCTGATCCATGCGGCGATCGGCAATGATGCAGTGATTAATGCCACGCAAGATGTTGACGTATATGGACTGTCTTATAAGAATTTCAATAGTCTGACGGTGAGCGTAGGAATTGGTGGCGTAGGAATTGATGCGTCGATTGCGGTCTTTAATCTTGGTACCGTTCTGGATGCAACGTCCCTCAACGTGTTGACCGCTTCGGATGGTAGTTCGCTCAGTCAGACGGTCAGCCAGGCATCCGATCCAACCTCCTCATTGGCGGCATTAAACAACTATCAGACGGTTCCAAATTCTGGCAATACAGTCTCGACGACGGGCAACACCCAGACTTCGGGCAATTCGGCCGCCGTGCAGCAAGGGGTGGCTCAAGCCCAGTCTCTGATCGCCATCCCCACGACAAGCAATACGGCAGCCAATTCGTTGGGTGCCACAATCGCGCCGACGAACGGAACGCTGGCGACTGTCGGCTCCGGCGCGACGATCAACGCAGGGAGAAACTTAGCGGTCGAGGCCCAAGAAAATGTGACGGCGACATTAACCGCGGGAGGGGGTGCTGCGGGAGCTCTCGCCGCCGGGGCATCGGTGGCCATTCTTAATATTAATAGCGATCTGCAAGCCACGATCGGCAATGGCGCTCGCATTAATGTCGGCGGCACCATGACGGTGAATGCCGCTCTGGTCGACAATCTGACGACCTCCGCAGACGCCGCTGGGGCAGGGGCCGTCTCGCTCGGAACTCAAGTCGCCATTATCAACGACAACAGCACGGAAATCGCCACGATTGAGGATGACGTCCACATCGACGGCCCCAGTTCGCTGACCTTGTCCGCGTCAGCGTTACGTACGCTGTCTAGTACGAGCAAGGACTACGCGAGTATCGGTTATCTGGCGGCTGGTGCAGCGGTCGCCCAAGCCACGGCCGGCGGTACAACGGCCGCCACTATTGGTTCGAATGTCCAAATTGGACAACAGGACGCGGTGGGCAGCGTTACGATCAGCGCGATGGATACCTCCGCGGTGACGAGTACCACCTTCTCGCTGAGCGCTGGTATCGGCACGGCGCTCGTCAATGTGAATCAAGCCACGATTGATCCAACCGTCACCGCAACCGTGGGAGACAGTTCCAAAATCACGGCCACGGGGTTAGTCGCGGTTGGCGCGGGGGCTGCTCCCACCGCGGTGTCGAATTCGTTCGGAGCGACGGTCAGTTTGGGTCTGGCAATTGCCGCAGTCGTGAGCCAGGCCATTGTCTCACCAACCATTCAGAGTTTCCTCGACGACGAAACCGAGATCCGGGCTGCCGGTCTCTTGCTGAATGCCAGCCTGACCTCACCGACCTCGGGCGGGGTACTGGCATCTGCCTCGTCGACCGCGGGATCGGGCGGACTGGTATTAAGCGGTGTCGGAGTTGGCAGCACGGCCAGCACCAGCGGATTAGTTTCGGCAACGACCGGTTCCCGGGTGATGCTTCCTGACGGAAATATTGCAATTACCGCCGTGACGCAGACGTCACAATTAGCGACGGCGACGGCAGGTTCAGCAGGTTTGGTGGCCGCGGGTTCCGCCGTTTCAAAGTCGACCTCGAATGTGACGACAACTGCCCAAGTCGGACTCGGAGCCGTGACCAGTGCGACACGCCACGGCTCGCTATCGATCACCGCGACGAGCAACGACACCAACGTGGCGACGTCCGTTGCCGGAAGCGGTGCCGGAGTGGGAATCGACGCGGCCGATGCCACGACGGAAAACGATTCGACGGTGAATGCCGGACTGAATTTCTTCGACGGGGATTCAACACCAACGGTCTCGCAGATCAACACGAGTGATCTCATCATCAGCGCGACCCGGACGTCGAAGTATTCGCCGACAGTCAATACGATCAATGCCTCGGTCGTTGGCGGCAGCGGATCGGTTGCTCAACACAACGACACCGGCAACGTCACGATGAATGTGGGTGACAATACTAATATTCAGGCCACAGGCAGCGTGCAAATCCTCGCGTCCAATTCCTTCCAGGAGACGACAACAGGCTCCAGTGCGAATGCCGGAGCGGGCGGCGGCGTCAATGGTGTCGCCGCGAAGAGCGAAACCGCATTGACGGGAAGCACCACGATTGTGGTTGGCGACTCCGTGACGATTTCGTCCGGAACGAATCCGTTCACGAACGCCGGGGGCATTCTGATTGTCGCCTCCAGCACGCTACAAGCAGCCGACGAGGTCACATTGGCGACCGGCGGGGTGCTCGAGGGCTCTGGTGTGACGTCCAAAATCTCGGCGACGCTGAAAAATGCCGTCGATATTGGAACTCAAGGCAATTTCATCAGCTTCAACAATATTGGCATCGGAACATACACCACAGCCACGGTGACGACAAATAGCGCGACCAGCACCTACGGTCTCGCAGCATTTGCGAATGCGATTGCCGATACGACAGTCGACTCCGAACAGACGGTCACAGTCGGTGAGAATACAGCGATGCTGGCCTTCCGAAATGTGAATCTGACCGCCGGAAACGATCCGACCGGACTCACCACGACCACGATTTCCGCGTATTCTTCGGCCAACGCCTTTGCGGAGGGGCTCGCGGGAATTCCCCACTCCAATGTCGACACCACCGTCACGAGTAATACAACTTTAAACATTAACAATGGAACGACTATTAGTAGTGGTCAAAACGTAACAATCGGAGCTTATCCTGGAAGCCCAGGGGCGTCCGAATCCGGGAAGGCCACGGGTTCGGCTCTTGGTATTCCGGTCATCACGTCGTACTCGGACAACCCGACGCCGACAGTCAGTTCGGCGGTGACTCAAAACGGAACGATCACAGCCGGGATCTATCACGAGCTGAATATCACGATCTCCGAATGTGGAGACGTGCAGATTAGTCAGGATTTGCCTGCCAATGTGCCGTATCTGGCATCTCTGCCCAACGGACAGTCGGGGACTTTTAATCCGTATACCTTCGTTGCGACTTACTTCAGCCCGACGGTCGCTCCTGTGCTTCAAGCAGGGGTCGCGAACACTGATGTCACGCAATACATCCTGGGAGCATTGGCGCTTCCATTCAGCGCAGCACAAGTCACTTCCAACACGGGATCGTCGAATCCCAACAGCATCGACCTGGCCTATTCTCACGGCTATCAGACGGCTCAGCCTCTCGTTTACCGGGTTCAAAGCGGCAATGCCATCAGCGGTTTGACGAACGGCGTGACCTACTATGCCATTGTCGATGCGAACAATCCGACCCGACTCCAGCTCTCAGCAACACCCAACGGCTCAGCGATCGTCTTCCAATCTGTGGGCACCGGCAGCCAGCTCCTGGAAGATCCCAACGCCACGCCGCTATTTGCATCCGGCGGAAATGTGACGCTGAATGCCGGATCGATTTCAGGAAGTGGAAACGTCACCGCTTACGGCGGCGCGTCAATCACAGTGACGAATAATAGTGCGGCTTATCTGCTGTTGGGGGCCATTGAG
>JAZKFE010000087.1:29274-29669 GCA_040386595.1 Planctomycetota bacterium | reverse complement strand
GGGTGGGAATGTGAACTTTACAGGCACTGCCAATCTGCCTGGCAGCCAAGTCCACCAGAATAATACTGGAGTCACTCCGACAGTCACGATCAATCAAACCTATTCCGACGATGTCGGGGGCGTGAGCTACGGTCCCGCCCTCTTCTTCACGGCTCCGGTGGTCAATATCGGTGGCACCGTCACGATTACGAACCTCAAGGGTTCGTATGGACAACTAGGGCCAATTCGCGCCCGAAACATTAACATCGATATCGCCAACGGCACCGCGGCGATCGAGAACTCCGATAGCAACTATCCCGTGCAGTCGGAAGAGGCCCAGTGGAATGCGTCACAGCTGTGGCCAGGCGGCAATCCCTATTCCTCAGGCTATGTCGGCAACGCGACTGCAGCGATCT
>JAZKFE010000087.1:0-29264 GCA_040386595.1 Planctomycetota bacterium | reverse complement strand
CGGTACCATGACCGAGTCGGCCCTCAATACGAATCTGTATTGGGTCGCCGGGCAGTACGTGGATGACAACGGAACCAAGTATGTTCCCGCTAGCATTGTATTTATCGGGAATAGCTTCCCCTATGTGACCGGCGAGAGTTCTTCCTATGGCCAAAACTCTGCCTGGACCAGCGACGCCGGCAATCCTAATAATACCCCGTACCAGGTGAATTCTTCGGATACCGGCGCGTATTTCCCGATGATTCCGGTGGTCACCCTGGTGAAGAGCACACCCACCAGTGCCCAGGCGCCGACCCCAACCAGTTCGCTGCATACATTCGGCGGAGGGGTCGCCATTCAGGCGAAAACCATTGATCTGAATGGAACGATTACCGTCGGCGAGCAAAGCAACTGGTCAGTCATCCTGACGGCAGCCTTGGCTCAAGCCCTAAGCACGTATCAGGCACAGTACGATCAGGGGCAACAAACAAATCCCAATTATGCGATCCCACAAAGCGACCTCGCAACGGTGGGGACTAACGACAACCTCATTACGGCAACTTACAGCACGTTAACCCGCCAGATTACGCTGGATAACATTGCAGCCACGTTGCACGGTGGGATAGTCTCGTTGAATGGTGGCATTATCAGCACCAATCCAATGGGGCGAGTTCAGTTTAATGACGGGCTCGGGCAGGTCACGATCGACAATCAAACCGGATTGACGGTCGTTGTCCAGCAGATTGACACGGGCAGTAACACGTTGAGCCAACTGAGCATCACCGATACTCAGAAGCCCGCGGCCACGCAGCAGACGGTGTATACGTACCAGCCAGACGGGAACGTGCAGATGTATGTCGGCCCCGCAGGAGCCGCGTTATCTGCGATGCAGCTAACAACGGTTACGGGCAGCACGGCATCGTACGCACCGCAACCGGGCGCTCGCTGGGTCTGGGAAAATACCGCTCAGCTCATGCGGACTCAGAACAACCCGCTTAGCGACGACCTCTATACGAAGAGTCCAACGATCTCTGACAACTGGATTTCGGATTGGAGTTTTGTCGACCCCTCGGGCCCCCAAATGGGGAAGTGGGCGCTGGGAACTGGCCAGGTGCAATTTACTTCCGGCCAGGAAGATATCGCCCTCCTCAGTACGATCACATCAACCGCAACCAGTTCTTCGCTGCCAGTTTCGATCCCGGCAACGGTTCCGAATCGAGATCAACAATACACCAATTTCGGGGACTTGGCCTCATTCACACCCTATCAATATCAGAGCAATACACACAACTACTACAATTTTGATCGCACAGACGACCATCACAACTACTGGGCCTATTATTGGCCGTTGAGTGCGAATCTGACACAAACCAACTCACTCAAGGCGGACTATTCCTTTGGCGTTGATTTCGCTGCGGGGAAACACGGGGGCGTGAATATTACCTCCAACGCGCCGATCTTCCTGGTCGGTGCAGTTGCGACCGGAAATGCGTCAACCACCATCGTCACAACGCAGGGAAGCATTCAAGCCAGTCCTGGTGCTTCAATCACTTCGGCAAGTCTGACGCTCGACGCCACGGGCGCGGTCGGGACTAGCAGCAATCCGCTGAGCGTCTCGTTGACCGGTGGAGGAACTCTGAATGTCGCGGCCGGAACCAACGGCATTTATCTGGCGGTCAATTCGGATGCCGCGATCGGCACGGTGATCTCCAGCGACGGAAATGGACATTACGGGAATGTCGTGCTTGTCGGAACCGGTGACTTCATCCCGAGCGCCACCGTCGAAGGATTTGGAGGCGACGGTGCGGGCTGGGCCACCAATTCCAACGGCACGACGGGACCGTCCATTCAAGCCAATACGCTGACATTGACCGATGGCAACCCCTCGGAAGCCACCAGTGCCTGGCTGAACGGCGCCTTGCCGATCAGCAATTTTTCGACCAACTTTATTTATACCGCAACTGCCAACTCCACGAATTCGCTCGCCGATGGAGCCGTCTTCGTGCTGCAGAATCAAGGCACGTCTGCCCTGGGGGGCGATGCCGGGTCACTGGGATATAGTGGAATCACTTCGGCTGTCGGCTATCAAATCAATGTTTATAACGGACACACCATCGGCACAAATTTTGTGACGACCAGTACCACCGGCACCTATAACGCCACAGGTGAGGTGAATGTGGCGAGTGGCAATCCGATTCTCATCCAGCTGAGTTACAACTCGTCGGCTCAGACTGTCACTGAGACACTGACCGACACCGTCACCGGGGCGACTTACACGCACACCTACACGGGGTTGAATCTCGCAGCGGCAGTCGGCGGGCAGACTGCGTATGTCGGGTTCACGGGTGGCACCGGCGGTGGCGAGTCAACGCAGACGATCAGCAATTTTGAATACCATTTTACCCCGTCGAGCACAGCTCCCAACATTGTGGGCAGCAACATCACAATCGTGAGTAGTGCCGGAGGAATTGGAAGTTCAGCTTCTCCGCTGGCCATACAAGCCACGGGCGAGGCTGGAGCGAACGGCGGTGTGGTGGGGGGAATCGTGAATGCCAGCGCGCATTACGGAATCTACCTCGTCCAGTCGACCGGTAATTTGTTAGTGGGGCACATTGAGTCGGACGTGGGCGACGTTTCGCTATCCGCTCCGGGTGGCGATATCCTGCAAGGCAATACGCTGGCAGATTCCGGAATGACTCTGGCCGACGCCAGGATCCTGTGGCAACAGCTGCATCTCACCGATACTTTGCCCGGTCAACAAACGGTGACGGCCTTTGAGAATCTGATCGACAGCAGCTATCAGCAATATTGGGAATTGATTTCGAATGGTGCCGTCACCAATGCACTGACGCCCGTGCCTCCGCAGTCGCGGATGTTGTGGAATGACGCCAGCAGTGGCACCTTTACGTTGTCAGTGGGGGCCTTCAACCAGGGAACGTTCTGGAACTCCGCCACCAGCGGAACATTTACCATGACGGCCAATGTCGCCGGCACCAATGTGACCACGGGGCCGATTTCTTATAACGCCACGGCGAGCTCAATTCAGGCTGCTTGGAGTCTAGTTGGTCTCTCCGCGAAGATCTTGGGATCTGGAACACAATCCGATCCCTGGGTCATTACGATCTCTGAAATGGACAACTTTGCAACGAATAGTAATCAGCTCGTGGGGGGCACCAGCGCCACGATCTACAATCCAGTTTGGTTGACCGATCCGATCGCTTACAACGCGAGTGCCAGGCAGGTCGAATCAGCTCTCAACAAAATCCCGGGCGTCATCGCCAGCGTGATCGGCACAGGAATCGCTAGCAACCCGTGGGTGATTAGCGTCGGAAATCTGCGATCTCTGGCAAGCAACGATACCGGGCTCAGTGGCGGGCACAATGCAACGCTAGAGGTACCGAGCGGAGCGTTGTTATTGTGGCAAGCGGCCAGCGGTGGTACGTATACTCTGTCGGGACAGAACAATGGCGTTCCAGGGACCACCCCGCCACTCTCGCTGTCTGCGAGTGCCCTGACGGTCCAAAACGCACTGTCGTCGATCTTAGGCCAGAGCGTTCAAGTATTTGGTGCCGGCACGGTCGACAACCCGTTTATCATCACGGGCTCAAATATTGAGACTCTGACCATCAATACGCAGAATCTGACCGGCGGCGTTCAGAACGTCGTTGTGCCTGCGCATTCGGGGATGCAACGCATCTGGACGACGGCTACGGGCGGATCATTCCGCATTGCGGTGAACCGCTCCGGCGTGATCGATCTCACGGCCCTCATTTCCTATCATGCATCCGCGGCGAGTGTCGAGGCCGCGCTGAATCAATTGCCTGGGATTCAGGTGTCGGTCTCGGGGTCTGGAACCGCGATTGATCCCTGGGTTGTCAGTGGTTTGGGATCGGCAAACATCGCTACGACCGACGACCAACTCACAAACGGAGTAAGCCTGTTCCAACCGGTTCCCCCTGACTCTCAGCAAGTCTGGAATAATGGTGCCGGGGGGACGTTCACTCTCACCATCTCTGCCAACGGCGGAACACAAACAACACCGCCAATCGCTTATAACATCACCGCGGCGGGACTACAAAATCTATTAAACCAACTCCCCGGCGTGAACGTCATCGTTACGGGGCAGGGGACTTCTAGTAGTCCGTGGTTAATTAGCAATCCTAGCATCCCGCTTCTGTCGGTTGGCAATTCCCAACTCACCGGACTCACGGTCCAGTTTGCATCGGATGGCGCCGTAAGGCTGTCGAATAAGGCGGCTGGCGGAACCTTTACGATCTCCGTCGGCGTGGGCGGATCGACGCAAACAACTCTTCCGCTCAGCTATCGTGCCACCGCGAGCGAGATCGCAGCCGCCCTGAATCAAATTTCCGGAGTTCAAGTCACGGTCACAGGCTCTGGTACGCTAACCTCACCCTGGGTGATCAGCGGCAGCGGCTTTACGTCGTTGCACACGGATGATAGCCAATTGGCGGGAGGGGGCAGTTCGACGCTGAGTGTCCCGCAGGGGGCACAACAGGTTTGGAGTACTGCGACGAGCGGCTCGTTTAACCTCTCACTGAATATTAACGGAACACTCACGACAACCGGCGACCTGCCTTATAACGCTACGGCGGCGATGGTGCAGTCGGCCTTGAATGCATTGCCCGGTGTGCAGGTGAAGGTCATGGGAAATGGAACGGCAGAAAGTCCCTGGATCATTTTCGGGAGTATTGGCTCGGATCTGTCGACGATCACAACCAACAATTCCAACTTAGCTGGCGCACTTGCGGGACAGAATTACGTGCTGGATACGTCGGCATTCGCCAGCTACCAACAACAAGCGTCCGTGGCCTTAGGTGTGACGAATCCCACGCCGCAGCAGATTCAGATCTATGTCAATATTCTGTATCGCAAGATCATCGGCACGCTGAATGCCACGCTGCCTGCCGGTTGGTTGAACCAGGCCGACTTTGAAGAATTCAATCCGGCGTTCGAATACACCGCGACGCCAGAACAGATCGCAAAACTGACGGCTGGAGCACTCTATACCGAAGGGCAACTACTAGCGGCGATCAAATTGGACGCCTTGCGTGCGGCATCGGGACCGGCAGCGCCAGCCGTGGCGAATATCGTCGGGGCCAACGTGATTCTGTCTGCTAGTGGAGCGATCGGCCAGATTGCCGAGCCAACCTTTATTCCGCTCGACGGCATCGTCAACGGGACGCTGACTGCAAAGCAGATTGCTTTAATCTCTCAACTTAAAAATGCTGGTGAAAGCCGATTTGTCGGTGTTGATTCCGCGGGGAATACCGTTAAGTTCTCCATTGGTGAAGAGCCCGCTGGAGTCACGATTACGGGAATTGAAGTCTCGATCTCACGACCGATCCTGCTCGCGATGTTAAACCCGGCATTCGGAGAGCTCACCGCGACTGCTGCTGACGATATCAACGTGGTGCAACTGAATGGCGACCTACACCTCAATCAGGTCACCAGCACGAGTGGTGCGGTCCAGCTGACCGCCACGGGCAGCATCTTGGGGACATCCGTCAGTGGATTTGGATCGAATGGGACCGGCTGGACCTTAAACAATAATGGAACGGCAGCGACAATCTCTGATGATGTGCTAACGCTCACGGACGGTGGCGGTAGCGAGGCACGTAGCGCCTGGCTGAATACGCCGGTCCTCACGAACAGCTTTGTCGCGACCTTCATTTACACAGGAAGTGCCAACGGCGGTGACGGGCTGGCATTCGTGTTGCAAAACGATGCGGATGGAACGGCAGCACTCGGCGGATCGGGTGGAGGACTAGGTTATGGGAATATCGCTCCCAGCGTCGCCTTTGAATTCAACCTCTATAATGGATTTACTCAAGGCACGAACTTCGTTTCTAACGGGACCACAGGAGTTTATAACACGACGGGTGACGTGAACGTGGCAAGTGGGAACCCGATTAGCGTCACGCTCACTTACGACGCAGCAACCAGCACCATCACCGCCATGCTGACGGATACGGTGACGCTAGCCACAAACACCACCACCTATTCCGGCTTTGACATCGCATCGATTTTGGGCAGTTCGACCGCCATACTAGGCTTTACTGCGGGCGACGGAGGCGCGGTGTCCACACAGACAATTCGCAACTTTGCCTTCAACGGTTCGTACAGCATCGCCGCGGAACAGATCCAACTGAACGCTGGTGGAAGCATTGGTACGGCGAACAATCTTTTGTTGATTGATCAAACGGGAACCGGTTCCAACACCCTCAACGCCAACGCGGCATCCGGGGTCTACATTAGCTCAACGGGCGGCGATCTCAATATTGGGCAGGTTGAGACCGTGGCCGGCGATATCGTTCTGCAGGCGAATGTGCCCTCGCAGACGCAGAGCATTCATCTCGGTAGCACGTCCCGTGTTTCCGCTCCGCAGGGAAATGTTACGTTCCTCGAAGCCAATGGGGACATCACCTTCGCGTCGGGCAGTGTGGTCACGGCGGGAACGAATATCATCCTGGATCCGGTGTCAGGCTCTCAGTTCACGCTTAGCGGCACACTGCATGCCCAACTGGTGCAGGTCATCGGTGGCCTGGGCGACGATGTCGTACTCTTGGATCTCGCGGGCTTGAATGCCGATCTGACGTTCAATGGTCGAGATGGCCAAGACCGCCTGGTCGTGAACGGCACTGATAACCCCACCCATTATCTAATCAATGGAAGGCAGCTGCTAGTCAACAGTTTGCGGAGCATTACGACCGACGACGTGCAGTCCATGGAGATCCACGGCGGAGCAGGCAACGACAGCTTTGGGGTTGTCGGCACGCTGGCCGGGGTCGTTACAAAACTCTTCGGCGGTGACGGTGGCGATACATTCCTGATTGGTTCCAGCAGCTCCGCGGTTCGCGGCACTCTTGATCACATCCTCGGCGCCATTCAGGTTTATGGCGGTGGCAGCACCGGCACGCTGGCCGATGAAATCACCATCGACGACCGAGCCGCGGTCAACGCGAAAGGAAAGGCCTTAGCCGCGGGCTATATTGTCACTCCGACGCAGGTAATCCACGACAATTCCCCCGGCCAGTCGCAACGCCCGACGTTTGCCGGGATCACCTACGACGGCACGATGGAGAAGTTGACGCTCTTAGGCTCCGACGGAATTAACAACTACAATGTGAAGCCCAGCCAATCCACGAAGTATGTACTGAATGGCGAGCAGAATACCAAGCATTCGGGGAAACTCGACACCATTCGATTTGATATCACCGGGACTTTAGGAGCCAGGCTGAAGCGGACCAATGCGACTTCGGGCAACCTGACGTTCTCCAGCACTCATCAAGCGATCCAGTTCACGGGAATGAAACAATCCAAGACGACGAAGCTCCGCGCGGTGGCTCGTCATCAGGTGATCAAGAAATCGGGAACTGCCGACCTGGAGTTCACCGTCGTGTATCGCGGGTTAACGGCGGCCGACGTGGGAGCACTCGTGGACAACAACGACGCCGTCCGCGTCACGGGCCCCAACGGTTATAGTCAACTCGCGAGCTTCACCGGTTTTAGTCCTTCGAGCAACACAGGAAAACTGGTGGTGAACTATCACGTTCCAGCCCCCAATGGCTTATGGACACGGAACGACACGGGAACCTACAAAGTCGAAATCATAGATAACCAGATTGCGGATACGTCAGGCAACACCATTTCAGAGGGTGTGATCGGACGACTAAGAGTCAAAGTCATCCGCGGCTAAACAGCCCTTTGCGATTCGTGGAGGAAGTTTCATTTCCTCCACGATCATAAACGGAGACGATCAATTCAGGGTTGACTGCAATCAAACGGATCGTCCCGGTACCACCTAGATCCAAAGAAAAACACAGGGCCGTCAGGAATTGCTTCCGAACGGCCCTGTGTTCTTAATTCAACTTGAACCACGGTAACCGCGTTAGTTCTGCAGGTTCTCTTTCACGAACTTCGCAGCCGCCTTGCCAAAGTAATGCAGCAGACCTTCGTGCAGAACCAGGGTCGACTTCAAAGTCTCGCCCACTTTTTCGACTTTCAAATCGAACGTGTCAGACCCGAGCTTGAAGATATCGAGGACGACCTTACGATCATCGGCGCTTCCCGCCTTGTGCTTGGTGCGGTGAGCATCAAACAGCTGGAACCACAACAGTGCCTTGGCATGGACGAACACGACGATGTTGTCGGTCTCCGGAGCCGGTTGGCCGACTTTCTCGATCGCTTCTTTCAGCTTCGCGTCGGCATCTTCACCCATCGCATACCACACCGCCTTGGGGCTGGTGCCAATCGTTAGGATCAAGTCCTTGCCATAGATCTCATGCAACTCGGTCATGTCATCGGGCAAGGTGATCTTATGCAGTTCAACATCGCCAATCTTGCTGGAGTCCAGCTCCACCTTGGCGATGCCTTCCAGCTTCTTCAATCCCGCTTTGACGATGGCCCCATCGACCTTCGTGCCGCCGACCATCGTATGCAACCCCGAGGCATTGGCGTGAATGTTGATAAAGGCATCATACACCCCATCATTCACCCCCTGTTCGAGAACATCGAACACAATGTCCGTGCTTACGGCGACATAGTTCTTGCTCTTCTCGGAATAGGTCGTCGACCCCTTAAGCTCCGACAAAATGATCGGACGGGCTTCCTTCAAGAAAGCCTTCACGTGCTTCTGTCGCAACTCGTCCAGCTTCAGATTGATGGCCGCACTGAGGGGCTCTTTATCGCTGCGGGGGATGTTGGCAAAGTAACTCGGCGTTTTCGCGAGTTCAGAGACACTCTTGGCCAGATCGGTACCAGCCAGAGCAGTCAATTCCGTGGTTGAAACTAACGTCTTCACCTTCGGGTCAAGGTTCACCACCAGCTTGACCTTCTCCGATTCGCCATAGGCCTGCTTGAGTTCGGTGAGTTGCTGATCGATGGTCAGCTTCCGCAGACTGAACCGTTCGGGAGACTCGGTTTTCAGCGGCTTCAGCCCGGGCATGACTTGCTTCCGCAGCTCTTCAATCGCCCCTTCACGCTCCTTCAGCTGAGCCGCCGTATTCTCGATGCTCGCCATGAAATCATTGTTTTCAGGATCGAGCGCGGTCTTGAACGCCAGATTTCCGCCCTTCAGGGGAACGGCGTCATTTCGATCTTCCGCGATAATCGAAATACCACCACTCTCTCGGAGAAATCCGTTAAACAGTCCCTTAACCGTATAGAGCCCAGTTCCCAGATTCTGAGTTTTCACACCCAATCCACGGATATTGTTCCGAAAAGCGGATGGAGGGGCGACGGTCGGAGCAAACAAAACGGTATTGAACTTGCCCTTGCGAACATACACCTGAAACACGGCCGGGACTTTGGTATCAACACCAACAAAGAACACATCCAACGTGTCTTTGAGGCTTTTCAGCTGTACCGGTTCCTTGGCCAGCCCAAACACGTAGTCCAGATCCGAGTACAGCCGATCGATACCGGCATGCACCACGTTGACGGGCACGGTTTTGGTTTGTGCTTGAACGGGGGTGACGCTCCCCGTCAATAACATGACGGTCGCCGTAACGGTGCAGATGAAAAACCCAGAGGCTCGTGACACAGATCACTCCTTAATACCGTAAACAGCCATCAGTGAGACGCTTTGCTCGCGGGGGATTGTTGAGAAAGTCTCATTCGTGGCCGCGCAGAGAATAACCGGAAGTGGTGGCAATGGACCATCCTGGCCAGCCGATTTCCAAGCTGTAGTTGTTCAAGGGACAGACAGTCGGGGATAATTATCGGCGCTGGCCGCACTGACAATCCATCATTCGTGGCCGTAACTCTCCCCCTGATAGTGCTTTGTAACGCAGTATAGGCAATCACCCCGCCACTGCAAGTTGCAGTCCAGTCTGGAGTTAACCGATTCCGGTGACTTTGCGGCCCACAGTTCAAGAACTTCCCTACTTCAGCAGTTTTCGTGCCTTTTTGTTAACAATGGCTGGCCAGGAAGTCAAACCGGTCGCGAAGCGTGAATTTCCGGCATCTGGAGCGGCAACGGCAGTCATACGAGACACAACGTCCTTACCGAATCCGCCGGTGAAGCAGTCAGGTTGAGCGTTTGCCCAGCAGAGGGGAGCAGAATCGACCAACTCCGGTTTGACAGCCGGGCAGAACCCGCCTACAGTGGGCCATCGAACTCACGACACACATCGCGAGTCATCGGGCGGCTGGCGCAATTGGTTAGCGCACCTCGCTTACACCGAGGGGGTTACAGGTTCGAGTCCTGTGCCGCCCACTGTACACAAAATTGTATCCAGACAAGAGTTAGCGAACGCAGGCGAAGCCGGACTTCCGAGTCTTTCGTCCGATTTAGTTTGCCTGTCTGTGCTCGGGGCAACTGGTACGTGCTCATTCCGATGCGCGTCCGTCTCAATTTCCCCCGCTGCCACGACCAAGTGCCGGTGAGCCAACTCATCGCTCCGGGCCGAGTCGTTCGGTGGCAGTTTTTGGCTCTCTCCCGAGAGATTGCGACGCTCCGCGATACGACATCTGCAGCATCGGGCGACTCTGAGTTCACTTCGTCGCAGAGCAATTCCGCAATCGATTGTCTCATACCACGGCTTCGGGACAGCGCCGTTCGGCGCGAAGCTCAAGGTGACATTTCCGCTGGGCCTCAGCAAGTGCTCCGGGGGGAACCATACATTCGTAAAACCACTGCTTAACGACTGGGTACAGTCGCAAAGCAGTGCCACGACCTCTGTTTTTGTGGCATTCAAAACAGTGCCACCCAGCCCTGCGCAGTTACTCAATTTCGGCGATCAATCCACACTGCGCGGCGTCATACACAAATCGCTCGGCTGAAGTAAGCCCGTGAACTTGAATGGTTCCAACGTGACCTTGCATTACGTCCTCCACCAAAGTCTTTGACTGGAATAAATCCATGCCTGCTAGCTCTCGGATTAGCTTAATCGCGGCTATCGTCTTCAACTCGTCTCCCCATCCGAGCAATCGAATCGTCACAATTTCATCCAAGATGGAACACCTATCGTCGCGGTATTTTGCCCTTATAAAGTCCCGATGAACGCCCCCTCCCTCAACGATTATTTTCTTCGCTTCCTCCATTCTTCTGTCCTCACCGATCACTCGCAGGAGTAAATGGACCTGTCCCCTTTCCCTCATGCCAACGGTTCGCACGGGCGAACGCTTTCATTTTACGTCCAAAGCTTCAGTCGCAAACATCCCCACATCCTGATTGCTATTCGACGCAGCGTATTCGAGTAGCTCTGGGTGCATCCGATACAACCGATTCGCGGCGATCGCCCCGTAAAGCCGAACAAGCTCAATGTTGGAATCGAGCATTTCGCGGACATTGCGTCCTTCGCCGGATTCGCTATCAATCAGTATTTGCAAACACTTCGCATGCACGAGAGCGTCCTCGCCGAGTTCCTCGCAACGACTCCTTGCCCCAAGAAGTTGCGCAAGATCTGCTTTTGAAATCAACCTCATCGCCAAATGCCGCAATGGACGGGAACTGTTCCCCAGTTGTTTGACGACAACGACGAAGCGCTCCATAAACGTGTCGGTTGTACACAGGAAGATGCTCTCCATCGCATCCCAAGCAATATGCGAATCTGAATCGTCGACTAACGGTGCAATGGCGTCGACCAATGGGCGACCTCTCACTCCCAGTTCGGCGGCAACGAACATCGCCGTCCCCCGAACAGAAACGTGATGATGAGATAACAATGGCAGAAGTGAATCAAGAGAAATGCCATCCCCATAGAACTGCAACAGTTCATTTCCTCGGCCACGGTTCTCGAAGTCAACTGGATCACTCAGCAGTTCTCGTATTAGCTGTAAGGCTTTGGTCGTTGTGTTGATGATCATGATCCGCTCAAGTCTGTCTCGATGACATGAATCAGGTCTTGCTCTTGCCCTAGCCGCTTTTCTATCTTTTCAATAGTGCTTCATCAACGACTTCTCCCCCGGCTGGGGTGACGAAACCTTTGAATTGGTCTGGCGTGATTTCCACGGTCAGCGTCTTGACGGTGCCGTCGACCAGGCCCACCAGCAACCCCGATTCAATGGGGATTGTCCCCAGGCAGCGCAGGGGATCGGTGATATCGAATTCCAGGTCGTCTGGCTTCGTCCATGGAACTTGTCGATTCGGGCCGGCCTGCATCACCAGGATCGTGTGGGAACTGCCATCTGTGAGATCGCGGAAGCCGGGACCTTTTTCGATGTTCGCCGTACGGGACCGGAACAGAGTGTTTGGCCCGCTGAAGGTCATCAGTCGCGTCGTGGTGCTGTTTACTGCGGCCTGCGAGTCGCGATAGATGTCCGGCATCAGGGGCAGCAACTGCAGGTTGTGCGGACTATCCCACGGCTCGTCCAACCGGAACTGCTCGGCCAGTTGCGCCTGATCGAGGTACGGTAGCAAGTGAACTCGCCAGCTGAGAAGTGGCTTGCCGTCGGCGTCCAGATGCTTGCGGATTCGCGAGGGGGGGAATTGCTGAAAGGTGTCGTGATAGTTGTGCATCCCCAGCAGAATCAACTGGAGCTTTTTTTGCTCGAGCTGCTTGCGACGAAGGGCATTTCCCAGGGATTTTCCTACGGCGTGAGCGGCATAGCGTCGGACGGAATCAATGTCGAGAATCTCGTTGCCCCAACTTGTCGCCAAAGCTGCGAACACCGCTGCGGGTAGAGTCGTCGGAATCTCAAGCGTCGTACCATCAACCAGAACCGCTCGGAATTGTTTGCTGAGTTCCCCCAATGATTGCAGCGGCTGGGAGGCGTCGAAATTCAGATCTTCTGGCTTGGTCCAGGGAACGGCTTTGTCGGTGCCGACTTCGGCGACCAGAATGGTTTGCGAATAGCCATCGGTCAGGTCGCGTTGATCAGACTTCTTGCCAATTCGGAATAGGGTATTCTTCCCCTGCAACTGGCAGATCCGAGTCTGCGGAACAGCAGTCCCCTCAGACCGAAACACGTCGGGCATTTTGGCCTGCAATGGTAGATTGTGCGCGCTGTCCCAAGGCTCATCGAGCTTGAATTCCTGATACAGCGACGCCTGGTCCAGAAACGGCAGGAGATGGACCCGCCAACTCAATTTCGGCCGTTTCTGTTGGTCGAACCATTCCGGCCTGTTAGGAAGCGAGAAGCGGTCGTATGTGGCATTGAAGTTGGCATAGGCCATCCCAATCAGGCGGAGATTCTTGACAATGGGATCGTCCGGAGGGGGTGGCTCATCCGTTAATTTCTCCAGTGGCGGCACCTCCACGTCGGGAAGACTCACGACGTTCCGGATGGGTGTCGGCGGCAGCACGGCGACCGCGGGCGGCTGCTCAGCCAGTTCCGGTGTTCCGAACCAAGCCTTCAGGTCAATCGATTCCTCACCGCGAGCCGTCGCGAGCGCCACCAACTTGGCATGATGAGTTTTGGCGGGCAACGTCGTGGCTTCGCCGTTCGCAAACAACACCGTGACGGGATCCATCTTCGCGAGCCCCAGCGTCTGCCGCGGATCTTGTCGATTGAGAAACATCCAATCGGGCTGAGTCCAAACGACGGCCCGTTGTGAAGCCAGGCAGAACACCGCGGCGGTCGTTGCGGGATCGTCTGTCAGATGACTTAAGCTGGCAACTTCGCGGGTCGAGAACAGCAGGTCCTCATCCACCAGCGTCGCGAACCGCGTGCGACCTGTCCCCGACTGCCACTGAAATGTGTCCGGAATCTTTTCCACCAACGTCAGATTGTGCGGACTGGCCCAGGATTCATCGAGATGAAACTGTCGATAGAGTTCTTCCTGCCCCAGAAATGGGAGCAAGTGGACTCGCCACGATAGCAAACGAAATTGCGAATCGCCCGAACTATAAGGAGAAAACTGTCCGATCTGCGCATGCTCTTTCTGCAGCGCAGCACCAATTGCCTGGAGCTTTTGACGCGCGAGTTCATGCTCCTGTTCGAGAGGCATATTATTGGCTGTCGCCACCAAGTCTGCAGGTTTAGTGAGAGGTGCCAACACGAATTTCGACTGCCCATCACGAGCCAACGAATTTAAGAACAACGGTTCATCACCCCGAGCGGTAGCTAAGGCTGAGATCTTCTCCGGCTCCCAGGCCTTCGGTTCCGCGATCAGGATTCCGCGAGCCACCAGCGCTCCGAAGGGATCGTCTGGCTTCAAGGCCAGCGTCTTCAAGGGATCCGTAGCGTCGAAGACCTCGTCGTCTGGCATCGTCCATGGCACGGCCTTGTCTGGACCGACTATGAACACCAGTGCGGTCGTCATTTCTCCATCCACCAAATCCTGAGGACGGCTCAAATGCCTTGGGATTACCCTACTTTGGACACCTTTTTAAACTATCAATGCTTGGAAACTCAGGAGTTTTTTAAATTCTGTAGGACCAGTAAGCCCAAAATCGAAAGTCGGTCCTACAGCTGACGTTAAAAAACGCTGATTTCTCAGGGATTTTTGCGACTAAAAAGTAGGGTAATCCTAAGCTCAAATGCCCCGGTTCCAGCGGCATCCCCGACCCCACGAATGCTCGCAACCGCGTTAGTCCAATTTCATTGGAAAGTCGGAACTCCTCGGGCATTTTCGGGATCAGAGCACTATTGTGGGGGCTGTTCCAAGGCTCGCTGAGATGAAATTCCTCGTACAGGCGTTGCTGCCCCAATACGGGCAGTAAGTGCACTCGCCAGGACAAGTTGCGGTCCCCGTTCGCCGCAATCGGCATGTACGATCCCGTCTGGTCCCGCAATCGTTGAAAGCAGCCGTCCATCCCCGATAACTTGTTCAACGCAATCTTGATGAATCCGTTGCGGTTGACGGGCTGGCCCAGCGATGCGCCCAACGGCTCATAAATCTTCGTGGGGGAGGGCGGCTCGGGTGGAGTCGATGGAGAAAGAATCGGTGAACCGATCGAGGCCACGTCTGTCGACTTGGTAACGTCGGCCTTGTTGCCCCCGAGAGGTTCCGTTCCTGTGGTGTTAACTGGGGAGGCAGAAATCGGAGCGCTCTTCGCGGGCAGAAATGACCCGACAACCGTTGTAGGCGTGGACTTCAGGCTCAGTGCCAGCAGCACCAGATAGCGACCTCCGGCCAGGAACCCAATAAATGAGAGCCCCGCCAGAGCCAGGCAACCGATACTCACCGCACTCGCCATCCAGGGAGATTCCTGGCGATCCCACGAACTAGAGGCCGTCCGAGCTTTCCGCAACTTGGGATGAGTCGGTCGGAGCGGAGTGTCGAAGTCAATTTTTATTAGGACTTCCTCAGCGGGGATGACGTCGTGATCGAACTCGACATCTGCCGATTCGCTGGAGTTCGGTTCCTCTGATTCCAGTTGGACAGGATCTTCCGCAGGTTCCGATTGAGCAGGCTGCTCGACGACGTTTTCTCCCAGTACCGCCAGTAGTTCGGGATGATTCGGCCACTTCGAAAGTGCCCGAGATCGGAGCATATGGGTTGCCATTTCCTGCATCTGCCCCAGTTCATGGGCGACGCGCAATCGTCCAATTATGGGCAGCAGGGCTTCGGAATTCACGCGGAGTGCTTCATCGAACGCCTGCGCCGCGTTCTCGTACTCCTGCGATTCGTACAAACATTTGCCGAGCCGATAGAGGACGTCGCACCGAATTTCAAAGGGAAGCAGATAACCCAGCTCGCGAAGAGCTTTCAGATCAGCCACCGCTCCGGGTAGATCGCCGCTGGCTTCATAGACGACCGAGCGTGACATGATCTGCACGATCGCGTCCGGGAACTTATCAATGATACTAGTGAGATCGGCGATGGCCTGGTCTAACCGCCCCTGGCGATAGTGGATCTTCGCCCGTTGTTCCAGCAGTCCAGTATCGAACACACCCTTCAACCGGTCCCCGATGGCTTGCAGCAGAATCTCATCAACGGCCTTGATCTGTTTGGCCCGTTCTGTCACTCGGTCATGCAGCAGCTTCGCCATATCGTCCTCAAGGCGATCTGCTGTCTGGTCAAATAGCTCGCGCGCTATTCGCGGGCTCACCGGACGGTCAACCCGCAAACGCCTGGCCAGTTCGAAACGCTCCTGTGGCGCAGGATGAGAATCATCGTCCGTTGTTTTGCGGTCAATGACCTCGGCGAAAACGAGATCCTGCTCGTGACGATCCTCAAGAGTCAACGCTCGAGCCGGCGAATAGAAACTGAGCGGCAATGGATTCTCGCGGAGACTTTTCTTCACCGCTTCGGTCAGCAGAAAGTCGAACTCGATGCTGCGCCGAATGACGTGCCGTACCCCATCTTCGAGTGCACTCGCGCCACACAGTTTTACCGCCGCGCGATCGGCCAGAACCTCTTGCAGGCGACTGGCTCCAAGTGTCAGGCGGCGGAACAGCAGGTGGTACCACCGCAGAAAATGCACGGTCACGTCCCACCAGCGAACTTCGCCGCGCGTCGCGATCGCCTCTGCAAAACGATTCATGGCCGCGTAGACTCGCAATGCGACATCACCGCCCGCCGTGTCGCGATGTTGAAAGTGCGCGTACCCGTGAGCCATCACGCACCGCAGAGCGTCGAGCTTGAAACCGGGCAGGATCCCCGCACCGATAATCAGCACTCGTTCGCCGCGATCGCCCAGTTTCTGGATCCACGTCCCCCGTTCAACAACAGCCACGTCGGTGTGTGGCGTCAGCCAGATGTCGTCCACGGGCCTCGTTTCCATCTGCCCGGCGACCTCTTCCATAAACGCCCAGAACTTGGGGGCTTCCTGTCGCGGCAACGATCTCCCGATCGGTTGGTCAACCACTTTGACAAACGCAGCGCGCAAGCCGCTCGCTGCCGTCAACACACCGCCGATCCCTCCCAGTAGAATCACGGCCACCAGCCACAGGTTCAGAAACGACACCATTAGGACCGCATAACTCAACGACAGCGGCAATATGATGGCCGTCAGCACCAATACCGGTAACGAGAGAAAGTAATAGACCCCCGCCAGATTGACGACGATCCGGTACAACCGACGTGTCAGTCGCTCGGACATTGAGTTCGCATCGACATGCCCCTTCTCAATCGCGCTGAGGGTCATGCTGCTCAGCAGCCAGCCGACCAACCACAATGCCAGCAGTCCAAACAGCCAGGCGACGATGACTTCGAAAATCAGTTGCGAGTACAGCCAGATCCAGCGCTGATTGTCGATGGCCAACTTCAGTAGTTCCGACAGGCTTCCATCAGACATGCCAAGCGACTTGGCCTTCAAGAATGCCCCTTCCGCCGCTTTCCACTCCTGATCCTGGATGGCTCGCAAGCCTTCGAAGTAGTGTCCTTGGGGATTGGTGGGAAACTTCTGGACCAGTTCTCGAGTCACTTGTCGAAAAGTGGCATCATCTCGATCCTCAAGCGCGAACTTCGCCGTCGCCACCCACGCCAGCGGCTGGTTGCCGCCTTGCTGGATTTGCTGGCGAGCCAGCTGCATCGCCTGTGAACGATAAGGGTTGACCAGGTTCGCGCCGCCGCCGACTTGCTCGATCGACCACACCGCGTTCATCAATCCACTCAGCGACTTGTCTTGCTGCAGATTGCGGGCGATCGACTGCTGGAGTGCGGTGACATCACCCCCACGAACCAACTTCTGAGTCTGCTGCCAGCTATCCGACATGGGCGAGATTGACGGGACGTGAATGCGCGCGGCTCGGGCCGGCTCAAACGTTGTTTGAGGCACGTTACGGCTGGCAAACGGATTCTGAAAGGTGGGGCCGGGTAGCGATGACCGAGAATTGAAACCCGGCTGCCCGGGGGAACCAGGTTGCCGATTGTTGTAACCACGAGGTCCCAGCCCCCCCGGCTGTTGCGAAACCCCGGCCCGACCATACGGATTCGATCCCGGTTGCGAAGGCGAGTACCCGTTGGAGAAACCGCGACTGGGAGACGCCCCCGACGGAGCGCCGCGACCACCAGACCGATAACCACCTCCGCCGCCCCCGCCGCCCAAACCCCCTCCGCCACCACCTCGGCCGCCTCCAAAACCTCCACCTCCAGGACCGCCTCCACCGGGAGACTGAGCCAGGGACGGCGTCGTCAGTGCGGCAGCGAACAGACCGACGCACAGGATCAGACAGTGGTGCCGATTCATGTTGTTCCGTGATGAAGATACTGCAACAGGCAAAACGAGAGGTCGCTCAGGTGATATCATATGAACCGGTAGCCCACGGCGTGGACGATCGCGGTCTCTGGCAGCGTTTGTTTCTCTGGCTGGCTGCGGAGCCAATTTCTTCGCCGCCCGCCGACGCCAACTGTTCACTTTTTAAAACGCCGTTAGTGGTGGTGTGATTTCACCGAGATTGGTCGACATAATAACCCGACCAACAGCCACCGTCCAATTGGCCAGTGGCTTTTTGTGATCAATCCCAAGACCGCAAACCACAGTTGCCGGGAGTTTGCTCGATGGTATTGGCTCGTGATCTGCAAACATTTGCGCTCACTCACCAACCGGCACCGTGTCGCCGGCGTTGTTCATGCTCGGGCGGCCGCGAAGCTTCTGAATTCACGAAAGCCGAAAACCGCATTCGAACTGCTCAGCCCTTCGATGTCATTGTACGATGACGTACCTGAGTTACCGCTTCAACTATGCAATAGGTGCCCCTTGATCACCGGCTCGATCTCTCCTCGTGACTACATGAATGCGCAACGACTTCATCGTTCTCGGATCGTCCTCGGTTGCAAGCTCGCCTCAGTGGCACTGGGGATACTCGGCGGGGTCCTTTTGGCCTTGGGGAATCTTGTTCCGGGCTGGGCGCTGATTGGCAGTGGCGTGTGTGGTTTGATCGCGGTGGTCGTCACGGATTCGTGGCATCTTCCGAACAGCGAACGTCGACGGCAAGCTCGACGCGGTCATCTTAATCCCAAATTCACCTACACTTGGGATGGCGAAGCCGTGGTGGCCCAGAGCGAGATTTGGCGATCTCAACACACCTGGAAGGAATACTCGAAATTCAGAGAAAGTGGCAGCATCCTGCTGCTGTATCTCAGCGACGGCAGCTTTGAAATGTTCCCCAAGGCGTGGTTCAAAACCTCGGAACAGCTGGAAGATTTTCGTCGTCAGGCACAACGAATTGGTACCTGATCACAGTGTGTATGTGGCGTTGCGCGAGTGCCTCAGAACCGATGGTCTCCATCAGCCGCCATGATTTCGGGACAGATATTGGCCCGAGAATCGAAGGAGCCACGGCCTCTTGTTCGCTTCGCTCACTCAGATTCGAGTATCTGGGCGACCCAAGTAGTTCGAGCGAATACGTAAATTAAACGTCGGCTTGCGATCAACCGACTGGTATCAATTATCAAATTGAAAACACCCCGGCAACTTTGCTGTTGCCGGGGTGTTATTACTTTCAGGCGTTATCCTTGAGGTGACTCCTCAAGGGAATGAGACGGCTTAACGGTGTCGGCCGTCCCGCTTGGCTGACCGCTGAGCTTGTCGCTCGGCGAGCCTCAAAATGCGAGGATTCCCTGGTGGGGCGAAGGCCACGGCTTCTGCCGCCGAGGCCTTTCCACCCTTCACCGTGACGCGGGCCGCGAAGGTGCTGCCGGGTTGATCATCGGCCGTGGGGAACGTGCCGTTGAACGTACCGCTCAAGAGGTTGCCGGCTTCATCCTGCACGGTCTGGCCGGAAATCTCGACCACAAACCGGCCGGCTCGGATCCGCTTGCCTCCTTTGAAGATCGCCGCCACTGTCACAGTGTTGTTCTGCGATACGACGAGTTGGACTTCCGTGATCCGGCCGTCAGTCCGTGACGAGTACAAACCAATCTTGCGGGTCACGTTGTAACTGTTGGGATTCAGAATCGTGTCGAGGTCCATTCCCGAATTGACATCCTGGAATGTCACCAGGAAGCGGCCGGTTTTAGGATCTACGGTTAAGCCGATGATCGTCGGCGGTACGGTATCGATGGTAATGGTCCCCACCGACGCCGTGATTGGTATTCCCTGAATACCCGGGTTAGAGGCAGAAAGGGTGAGAATATAGACGCCGTCTACCAGAGAATTCGTCGTGATCTGGAAGATGCCATCACTCCCAGCAATGGCCTGGCCAACCGCAACGGGATTACCACCAAACCGAGTCCCGAAGACGGTTACCAAGTACCCCGGCGGGGCAGTACCAGCGATGGTAGGTGTGGCGGAATTATCGGTCCACGTATTCGGAGCGGTACCAGGATTCCCACTGGTGACCGTACCGGTCAGATTGAAGTTTTGCGGAATCGGGGCCACCGTGACCACATCGGTGTCCGTATCCGTTCCGCCAGCCGGATCGTCCACGGTCACTTGCAGCGTGAATTGGCCTGCGGTCGTGTAGATGTGGCTGCCAGCCACCTGGAACTGGTTGCCGACACGCGTCACGATGCCAGTGGTGGTGGGAGTTCCGTCGCCCCAATCAATGGTGGCGATGTACGGCCCGGCGTACTCGTCTGCATCCGCATCCGTGAAGGTGGCCACGGTGACGCCGTCTAACAACAACCATTGAGTGGCACTCGGCGGTACGACAGTCACCACCGGCGGTGTATTCACCGGAGTGATCGTCAATGACACCGTGACCGTGTTTCCAGCCGTCGTGCCATCGTTTGCTTGATAGGTAAACGAATCACTGCCATTGTAATTTGCCGTCGGGGTATAAGTAAATGAACCGTCAGCATTCAGAGATAAGGTGCCATGTGCTGGACCAGCGACTAATACCGCAGCCAGAGCATCGCCTTCGAGATCCGTATCGTTGGCCAACACACCCGTAGCGGCAACTGATAAGACACCATTTTCAGCAATCGTATAACTATCGGCGACAGTCAGGGGAGCATCATTGACTGCGGCCACGTTAATCGACACGGTGGCCACGTTGCCGAGACTCGTGCCATCGAAAGCTCGGTAAGTGAAACTGTCGGGGCCGTTATAGTTCGCATCCGGCGTGTAGGTAAATGAGCCATCCCCATTGATGATCAGTTGACCGTGTGTCGGGTTCGAGACAATCAGGACCGACAACGGATCGCTTTCCACATCGCTGTCGTTGGCCAGAATCCCAGGGGCCGCAATCGTCAGTGGTGTGTCTTCGGCCGTCGTATAAGTGTCATTGACTGCCACTGGGGCGTCATTGACTGCGGTGATGGTCAAGTTCACCGTCGCGATCCCGCTGGTGAGAACCCCATCGGTGACTTGATAGGTAAAGCTGTCGGGACCGTTGTAGTTCGCACTTGGCGTGTAGGTGAACGAGCCGTCGGGATTCAACGCGACGGTACCATGCGCCGCCCCGGTCACGAGTAACGCGGTTAACGAATCGCCATCGACATCGCTGTCATTTCCCAACACTCCCGGAGCTGCCATCACCAACGGAGTGTCTTCCGCCGTGGTCAACGTACCGTCAACAGCGACAGGGGCGTCGTTGACGGAATTTACCGTGATACTAACCGTCACATCGGCGCTGGTAGCGTTGGCGTCGAAAGCCTGATAGGTGAAGCTGTCCGGGCCGTGGTAGTTAGGAGCAGGTGTGTAAGTAAACGAGCCGTCTAGATTGAGAATAACCGTACCGTGAGCAGGCTGAGTATAGAAATCTGCGGTCAGCGGATCGTTCTCAATATCGGTATCATTGGCCAGAACGCCCGGAGCGGCAATCACCAACGGTGTGTCTTCGTCCGTGATATAAGAATCGGGCCCTCCGACGGGCGCGTCGTTAACCGAGTTCACAATAATGGTCACGGTCGCCAGATTGCTGTCAGCGGTACCGTCATTGGCTCGGTAGGTAAACGTGTCGGTGCCGTGGAAGTTCGCCGCGGGGGAATACGTAAACGAGCCGTTGGGATTTAAAGTCAGCGTGCCATTGGACGGATTCGAAACAACAAACACCGTCAACGGATCGCCGTCCACGTCGCTCACATTCGCCAACAGATTCGGGAAGAGCAGGTTCAACGGCGTGTCTTCGAAGGTGGCATAGGCCACGTCTGTCGCAACCGGCGGATCGTTAACAGGTGCCACAGTAATATTAACGGTCGCAATGTTACTGGTGAGCCCACCGTCGGTGACGAAGTAGCCGAAGCTATCCGGGCCGTGATAGTTCAACCCCGGAGTATAGGTAAACGAACCATCCAGATTGACCGTGACAGTCCCGTGTGCCGGACCTTGGAACGCGTTGAGGGAAACGATCGGATTGCCATCCACATCGCTGTCGTTGCTGAGTAAGCCCGGGGCTGTAATGGTGAGTGGCGTGTCTTCGTCGGTCGTATAAGAATCATTCACCGCGACCGGAGGATCGTTAGCGGTCACCACGCTAATTGATACGGTCGCCACATTGCCGAGAGTCGTGCCGTCGTAAGCGCGGTAGGAGAAGCTATCGGGGCCGTTATAGTTGGGATTCGGCGTGTAGGTAAACGAGCCATCCCCGTTGAAAACCAGTTGGCCGTGGGTCGGATTCGACACGATCAGAGCAGTGAGGGTGTCGCCGTCAATGTCGCTATCGTTGCCCAGGACGCCCGCGCCACCAATGACCAGCGGTGTGTCCTCGGTTGCCAAGTAGCCATCATTCACGCTGACCGGCGCGTCGTTGACCGGCGAAATGGTCAGATTCACGGTCGCGAAGCCGCTGAATTCGGCGCCGTCAGTCACGAAGTACTGAAAGCTATCGGTACCGTGATAGTTCGGATAGGGGGTGTATGTGAACGAGCCATCGTTATTGAACGCGACCGTACCGAACGTCGGGTCGGTGTACTTATAGGCGATGACAGCTTGGAGATCAGGGTCGAAGTCATTGGAAATGACTCCGGGAGTGTTAACGATTAACGAAGTGTCTTCATCGAGTAGATAAGAATCGTCGACGGCCACGGGGGCGGTTAGTAAATACTTATTTTCCAGTTGCTCGACGATTTTGGAAAACGGTGAGCGATGGCTCGAATTTCGACGGCGACGATTCTGCATAACACTGGCCCTCTCTGATGTAACTAAACGGAGAATATCCACGGCTCGAACGATGCGGACTGTTACAAGCCTTCCTGGCTGCTAAAACTCGCGTGAGATACGGACGAAGAGACGCCAATAACAGCAACAACGTGGTCCATGACGATGTCTGTGCGTCATAGGCTCACGAATTGACGACAGTCGCACGGAGAGTCAAGAACACGCAACTCGACAATCCCGCTCACACACGACCGATGTCGTGAATCGGGAACTCAGCCTGTTACCTGTATGCAGCAGCATCTACGAACGAAGAGGCCTTAACGTCGCCTCAAGCATTCGAACGCCCCATCGTTTGCGTTTGGCTTCGCCGATTTACGGCTCGACCGTGGCCCGCAACGAGAAAAAACACCTACTCGCATTCCCCACCCGTCAGATCTGGAACGATCAACAGAGGGCCGATTCGAGTGTCCAGAATCGGATGAGGAACAAATCAGAGCAAGCTACAGTGAGGTATCGGACATTGGGTTCAGCAAACAGAAGAAGAGACTATGACAAATTAAACTGTACCGAGTACAGATAACGATGATCCTGAATGGGCAGATCCTTTGGTCCCGAAGCAATTTTAATCCTGGTTCGGGTCAGGTAGTACAGGCAGTCTACACAGTATACGCCGGTGTTCAATACCTAAAATCGTATTCCATGAGATCTGGAGTATTGGCCTGGCGGTCAAGCCGCTCAAGATTTCAACCGTTCACAAACCTGAGCGATAGCGCGCCGAGAAGACTGGTGCGGCCATCTTACAAACTGGTGAGCTGCGTTCTTTTCCGCCGCGGCCAAAGCCATCCACGAGGGAGGATTCGACTTTCCAAAGGCACTGAACGCGAACCCCAATCCCAAGGAAAACTCCCGTTGAGACCCGTTCTTCGACGGGATTTGCCGGTCCTGAGCAAACCGGCAACTTCCCTCGCCGCGGCAATCGTCCGCGTTCGTCGGATTGTCCATCGCCATCGCAGCAACTAGAATTGAGCTGTCAGCTTGGCCGTCTCCAACGGAAATGATCCCGCTGGTAACGATAACTGCCACAGATCATTGTTGCTTTTGATTGAGCGTCTTGTCCGACCGCTGCTGGGATCTGTGTCCGCCGGCTGCATCTCAATTCTATAGAGGAGATTGTGGAATATGAAACGTCTCACTTGGACCCGTGCCGGGCTGCTCGGCAGCGTCATCATCGGGGCCTCACTGCTATCACAAATCGGTTTCTCAACGCGGTCCGTGGCTTGGGGTGCCGAAGAAGCCGGGGGAACTTTTGAGGGCGAAGTGGTGCTCGAAGGTGATATCCCCAAGTTGGAATCCGTGGCCACCGACAAGGGCCCGAAAGGCGACGAGCTGAAGGCCTGCGGCGTGACCGAAGTCGCCAATGAGAAGCTGGTCGTCAACCCGAAGAACAAGGGTATCCAGAACGTCTTCATCTACTTGAAGAAGGCCCCCGCCGGAATGCCGGCCGACCTGAAGAAGTCGAAAGAGCCGAAGGTCACGTTTGACCAAAAGGGCTGCCAGTTCCTGCCGCACGCGTTGCTGGTTCGCAACGACCAGACGGTTGAAGTCCTGTCGGGCGACCCGATCGGTCACAACACGCACACCTATCCGGTGCGCGGCAACCCGTTCAACTCGGCAATTAAGGCCAACGAGCGAACCGGTGTGCCGGTGACCCCCAAGGTTGCTGAGAGCTTGCCCCTGCAAGTCAAATGCGACATCCATCCGTGGATGACCGCCTGGTGGTTGGTTCTGGATCACCCCTATGCCGCCGTCACCGACGAAAACGGCAAATTCAAGATTTCTAATCTGCCTCCTGGCGAACACGAATTCGTCGTGTGGCAAGAAAGCTCGGGCTACATCGAGCGTAAACTGGTCGTTAAGGTCGACGCGAAAAATGGCGTATCCAAGGTCATCAAGGCCCCGGTTGCCAAGTTCAAGCTGTAATTTCGATGCATTGACGGCGATTTAACATCTTGAATTGACGCAGTGAAAATAGCGTTAAAAAACACCCGTTGCCGAGCTGGGCCACGGGTGTTTTGTTTTGTCGAAGATGCCGCGACAGGGGGCTACAACCCCATTCGAGGCGAGCCCGGTCGCGTCAGCACCGGGATTCTTCGTAGGCAAAGAATACATAGTCGAAGGAGCTACAACCTCTTGTTCGCTACGCTCACCCAGATTCGAGAATCTGGGCTACCCATCGACGTTGTCGAAGTCGGCAGTAAAACAGCTCCGCCCGAAACGCCGATCACTTGAACAACAGCAGGCGGAAAAACTGGACGGCGATGGGGTCGGCGTGGCGCATGTCCCAGACGTGATCGCCTACTCCAAATTGGGCCAACACATACGCGCCCATCGCCAATTGACCGATGGCCATTTGGCCGCACGTCATCTGGCCAATCCCCACGAATCCGCCGATGGCTAATTGCCCGATCGCGACCAGTCCGCTGGTCGCTTGACCGAGTCCGAGTAACAGACCGATTCCCAATTGGCCGATGGCAATCACACCAATTGAAACCTGTCCGATCGCCAATCCGCCAAACGCAAACCGACCGATCGCGATGATGCCCTTGGCGGTGACACGTCGCAGAGTCTCGGGATTACGGCCCCACGTGATGTGTACTAGCAGCAAGCCAAACACGGTTCCGTGCGAGCGAAATTCGGCGAACATTCGGCCGTCCGCATAGAGAAATCGCTTCCAGACCCCGAGCCAGGTTTCTTGCACCTGATACTCAACCTGGAGTGGATGCAGCAGCATGTTCTCCATGCGTTACCCCAATCGTCTCGAATGACAGCCATGCCCGGCGCGTCACACAAACTTATGGCTTCGCAGGCTCGGTCGGCGAAACGGCTAGCACCAGGACGAGCTTAATGTGATCCGCGTGCCAGGAACTCGCCAGCACGACGGCGTCGCTGAGCTGAACCCATTCCAGCATGCGATCGAGGCGTTTTCCAGCATCTTCTGGCTGCAGTTTGTGGCACGCTTCCAATTGTTTCAAGAGAAATTCCCGCCGTTCACGAATGACGGATGCCAGCAGCCGCCCCTGCAGGACCACAATCTGGCTGGCATCGGCAAACGAAAATTCTCGTAGCTTCTTCCAGCGTTCATCCGCCGCCAAGGTATTCGAGGGGGACTGACTGAGAAAATCGCGGATCAACTGGGGCGAACTGGCGACCAAGAAATAGTCCGGAGACATCGCATAGGCCGGACGGAGTGCCCCCAGGCTTTCGATCCAATGCACGGTGACGCCGTTCTGATCGACTTGCTCGATCGTCGCGTTGTCCTCCGAGGTCGAATTGTGCATCGCGGCCAGCATGCTGACAGCCGTCCGCAAAGCGTTATCGATCGAGTTCCGAACAGTGGGTCGGGCCTGTTGATTGCCCGCGTCTTCGGCAGTCGCCGTCGGCAACGAAACCGCCAGCAATCCATCGACGGGAGGGGCATCCAATTCGAGATCGCTCCGTGGGATTAAGAAACCACCAAAATCAGCCGGCAACTGCGGCAAAATCTCTGTCAGCAAATCGCTTCCCAACAAGAAGCCGCTAATCACTTGCCGCGTGCTTTTCCATTTTTTCAGATTTTCCGGCGGGATCTGAGATAAGGCCCACACCGTGACATCCGCCAAATCGTGACGCCCGGCAAACGCCAGCACGGCAGAATTGGGGACGCGAGCCAAAAATGCGGGGGCTCCGGACGTCTTGGCAACCAGCTTCATCCAGACGGAGTCGTTCGCCAGATCATCGGATCGAGCGACGACCTCAGTAATGAGCCCCGATTCTTGCCGGATCCCAATCCCGACTCCCTGACAACGGGACCACGCCCGCTGAATCAGACGTCCCACTAAGTCTGTCGAGGGGACCTGTTGTGCGTCCCGCGTCGCCCCCCATGCCACCGGCTGAATAAACACGCGGATCACCGACGAGGCGTGCAACGCTTTCATTGTCTGCTGAAAGTTGGGGTCGCGATGAATGCTGCGGCGCTGCTCAGGATCACGCGCCAGATCCAACACGGGCGTCAACGATTCTGCCCGGTCGCTTAAGACCAGAACATCGTCGAGCAAGGCATAAAACATTTCCTCGGTGGGTTCTTCCACTTTCGTCCGACGGAAATAGGCTTGCCCCTGATGCTCCAGCCGAGTTTCCGTGCGCGGCTCCAGCTGCTGACATGCGGCCAGGATTTCGGTCAAATCCGCGGGCCGCGCCAAACGCAACAACAGCACCGAATGCGGACGGCCTTCAGGCTGTGGCACGACGCTCAGCAAGGCTTCCTGCCCGAACAATTTATCGAGCCACCCGTGAAGTGGTTGCTTGGTGACGTCGCGCACGGTGCGCTGCAGCTCTTCGATCTCCTTGGCTTCTTTACTTTGCAAAACAAGCTGCCAGGACGAATGCCGCTGGATGCGTTGAAACAACTCAGAACCCAGGAACCGACGGGCTTGTTCGGACAGGCCTCGAGCTTCCACCGCCAGACCCACGTCCTTGGAAACCAACTGCCACAGCTCACGACGCGGTTCCGCAGCGACAATCGAGCCGCCGGCCACGAGCAACACATAGCAAGCCAGCAGACGCAGTTTCAGCCATCGAGACATTCGAACTTTGCCAAGCATAGGAGTTGAAGACCTCGTGACGTTTCAGGAAGGGGAAGGGAAGTCAATGAAGCAAATCTGCAGCATGAATAATTTGGAGTTGAGATGAGCCGGGGGGCAAGGGTCTCCCGATTCTTCGGCGGTGACGGCAATCTTAGCTCGCCGCAGGTATGATCGAAACAGGACCGCTCACACCTCGGGCTTAGATTTGTGACTTCTCTACTCGCGGCACAGTCCGGCGTAAGAAATCCAAGGCATCTTCCACCGAGTTTCCAATCGGAGCCAGCTCACGCGACAACGAGGGAGTCCAGTTCGAACCATCTTCGCCGGGTGCCGACGGGGACGATCCCGCGTCCGACGCCGCACTGCTGGTAGGCCAGAGCAGGGCGAAATCCTGCGCCGCCGCTAACGACTCGGTAGCCAGCTTCGAATAAGCCCCTTCCGCCGAGACGAGAACCGCCCCCAGATCGGTCTTCGGTTTGGATTCAGGAACAGAGGTGGGAACACTCGCCACACGCTCAGCGCGATCGGGGCGCGGGGTTGTCCCCAGGAACACGAACCAGACAGCGGCAACGGAACCCGCGAGGACCGCCCAAGTCTGCCACGTACGAGGAGGCTCGTTCGGAGACGATCGCCGATCAACCCGCAGCTCCGGGGGTCGAACCGGTGACTGCGGCGGCAGGATCGCCAGGACTTGCCCGGTAATTCGAGCCGCCAGGTCACTGGGAGCCGCAGGCAGGTGACCACGCCACGCAGCGATCCCCCGCGACAGCAACTCCGCATCTTCCAGCAGGAAAGTGCAGGGGACACACGTCTGGGCGTGCGTTTGCAATTCCGGGCACCGCGGGACGAGTCGTTCGTCCAAACGCTGCTCCAGAAGTCGCTCAAATTCTAGACATTCCATGGGAACACTCATCTGTCTACACCATCTGAAATACCGAGTCATTTCGGCAATGGGTCAAACGGTCACCCGATTCTCATTCGGTCTTCTCTAATCCGGTCCTCGATCAAACCCGAGACTTCGCAGGATTTCTGCGATATCCCGGCGAGCGCGATGCAGCCAAGTCTTGATCGTGCCTTCCGGACACCCCAGGACTTCGCTGATCTGCGAGATACTTAACTCTTGTTCGTAAAATAAGATAAAGCACGTTCGGTGATCTTCGCGAAGAGTTCCCAAAGCCCGTTGTACGGCCTCAGAAAAATCCGTATCGCGAAGGACTTCCGGCTTGGCCGGGAGTTCATTGAGAATTTCGTTCGGCGTGGGTAATCGGATCCGTTTCGACAATGCCGTGCGGCAACAATTCGCGGCAATCATCAGCAGCCACGGTTTGAGTGGACGTAACTTGTCCCACCCCCCCAGGCTCCGAAAAGCGCGCGTAAACACTTCCTGAGTCAGATCTTCCGCATCTTCGCGCTGCCCCACCATACGGCAGCACAGTCCGAAAATCGCCCCTTGAAAGGTTTCGACGAAATGGCGCGCCGCGGCAGCATCACCTGCCAGGCACCGTTCGACTAATTCCACCTCAGGTCCGATCACGGAGACATCCCGTCCTACAGAGGTGATACCACACTTGCCCCTCTCTCGGTTTCAGCGGAAACCAGAAAGAGCGTCGGGACTTACAGATCGTCCCCCAGGTATCACCATCAAGACGTCAAGAAAGGGCCGCACGCCTTGCCCCGCTTCCCGACAACCCCAAGCATCATAGGCGATCTACACCCAGAAATCGGCGGCATCCAAATCCGGCTCCCGGCGACAGAAAATATTTCAATGTCAGCGGGGCAACAGCGGCCCGGCATTCTTCCAAGTGCTCTGTCACAACATCGTCTTTGG
>JAZKFE010000086.1:25295-32247 GCA_040386595.1 Planctomycetota bacterium | reverse complement strand
CCGGCGCGCAGTCGAGGGTTCGCTGCGCCGCCTGCGGCTGGATCGCATCGAGCTGAATCTTGACCGGAACATCGATGATCAATGTCGGGGCGACATAGACGAATTCGTAGTCGGCGAGCGGGCCTTTCACTCCTTGAAAATGATAGGTCACTCCGACGGCCCCGTTAGTCTGGAGATCGGTTTCAAAACCTCCATTGGCAGGCAATGGGTCGCCAACATGCTGGTCGAGATAGACCTCGTTGTGGAAGATCCAGGTGCGGTGCGATTCAAATGCTGGCCCACCGGTGTCGTAAGCCACCAGCACTTTGATCGAGATCGTCTGCGTACCATCAGCCTGCAACTTAGCTTGAACCTTCTGCATCGCCACTGTGACACCACCGCGACGGCGGGCGGTCCCCGCACCATTTACCAGATCCGTGAACCGGATATGCTCACTGGACGCGGCAATCTGCATTGTCGCTTGCCCCTCAATCTTCAAAGGGAAGATCTCGGCGCTAGATAGCGCGCTGGGAGCCGTGAAGTCGAGATTCCAGCGAACGAAGCGACCTCCTTCCCCCAAGGGCAAGTCAAATTGCGCCGCCGCGTCGGACGCCGGAAAGACTCGGTTTCCCGGGCCTGTGGCTCGAAAATCCTTCGCCGCGAGTTTTAAAAATAAGGCTCGTAGTCGAGGTTCCGGCGCCACCGACAGTTCCGTTCGCAGTCGTTGCTGCTGATCATTTCCCGCGACTTTACGCGGGCGGACCGAGTCAACCGCCACGCGAAACGGTCCATCAATCGCCACCTTCCAGGCGGCATCGGTACCAGGTGTCCCTTCAGGAACCAGCTTCAAGTCCGAGGAGTCAGGGGCGAACTGAAATCGCACCTGCTTCGAAGGCAGAACCGTCTGCAGTGCTTGCCAGAATGTGGTCGGCGGCAAGTCTTGATCGACCTCACTATCCAAGATGCCGGGTGGCAGATCTTCGAGATCGAGGTGGTTCGTTGTCTGAGTTTCGATCTGCTGCAGCCAATCTCGGAGTTTGAGATTTTTTGACGCGATCGTGATTTGTGCTGGCTGAACCGACTCCCGCGCTTTACGACGCTCCAGGGTGACTCGAACTCGGGCCACAGTGGCCCGGACGGAGGGATTCGGCAGAAGTTCCGGCGGAGGCAGCAGCGGGAGAATGACATGCCCCATATCGAGTAACTCGCGCTCCGCTTTATGGCGTCGCGCCAGTTGGTCCGCATCAAGCTCTTGGAGCAGCGATCGGACTTGATTCTGAAGGGGCGGCTTCGCTGCCGGCGGGGGCTCGGCATAGAGCTGCGATGCCACGGCCAAATAGATGACACCGACGACTCCAACAAGCCATCTTCCGCATGACTGGCGGGCAGAATATCGATAGAGAGATATGGCCTGTTTAGTACCGAGCCAGAGCGGAGACATAATGTGGTTTGCCAATCGATTCCAGGCCCTGTTTCAACTCCTACAACGTGATTTGCCTATGCTGTGCCACAGCGACAATTCCTGGAGCGAAGCAATCATCTTGTAGGATGGGCATTCCTGCCTTAGGATTACCCTACTTTTTAGTCGCAAAAATCCCTGAGAAATCAGCGTTTTTTAACGTCAGCTGTAGGACCGACTTTCGATTTTGGGCTTACTGGTCCTACAGAATTTAAAAAACTCCTGAGTTTCCAAGCATTGATAGTTTAAAAAGGTGTCCAAAGTAGGGTAATCCCAAGGCATTCCTGCCCGTCTCTTCGTAGGAAATGCCCAAAAGCGACAGGGCAGGAATGCCCATCCTACAGAACAATCGCTCTAGTTTCGCGACGCTTGTGACGCCTTCACTTTCCGAGACAACCATACAAACCGCAAGCACGGGCAGATCACCCCGCAATCACAATTCAGTCGCAACATAGCCCCACATTCAGTTTATCCACGCCAAGTCCACCGAGCCATCTCGAAGATGAGCCCCCGACTCGCACATCCAGGGACAATAAGCGATGCCACACAGGAGCGCCCCTGTTTCCAAAATCTGGGACTGAGGCAACGCAGATGGGCACGCGGTGCATTGTTCATGAGCAACATGACATCACGACTTGTCACCAAGACGCAATCGACAAACCCAGAGAAACACCGTAACCTATTGGTATTAAATATATTTACAACGAGTGCCATAACAATTTTAGAGAAAATGAGAAAATGGACGGCATAACAATTGCCGTGATCGTCCCGAAATGATAATATCGCGAGATATGAACTGCGAATCGTAATTTTTGTGAGTATCAGCCGTGGCACCTCGCAATCTACCTGTCCCTCGAATGGCCGATATTGCTGAGCGAGCAGGTGTCTCGCGGATGGCAGTTTCCGCCGTGTTGATGGGGACCGGAAATGGTCGGATCGGGGTCAGCCCCCAGACCGCCGAGCGGATCCGGCAGATTGCCACGGAACTGGGGTATCGTCCAAACGCGGCGGCTCAGCAACTGGCGGGCAAGCGGAGCGGTGTGATTGCGGTCGTGGCTCACGACTGGAAGAACTTTCTCGCTCAGCGTGTCCTGACCTGGTTACATGAAGCGGCAGAGAAGCAGGGCTTTCGAATTCTGGCGACACGAGCCATCGATAGCCTCGAACCGATCGCGCAGTTACTGCGCGACGCAGGTTCGGGGTGGGTGGATGGTGTCGTGTATCTTGCGCATGAAAATGAACCGCAGTGGGCCGCAGTGGCGGACCTGTTGCGACAGATGTCTAACGTCGTGACCGTTGTCGGTGATCTGCGGATTCCCGGCGTCACCGGTGTTATTAGTGATGTCACTTCGGGGGCTCGTGCGTCGATTGCGCATTTGCAGAGCCGCGGACGTAAGCATCCGATATTGATTACCGAAGAGCTGGAAACGCCATCCATTCAGGCCCGGATTGAGGCTTATCGCCAGGCTGCGGTGGAATGCGGCGTCCAGTTTGACCTGCAGGACGTGCATCAAGAAACACGCGGCTGGATGATCAGTCATCCCGAGGACTATCCCCGGTTTGAAAAGTTGGCGCGGACGATCATCTCGGAATGGCATGCTGACAGCGTACTCTGCGACACCGACTTTACGGCCGTCGGGTTACTGCGTGCGTTCCGCTCTCTGGGGGTGCGTGTCCCCGATGAAATTTCGATCGTGGGCTGGGGTGATCTACAATTTGCCGCGGTATTTGACCCGCGGATTACAACCGTGACTCATCAGTTGTCTGAACTGATGAATCACGTGGTAACGAAACTTCACCGGCAAATCGAAACCGGTGAAGGTGTCGGAGAAATCGAGCTAGTCGAAACCAATCTGGTGATTCGAGAGACGTCCTGATTCAGGACCGACACTCTCCTTAAATTCGGTGAACTTCAGCTGGCCCGGACGTCTCCTTGGATCCGGCCAGTAGCAGATATTTAAGTCCAGGCATTGCTTGCCGCCGGATGCGCTTCCGGCTTGCCCTGATCATCTATTTAGAGTGCGGTCGTTTGCCCGCCTCTTCGGCTGTGCTTTTGTATTTCTTTTGTTTCTTGGAGGACTTGTCATGCGCAGTAAGAGTTCGCCGCGAGGGTTTACCCTGATCGAGCTGCTCGTCGTGATCGCGATTATCGCGGTCTTAATCGCCTTGTTGTTGCCAGCCGTGCAACAGGCCCGCGAGGCCGCTCGACGCACGCAATGCCGCAACAATCTCAAGCAATTGGGGCTGGCGTTGCACAATTACCACGATGCCGTCAACGCATTTCCTCCAGGCAATGTCGTCCCGGAACCAGGGTCGACGAACCGAGGTGCATCCTGGATTACGCGACTGCTGCCGATGATGGATCAGGCTGCCGCCTACAATCAAATGGTGTTTTCCAATACCGATTGGACGATGCAAAACGGGAACGCCAATCGGAACTGGTCGATCACCAACACCCTGCGCATGCCGGCATTGAATTGCCCTTCGAGCGTCTTGCCGCAGGTCCGTATTCAGACATCATCCGCCGGGACAACGGGACTGGGTGCCCCTCCGACGCTGGCTTATCAAGTCGGCAACTACGTGGGCATTGCTGGTTGCTATGACAACCCTGGAAGTGGAGCGTGCTGCCCGACTCCCAGCACTTGGACGGGCTATTATCGTTCGAATTACAACGGGATGATTGTGGCTTCGAACGGAACTTATAGCGATGCCCGTCCCGTGCGGATTGCCGATGTCACTGATGGGGCATCCAACACGGTCGTCGTCGGTGAACAAGGGGCGACGGATTCTGGTTGCAGCCGCGCGGACAAAGACTGCCGGGCAGGAAATCACGACGGCGGGGCGTGGTCTGGCGGAGCAGGGGGCGACACTGATTGGTGGTTGAATATGACCATCATCCGGGCGCCGATCAACTCGACTCAATCCGCCAACGGCGACGAGCAACCCTACTTCCGCCACACGCGAATCACCTCGTCTCACACCGGTGGTGCGCACTTGTTGTTCGCCGATGGCGCCGTGCGATTCCTCTCGAACAACATGGACTATATGACGCTACAACGTCTCTCCGCTCGTAACGACAACACCGTGATTGGTGAGTATTAGTCTCACGGCGCAGCGCGGAGAACAGCATGATCCCGGAGCCGGCTGTGAGGTATTCCTGCTGGCTCCTGTTTGGTTCTAGTCGTGGTCGGCTAGATCTTCTTACCAGAAACATGGTCGAGGTATGCGATGTGGTGGTTCAAGCAGGCAGTGAGTGCAAGTTGGCAAATCGCGGCGGTGGGAATTGTGGCAATCGCGGGGTGCGGCGGCCCCACGGGACCGAAAGTCTATCCGGTTTCCGGAGTTGTCCTGCGGAACGGGGTGCCGCTGGTTGATGTGAGCGTACAATTTCGTCCTGAAAGCGGACGTCCGTCGACAGCCGCCACGGACAGCAGCGGTAAGTTTGTTCTGGAATATGAACAGGGCAAGCGTGGAGCACTGAAGGGCTCACATACCGTGTTGGTCGACGAGAAATTCCAAGGCGGAACGGCCGACGGGGTCACTCCGACTCGCGCCGTCAGCCGCACCGAGCCCAAGTCCTATCGCCTGTCGACGCCGGTACAAGTAAAAGAAGAGTCGAACTCATTTAAGATCGACGTCACCGCAGGAACTGTCACTGTGGGCAGCTAAGCCAGGGAACCGCTCAGCAACAGGTGGCAGCATAGTCTTTACAGAAGATCTCCTGCAAAGTCGCTACGGCACGAAGTCCCAGAGCTCAACCTAAATTGTTCGTTATTTTGCGCCTTCGCGCCTTGGCGTGAGATCACTTCTTCCTCTCTTTCGGTCCGGTATTACAGCGTCACTTCGAATAGCGCCAGCGAGTGTTACTCCACATAAATCACGGAGAGACAATCGCTTGCGCTTTGAACGCGTGTTGGCAGCCCCAGCGTGACGTGGCTCTTGCGCTTCGCATCCAGCTTCACCGCGGTGAACCGGAACACCTAGACCATTGTCATTGCCCTGTCACAATTGCGAGTAGCAAGTGACGATTCCAAATGCGAAAAGGGTGATTCAGCAATGGCGGCGGAAAATTCAGACGATTCAGAAAGCAACCGGCTTCGCGAGCAATTGGTTCTCATTATCCTTGCTGCGGTTCAGTTTACGACGATCGTCGACTTCATGATTGTGATGCCTTTGGGCCCGCAACTTATGCGGACTCTGGACATCGGTCCCGCCGAATTTGGCTTGATTGTCTCGTCCTATACGTTTGCCGCCGGAGCCGCCGGACTCATTGCGTCCGCCATTGTCGACCGTTTCGCCCGTCGCACGACGTTTATCGTTTTTTATTCCGGATTTCTCGTCGGCACGTTTTTGTGTGCGATTGCCCCGACGTACCACCTGCTCGTCGCGGCCCGCATCGCGACGGGAGCGTTTGGCGGTATCTTAGGCGGCATGGCGATGACGATTATCGGCGACGTTTTCCCCGAGCATCGCCGCGGCCGGGCCACCGGTTCGTTGATGACCGGCTTCGCCCTGGCATCCGTCGCCGGCGTTCCGCTGGGTCTACTACTGGGGACAAACTACGGCTGGCATGTCCCGTTTATCGCACTGGTGATCGGCGGACTTCCGGCCCTCGTTCTGATGCCTTTCGCCTTACCGCCATTAGATGGGCATATCCACGATTCTCACGAGCACCCGCTCCGGTCACTCCTGGTCACGTTCGGCCACACCAACCACATCAAAGCGTTCGCTCTCAGTATTTCCTTAATGATCGGCAGCTTCACCGTCTTCCCCTACGTGAGTACCTACCTCGTCGCCAACGTCGGCATGACGGAGCAGGAACTGCCCATCATTTACGTCGTGGGCGGGGTGCTCACCCTGATTGCGGCCCCGATTGTCGGCAGGCTTGCTGACCGATATGGAAAATTAACAATCTACCGACTGGTCGCCCCTCTGTCAGCAATTTTGCTGGTGGTCATCACCCACCTGCCACCTGTTTCGGCAATCGTGGCGGCAACCGTGTTTGGCGCGCTCATGGTCAGCAACGTCGGCCGGATGATCGCGGCCATGGCGATGATCACCGGCAGTGTCGAACCACGCCGTCGCGGTGGATTCTTGAGTGCGAACTCCTCGGTACAACACATCGCCAGCGGCTTCGGTGCCTATCTCGGAGGCGTCCTGATCACAGAATCATCAGACGGCAAGCTCCACCATTTTGGCATCGTGGGCTGGATCGCCGCGGCCTCCACGCTCATCAGTCTCTGGCTGATCGGCCGAGTCCGCGTCGCAGAAACAACTCCAGCCGCAACAATCGAGAACATCGAGATCGCCGAAGTCGGCCAATTTTAATGATGTCGAGGGAAGTCAGCTCTCATATCGTGGTCGCGAGAGCACTCTCGCCTACGAAGCCAATAGATGCCTGTCCTTTAATTTTCGAGTGACAGGTTTGCCGAGCAGCGTCGCCACGATTCCGTTCCGATTGGAGCATTTTCAGTCCCGATAGGGACGATAGAACTTAGCCGTGGGCGCAAGCCC